>NZ_JAMQAU010000017.1:0-156045 GCF_023701505.1 Pseudomonas sp. SR18 | reverse complement strand
GCGCAGCAGCCCCAAAACCAGGCAACTTGGTTTTTCTGAAAAAACGCGGTGGCTTTGATGGGGCTGCTTCGCAGCCCAGCGCGGGACAAGCCCGCTCACCACAACAGCCCAGTTGCCATAGATTCAGTATCCACGGGAAGTTGTGTAGATACCTATGGCTATCGGAGGCAAGCCTCCTCCCACATTTTTAACCTCATCTACCCTGAGATCACTGCATCCAGGGCGGCGGCGGTGGCTCGTCCGGCACTTTGCTAGATGGCGCATCGTCTGCCGCTCGAATCGCCTGCTTGCGCTCTTCATCCAGCCGCGCCGCTTCAATCTCGCGGATCACGCCGCCCACATCCGCCAACTCTTCCGGCTCGTCGAACTCACCGGTCAAGACGCTGGCCGGGTGCAAGGTGCCGGCTTCGTACAGCGCCCACATTTCCTTGGCGTACTTGGTCTTCTTCAACTCCGGGGCAAAGCGTCCGAAGTAGGAAGCCATGTTGCCCACGTCGCGCTCCAGCATGTTGAACGCATGGTTGTTGCCCGCCGCATCGACCGCCTGGGGCAGGTCGATGATCACCGGGCCGGTAGGCGTCAGCAGTACGTTGAACTCGGAAAGGTCACCGTGCACCAGGCCGGTACACAGCATCAGCACGATCTGGGAAATCAGGAAGGCGTGGTATTCGCGCGCCTGATCCGGCTCCAGTGTCACGTCGTTCAGACGCGGCGCCGCATCGCCGTATTCGTCGGCCACCAGTTCCATCAACAGCACGCCTTCAAGGAAGTCGTAGGGCTTGGGCACGCGAACGCCCGCGCCGGCCAGGCGGAACAACGCCGCCACTTCGGCGTTCTGCCAGGCATCCTCGGTTTCTTTCTTACCGAACTTGGAGCCCTTGGCCATGGCCCGGGCCTGACGGCTGTTACGGACCTTACGGCCTTCCTGGTATTCGGAGGCCTGACGAAAGCTTCGTTTATTCGCCTCCTTGTAAACCTTGGCGCAACGCAATTCGTTGCCGCAGCGCACCACATAAACAGCTGCTTCTTTACCACTCATGAGAGGGCGCAGCACTTCGTCGACCAGACCGTCTTCGATCAGGGGTTCAATGCGTTTAGGAGTCTTCATCAGCTTTTATTGTGGGTCCTTTATTACCAAATACGCGTATGGCACTCGTTATACGGCAATCGGCTCGCCGGTGGGAGGGGCTACCGACCGTTGATTGCTTAAGAATGCATCCAATATGCCAGTTTCAACGCTCAATGATCGCCGTCACGCCTTGACCGCCCGCGGCGCAGATCGAAATCAGCCCACGGCCCTTGCCTGCTGCATCCAACAATTTAGCCAGGTTGGCAACGATGCGCCCACCGGTGGCGGCAAACGGGTGGCCGGCGGCCAGGGAACTGCCCTTCACATTGAGCCGGCTGCGGTCGATGGCACCCAGCGGTGCGTCCAGCCCGAGGCGGGTCTTGCAGTAGTCCGCATCTTCCCAGGCCTTGAGCGTACACAACACCTGAGCTGCGAAAGCTTCATGAATCTCGTAGTAATCGAAGTCCTGCAACGTCAGACCATTCCTCGCCAGCAGACGCGGCACCGCGTACACCGGCGCCATCAACAGGCCTTCGGCGCCGTTGACGAAATCCACCGCCGCCGCTTCGCCGTCGCGCAGGTACGCCAGGATCGGCAAGCCCCGCTCTTTCGCCCACGCCTCACTGCCCAGCAGCACCAGGGATGCACCATCGGTGAGCGGCGTGGAGTTGCCGGCGGTGAGCGTGCCCTTTTCGCTGCGTTCGAAGGCCGGCTTGAGGGCGGCGAGTTTTTCCGGCGTCAGGTCGGGGCGAAGGTTGTTGTCGCGGGTCAGGCCCAGAAACGGGGTGAGCAGATCGTTGTGCCAGCCTTCGGCATAGGCGGCCGCCATTTTCTGATGGCTCTGCAGTGCAAGCTGGTCCTGCTCGGCGCGGGGGATCTGCCAGGTCTGCGCCATCAACTCACAGTGCTGGCCCATGGACAAACCGGTGCGCGGCTCGCCATTGCGCGGCAGTTCGGGCTTAAGGTGATGGGGACGAAGTTGTAACAGGACTTTTAATTTATCCGCCATGGATTTGCTGCGGTTGGCTTGCAGCAGGAGCTTGCGCAGCCCTTCATTCACCCCAATCGGCGCGTCGGACGTCGTGTCGACCCCGCCGGCGATGCCGCATTCGATCTGGCCCAGGGCAATCTTGTTGGCCACCAGCAATGCCGCCTCCAGCCCGGTGCCGCAGGCCTGTTGGATGTCATAGGCCGGGGTTTGCGGCGACAGGCGCGAGCCCAGCACGCATTCGCGGGTCAGGTTGAAGTCCCGCGAATGCTTGAGCACCGCACCCGCGGCCACTTCGCCCATGCGCAGGCCGTGCAGGTTGTAGCGTTCGATCAAGCCTTCCAGCGCGGCGGTCAGCATCGCCTGGTTGCTCGCGGTAGCGTACGGGCCATTGGAACGGGCGAACGGAATGCGGTTACCACCAATGATCGCTACACGGCGCAATTGAGTCATGGAAAGCTCCCTCTGTCTGTTATGGGCTTGATCACTGAGCCTAGTCGAACGACTGCTACCCTGGGATGGTCAACCCTTTGAACCCCAGCCTTCGGAGAGCGTTCCATGTCTGACCGTTATATCGACTTCGCCAACTCAAGCCTCGGCCATCGTCTGGTCGCCGCCCTTGGCCTGCCGTCACCGGTACGCCTGGAACGCTGGCAAGCCGGACGCCTGCGCCCGGTAGACGGTGCACTGCTGCTGGGCGGTGGTGCCCTGGCGAGCAAGGTGCAGGCATTTGCCCACAAACTCACTGACGCGACTTACACCTACGGCGCCGAGTCATCCACCTGGATTCCCGGACACGGCCCCAAGCTCAAGGCCGTGGTGTTCGATGCCAGCGAGTTGCAACACACCGACCAGCTCAAGCAACTGCGCGAGTTCTTCCAGCCGCTGATGAAAAACCTCGCCAACAGCGCTCACCTGGTGATCCTCGGCCGCGCTCCGGAAAATCTCAGCGAACCGTTTGCCGCCAGCGCCCAACGCGCCCTGGAAGGCTTCAGCCGTTCACTGGCCAAGGAACTGCGCAACGGCGGCGTGTTGCAACTGCTGTACGTCGGCGAGGGTGCCGAGGACCAGTTGGAAGGCGCGCTGCGTTTCTTCCTCTCGCCGAAAAGCGCCTACATCTCTGGCCAGGTGATCCGCCTGCAGGCTTGCGCCACCCCCGTCGAGGATTGGACCCGCCCACTGGCCGGACGCAAAGCGCTGGTCACTGGCGCGGCGCGCGGCATCGGCGCGTCCATCGCCGAAACCCTGGCCCGCGACGGTGCCGAAGTCATCCTGCTGGATGTGCCGCAAGCAAAATCCGACCTCGAAGCCCTCGCCGCGCGCCTGGGTGCGCGCACCGTGGTGCTGGATATCTGCGCCGAAGACGCCGCCGGCCAGTTGATCGAACACTTGCCCGATGGCCTCGACATCCTGGTGCACAACGCGGGCATCACCCGTGACAAAACCCTGGCCAACATGACCCCGGAATATTGGGACGCGGTGCTGGCGGTCAACCTCAATGCGCCACAAGTGCTGACCCAGGCGCTGCTCGACAGCGGTCGCCTACACGACAACGCCCGCGTGGTGGTGCTGGCCTCTATCAGTGGCATCGCCGGCAACCGTGGGCAAACCAACTACGCCGCGAGCAAGGCGGGTTTGATCGGACTGGTGCAGGCATGGGCGCCGTTGCTCAAGGAGCGCGGGATCAGCATCAACGCCGTGGCGCCAGGGTTTATCGAAACCCAGATGACCGCGCATATCCCGTTTGCCCTGCGTGAAGCCGGGCGCCGCATGAGTTCCCTGGGCCAAGGCGGTTTGCCCCAGGACGTCGCCGAAGCCGTGGCCTGGCTCGGCCAGCCGGGCTCCGGCGCGGTCAGCGGGCAAGCATTGCGGGTGTGCGGGCAAAGTCTATTGGGAGCGTAAATATGGAATGGCAGACCTTAGGCAATACTCCGTTTCTGCCGCCGTTGTATTGGCGGGCGGCGCTCAAGCGCAAGATTACCGGCAGCACGCTGCCTGAGCAGGGCCTGCGCTGTCGGGTCAGCGTCAGCCCCGGGGAAGTGGCGGCGTATCGCAAGGTCTGCGGCTTTGCCGACAGCCCGATCCTGCCGGCGACCTATCCGCACATCCTGGCGTTTGGATTGCAGATGCAGCTGCTCACGGACAAGGCATTTCCCTTCCCGTTGCTGGGGTTGATCCACCTGAGCAATCGCATTCGCATCCATCGACCGCTGGGCGGCGTAAACGAGCTGTCCATCGCTGTGCACACGCAAAACCTGCAACCTCACGCCAAGGGCGCAACCTTTGAGGTGGTGACCACTGTCGAAGATGCTCTAGGCGTGCTGTGGGAAGCCGAGAGCCGGATGCTCTGCCGAGGCGTAAAACTCGAAGGCGAAGCAGCCGATGACACCCAGCCCACTCCTGCGCAGATCAGCGAACTGACCCGCTGGAAAGCCCCCACCAATATCGGCCGTCGTTACGCGAGGGTCTCCGGCGACTACAACCCGATCCACCTGAGTGCGCCGACTGCCAAATTGTTTGGCTTCCCCCAGGCCATCGCCCATGGACTCTGGAACAAGGCGCGCACACTTGCGGCCCTCGGTGAGCACCTGCCCGCTGCCAATGTGGAAATCGACGTAGTGTTCAAGAAGCCGGTGCGCCTGCCCAGCGAAGTGATATTGCACAGCAGCGCCTCCGGTTCCAGCGGCGAATTACTGCTGAAAGGCGCCGCAGACATTGAACATATGCTGGGTAAATGGCGGCCAATCGCATAAAAACCGCCGATCTCGGACGAGGCTCTCGACAGCCTCAACCGCAAGCCGCGGTATTCCTTGAGCTTCAGTTATCAACTCTGACGAGGTGCACAGTGCTCACGAGGATGAATGCTTTTTGAGCGGAAACAGGTTATCCAACGTATCGATCAACCGCACCAGGTAGATCGGCTTGCGAAACAGGTCGAGCACCTGCAGGCGCAACATGTCACTCATATCATCCATCTCGGCATGACCCGACATCACAATCACCGGCAGGTGCGAGCGTGAGGTGTGTTCGCGCAGGCGCTTGATCAAGGAGATCCCGCTTTCTTCGGGCATGCGCAGGTCGGTGATGACCAGGGCAATATCCGGATGAAGTGTCAATTCTTGCAAGGCGAAGGTGACGGAGGTGGCGGTAAAGCAGACGAATCCCTCGTTTTCGAGAGATTCGGCGAGCTCGATCAGGGCGTCCTCTTCATCGTCCACCAATAAGATTTGCTGGCGTGAAGAAGATGCGCTCATGGCCGTACCTGCGAGGGAAAAGATCGAATGACTGGCACAACCTGGCATCAAGTCCCTGTCGGCATTTTGGTCGACATGTTGGTGAAGATGGTACTTATCTTGGTGCCCAATCCGGTCCCTGCACCGACAATGACAAGGGCAACCAGCGCCACAATAATGGCGTATTCAATACCTGAGGCACCCTCGCTGCGTTTGAAGAACAGTTGCGTCTGCACGTAAAGCTTCACTATCAGGTCAAGGAACATATGACTTCTCCCTAAAGCGCCACTGATTGCCGGTACGGCTCTAGCACGATCTATGCGGCGTGCCACTAGAGCATTGTCAACAAACCCTGGGCTCACAACTGTAATAACGAGTTAATCACAAAGTATTAGTCGCAAAGTTGGCGTCATAAAACCAAGCGTTCAAGGAGGCGGATCTTTAGTTCCGGTAAATTTTTTGTCAGGTAATGGCATTTCGTCCTAGCTGAGCTACCTTCAAATAGCCAAATCGTTAGATGTTCATCACAGCCAGGTTGCGAATTAACTCGTTTGGATTGGCGGGACTGTAGTGCAACCGGAAAGGGAGAGCCGTCATGAACAGTCGTATCAGCATGATCCTGGCTGGCGTGCTGTTGGTCGGGGCGTTGATCGCGGGGTATTGGGGGCTGGTGCTGAGCCGCCAACCCGCCCCCGTCGCCGAACCTGTCATTTCTGCTGAAAAACCCGCCGCTGCCGCCGAAGACCAGACCCGCCTCCCGGTCGTGGTGCTGGCGCGCGATGTGCCGCCTTTCGTAGCGCTGACCGAAACCGACCTGGCCGTGGAAAAGCTGCGCACGGTGCCTGCCGGCAGCCTGACCCAACTTGACCAGGCGATCGGCCGCACCCCGCAGCGCCCCCTGAGCGCGGGCACTTGGCTTAATCAGGAAAGCTTCAGTACGGGCGGCCCGCTGGCCCGCATGATTCGCCCCGACGAGCGCGCACTGGCGGTTGCGGTCGATGAAGTGGTGGGTGCCGGTGGCCAACTGAGCCCCGGCGATTACGTGGACGTGCTGCTGTTTCTGCGCCAGGAGCCGGGCAACGCCGAGCCGTCGGCGCAGATCGTGGTCCCGGCGATGCGCTTGCTCAGCGTCGGCGACCAATTGGGTCTGACCAACGATGGCCAACCCGCCATGCCGCCGCCGGTCACGGCCGAAGAACGTATCCAGGCCGCGCAACGCCGGGCCGCTGCACGCAGCGTCGTGCTCGCCGTGCCGGAGCCTCTATTGAGCCGCCTGATGCTCGCCACGCAAGCCGGTACGTTGCGCCTGGCCGTACGCAGCGCCGACGAGCAACTGCTCAGCCGCTATTGGGCCGGCGACAGCGATGCGGCGCAAAAACTGCAAAGCGCCAACCGCGACCTCTACCAATTCACCCAACTGGCCATGAGCGCGCCGCCCAAACGCGTCGCCGTCGCCGTCACCAGCGGAGGGCCAAGCGTACGACGTGGCATTGAAGTGATTCGCGGCGCCCAAGCGGCGCCGCAAAACCCGTGATTGAGCAAGGATGCCTTGAATGAGCCATCGCTATGCCCCGCTGTTCACGCACATCGCCTGCGCCCTGATGCTGTCGAGCCTGTCGGTCGGCCTCGCAGTGGCGGCGCCGGGCAACTGCAGCGCCCTGGGCCAGTTGCCTGCCGTGGTCGAGGTGGGCGAAGGGCTGCAACAGGAACTGCAGTCGCCGGTGGCGATTACGCGCCTGGCGATTGGCGACCCGAAGATCGCCGATGTGCGGGTCCACGGTGACCGCAATTTTCTGCTCACCGGTGTCGGCGCGGGCGCCACCAGCCTGCTGGTGTGGACCGCCTGCGCCAGCGCGCCGCGCCAGAGCATGGTGTTCGTCAAGGGCAAGGCTACGTCGGCGCTGACCAGCCTGTCGCTGTCGCCGTCGGAGGACCCGTCACTGCCCAGCCAGGTACAGACCGATATCCGCTTTGTCGAAGTCAGCCGCACCAAGCTCAAGGAAGCCAGCACCAAGTTTCTCGGCATGGGCACCAACTTTTTCCTCGGCAGCCCGAACTTGCTGTCGCCCTCCGAAGGCGTGTTCAAACTGCCGGTGAGCACCGACAGTTTCAACGTCGGCTTTGGCGGCGGCCGCGTCAAAGCCATGATCAACGCCCTGGAACGCAGCGGTTTTGCCTACACCCTCGCGCGCCCGAGCCTGGTGGCCATGAGCGGCCAGAGCGCGACCTTCCTCGCGGGCGGCGAAGTCCCGGTGCCGGTGCCCAGCGCAGGCAGTGACACCATTTCCATCGAGTACAAGGAGTTCGGCATCCGCCTCACCCTGACTCCCACCGTGATCGACCGCAACCGCATCACCCTCAAGGTGGCGCCGGAAGTCAGCGAACTGGACTACAGCAACGCGGTGGTGATCCAGGGCATCCAGGTGCCGGCCCTGACCGTGCGCCGCACCGACACCAGCGTGTCCCTGGCCGATGGTGAAAGCTTCGTGATCAGCGGCCTGATCAGCAGCAATAACCGTTCGACCATCAGCAAGTTTCCAGGCCTGGGTGACATCCCGATCCTCGGTGCGTTTTTTCGCGACTCCAACATCAACCGTGAAGAAAAAGAACTGCTGATGATCGTCACGCCGCACCTTGTCCAACCGCTGGCGGCCAACGCTCGCTTGCCCTCTTTGCCCGGCGAAAAACTGCGCAGCTACGACCCGAACTGGTACCGCATGTTTTTCCTCGAAAACGGCAACTTCGACCGTCGCAGCGGACTGTCCCAATGAGCGATAGCCTGAGCCAGACGTTTCTGGCAATCACCCGCAACGACACCGACCTTGAATGGCTGCAGGGCGCCCTTGCGCCACTGGGCCAGGTGGTCAGTGCCGGCAGTGGCTCGCTGGATGAATTGCTCGCCCTGGTGGACGTGACCTTCGCCAACCTGGTGTTCGTGGGCCTCGACCGGGAAAACGTGGTGGCCCAGAGCGCATTGATCGAAGGTGCGCTGGAGGCCAAGCCGATGCTCGCGGTGGTCGCCCTTGGCGACGGCATGGACAACCAGTTAGTGCTGAACGCCATGCGCGCTGGCGCGCGGGATTTTGTTGCCTACGGCTCACGCTCCAGCGAAGTCGCCGGCCTGGTGCGGCGCCTGAGCAAGCGCCTGCCGCCCGTCACGTCGAATGCGCAACTGGGCGGGCTGACCGTGCTGTATGGCACCCAGAGCAATGCCGACGGCGCGATGCTGGCGACGCACCTGGCCATGGTGGTGCAGAAAAGCGGGCAACAGACGCTGGTGCTGGACCTCGGCCTGCCGCGCAGCGACAGCCTGGCGCTGCTGGGCCTGGAAAGCACCTTCAATTTCGGCGATGCGCTGCGCCATTTGCGCCGCCTTGATACCACGTTGATCAACAGCGCATTCACCACGGCCAAGGACGGCCTGCGTATCCTCGCGTACGCCACCGGCGACGAACCGCTCAAGCTCACCAGCGCGGCCGAACTGTTCATGTTGCTCAGTGCACTGCGCCAGCATTTCCAGCACATCGTCGTCAACATCACCGGGCAACCGGACAGCGAAGCGCTGCGCACCTTTGTCAGCCACTGCGACAAGCTGCTGTGGTGCACCGACCAGAACGTCCTGGACTGTCGCCGCAACCTGGCAGTCCTCAACCGCTGGCGCGACAAAGGCATGAAGCTCGATCACGCCAAGCTGGTGATCGATCGCTACATCAAGTCATGCGCGCCCGACACCGAAGCGCTGGAAAAAAGCTTCGGCCTGCAGTGCATCGCCGTCCTGCCCTTGAGCGCCGAACTGCGCCTGAACGTGAAAAACCAGGGCCAGACCCTGTTTGTCCTGGCGCCCCGCGAACCCTTGACCCAAGCCGTGCGCACCTTGGGCGAGCGTCTGGCGAAACGCTCCGAAGGCCTGGAAAAACCGTCAATGCGCTGGTTTGAACGCATCCTGGGGGCTGGACGATGAGCGGCGAAAAACTCTTCGGCGGGCCCGCCCGCAACGCCAATGGCAAAAGCGATAACGACGGCTTGAAGCTGGTGCTGCATCGCTACATCATCGACGCCATTGAAGAGTCGGGCAGGAACCTGCTCGAAGGCACGCGCCAATCCCTCGCGCAATTTGTCATCGACAAAGTCTCCGAATACATCACGCGCATGCGCCTGGCAATCTCGCGCTATGAAATGGAGCGGCTGGCCGAAGAGATCGTCGACGAACTCACAGGTTTCGGCCCGCTGGAAGTGCTGCTGCGCGACCCGTCAGTGACCGAGATTCTGGTCAACGGGCCGCATCGGGTATTTATCGAACGCGAAGGCCTGCTGCACCAGAGTGACCTGCGTTTTATCGACGACCATCACGTCGAGCGCGTGATGCAGCGCATCCTTGCGCCACTGGGCCGACGCCTCGACGAGTCGTCGCCGATGGTGGATGCGCGTCTGCCCGATGGCAGCCGGGTCAATGCGATCATCCCGCCGATAGCCCTGGACGGGCCGTGTCTGTCGATCCGCAAATTTCGCAAGGACATGCTCAAGAGCAGCGACCTGGTAGCCATGCAGACCATCGACCAGAGCATCTTCGAGTTCTTCCAGGAGGCCGTCGGCAAGCGCTGCAATATTCTGATCAGCGGCGGCACAGGCACCGGCAAGACCACCCTGCTCAATATCCTCAGCCAGTTGATCAACCCCCGTGAACGGCTGGTGACCATCGAAGACGTTGCCGAACTGCAACTGGGGCACCCCCACGTCGTGCGCCTCGAAACCCGCCCGCCGAATGCCGAAGGCCATGGCGAAGTGCGGTCCAGCGACCTGATCCGCAACGCCCTGCGGATGCGCCCGGACCGCATCATCCTCGGCGAAATCCGCGGCGTCGAAGTGCTCGATGTGATGACCGCGATGAACACCGGTCACGACGGTTCCATGAGCACCGTGCACGCCAACAATGCGCAGGATGCGTTGCTGCGCCTGGAAACCCTGGTGGGGTTGACCGGTCGCGTGGTCGCGGAAAAAACCCTGCGCCAGATGATCTGCGCCGCACTGGACGTCATCATCCAACTCACGCGCATGCCCGATGGCCGCCGCTGTGTGAGCGAAGTGGTGGAAGTGGTCGGCGTGCGCGATGACGTGTATGTCACCAATACCCTGTTCCGCCTGGACCGGCGCACCGGCTTCGGTTTCCTGCGCGAAGCCATCCACCCCGCAGGCGACAAACTGCGCCGCGAATCGGCCTTGCCGCTATAGGGGGCGCTGAATGACCGGACCCTTGCTGCTGCTTATTTGCCTGCTGCTGATCGGCCTGTCGCTGTGGCTGTTCGACAACAGCCTGCGCAAGGCCCAGACCGACCGCGTGCTGGAACGCCTGGGCGACGGGCAGCCCGAGACCGCCGAAGCGAGCACGTCCTGGAGCGGTCTTGAGCGCATGTTCCTGCGTGCAGGGCTGGGTAAGCCCACCGACCGCCTGGGCCTGTGGTTGAGTGCGTGGGTGATCGGCGCCCTCTTCGGCTACCTGCTGGGCGACGGCTGGGGCCTGTTCACGATGATCGTCGGCCCGCCGTTGGTGCTGCGCCTTTACATCGGTTGGCGTTACCAGCGCCGCGTCCAGCGCATGGTCGAGCAACTCCCGCAGTTGCTCGACCACAGCGTGCGCAGCCTCAAATCCGGCAGAACCCTGGCCGACGCGGTGTTGGGCGGCATCGAAGGTGTCGAAAACCCACTCAAGGAGGCCATGGGCCGCGTACAGCGTAACGTGCGCATGGGCGTCAGCCTGCCCGACTCGGTCAGCGACTTCGCCGAGTTCTACGAACAGGACGAGTTTCGCCTGTTCGCCCTGGGCCTCAAGGTCAACCACCGCTACGGCGGCAATGCCAGCGAACTGCTGGAAAACCTGATCAGGATGATCCGCGAGCGCGAACAGGCCTCGCGTCAACTCAAGGCCATGACCGGCGAAACCCGCATGACCGCCTATGTGCTGGGTGGGCTGCCGATCTTGATGGTGGCTTACTTCATCCTGGTCAACCCCGGCTACCTGATGACCATGTGGAATGACGACACCGGGCGCCACATGTTGCTGGCTGCCACCGCGATGGACCTGACGGGCACGTTCGCCATGTGGCGCATGTTGAGGAGTGTCTGAGATGGTGCTTCTGGTGGGTGCCCTGTTGTTTCTCGCGGCGCTGGTCCTGGTGGGCGGTCAGGTGCTGGAGCATCGGCGCCGCGAGCGCCGGGTGACGGAACGCCTGCAGGGGCGCATCACCAGCGAAGCCAGGCTCGGCTCGCTCATCCGGCTACTGGGCGCAAGCTCGCTGGCCCAGGGCTCGGTGAGCCTGGACAGCGAAACGCAGACCCTGCTCAACCGCGTAGGCTGGCGCAAATCCAGCCAACGCTCGCTGTTTGCCGCACTGCAGATCGGCGTGCCGTTTGTACTGATGGCCTTGACCCTGCTTGGCCAGGAACTGCTGTTCCCCGAGGTGGAACCCGTGTGGATCGCCCCGCTGCTGGCCCTGGGCGTCGGCTACCTGCTGCCCAAGCGCGTGCTGGCCACCGCCGCCAGATACCGCCAGCAGCGCATCGCCAGGGAAATCTCCACGTTTATCCCGCTGCTGCGCATCCTGTTCGAGTCGGGCATGGCGATTGAACAATCGTTGCGCGTACTGGGCAGCGAGGCGCAACGCTTGCTGCCCGACCTTACCCACGAATTGCGCCTGATCCTGGCGCGGGTCGATTCCGGCCTGGAACTGGGCGAGGAGCTGGGCAAGACCGCGCACTTGCTGGAAGTCGACGAGTTCACCGACACCTGCGTCATCCTCCAGCAGTTGATCACCCAGGGCGGCGGCGCAATGAAGTCCCTGCTGGCGCTCAAGCAATTGCTCGACGACCGGCGCCTGACCAATCTGCAGGAATTCATCTCGAAGATGTCGGCGAAGATGTCGGTGGTGATGATGGTGTTTCTGTTTCCGGCATTGTTGATTGTCCTCGGCGGCCCGGCCTTTATCGGCATCGCCCGAGCCCTGGTCCATTTTTAAGGAGCACCCGATGAAACCACTGATTGCCGCCATGGCCCTGCTGCTGCTCGGCGGTTGCGCCAGCAACGGGCAGACGCCCTGGGCCTCATTCACGTCGCCCGGCAGTTGCGCCAAGCCCAGTTCGGAACAGGACCTGGCGCTGAACCTGGCCGACGACATGGCCAACGAAGACAAGCTCCACGCCAGCCTGGCCAACCTGCAAAGCCTGCCCGATACGCTGCCCCAGGTGCGCCAGCGCAAGGCCCGCGCCTATCGCTTGCTGGGACGCAGCGAGGCCGAGCCGTTGTACCGCAGCCTGATCGGCACCTGCATGGCCGCCGAGGGTGAACACGGGCTGGGGCAATTGGCGGTGGCGCGGGGCGACAACGCCCAGGCGCTGGTCCATCTGCAAAATGCTGCGCGGCTGGCGCCCACCGACGAGAAGATCCGCAATGACCTGGGTGTGGTCTACCTCAACCAATCGCGCCTGGAAGAAGCGCGCTTTGAATTCTTGACGGCCATCGAGCTCAAGCAGAGCGACCCGTTGGCCGCCGTCAACCTGGTGACGTTGCTGATTTATCAGGACGACTGGGGACAAGCGGCCAAAGTGGTCAGCCAACTGGGCCTGAGCCCCGCGCAAGTCACCGAAGCCCAGGCGCGCGCGGCCAAACTCAAGCGCAGCCCTGCACGCAAAGTCGCGGCCGTCGCCGATGCCCTGCCCGTGACGATCAAGTAAGGAGTCGAGTATGAAAGCCCATTTACTGATGTGCCTGAGCCTGCTGCCGCTGGCCGCGGCGGCCATCGAGCCGGGGCCTTCGTCCCCACAGCAGGCTGAAACGGAAAATTGGCTGGCGCTGCAGGTCAATGGTCTCGCCGCGTCGCCCACCCCGCAAACCACCACGCCGGCGGAACGCGAACAGGCCCTGCAACGCTGGCTGGACAGCAACAAGCATCCGATCCCGGAATACTTCGAGTCGAAATCCAGCTCGTCCGGCGGTGGCGACAGTAAATGAAGTGATGAGCGTCAGTGCGCCGTGACCCGCTGACGCATGACCGAGTTACTCGGCGACAGCGCCAGCGCCAGTTGGGTGCGGTTGTGCATATGGGTCAGGCGCAACACCTGCGACACATACAGCTTGACGGTGTTTTCGGTGATGCCGAGTTCGCAGGCGATCTGGTAGTTGGTCTGCCCCTTGCCCACCAGACGGGCAACGTCGAGCTGACGCGGTGAGAGCTGATCGAACATGGCCGGGATTTCCACCGGCGCAGGCTCCTCGCCGACCGACTCGGCCGCGTCCGCCACGCTCGGGCTGCGACGCACCTTGTCGAGATCCTGATACAGATCGTTGATGGATTCGGAAAGGTATTGCAGCTTCAGGTTCAGTTGCCCCAGGTGCAATTCCTTCTGACGCTCCTCCAATGCGGCTTCCTGGCGCTGCAGGCCTTCGAGCAGTTCTTCGAGGTCGATCGGCTTCTGGTAGTAGTCCGAGATGCCGGCGCGCAGGGCCTTGATCACGTCCTGTTTATCGGCACGCCCGGTGAGCATGATCGCCTCGAACGCACGATGCTTGCCCGCGATGTTCTGCATGGCCTGGACCAGTTCGATCCCATCCATGTCCGGCATGTGCAAGTCGCACAACACCAGGCCAATCTCCGTGTCTTCGGTGAAGCGCTGCAAGGCATGGCGGCTGGATTCGCAAGGGACGCAGCGATAGCCGCTATTTTCGATAAATTCACAAAGCTCCTCGACGATCAGTGGTTGATCGTCGACCACGAGCACTTTTACAGCCGAAGTGAGCTTGTTCACACGTTACTCCATGCCTGGCAAGCCAAATGATTGACCTATCCCTTTCGACGCAGAATGTGAATCATCTGCTCAATAAACCTAGCCCTACTTTCCGACTATGTACATAGCGATAGAGGCCTTGTGCGACTAGTGGATCCAAAACCAATACAGGGCAAAACCTGTCAATACAAACGGTGCGAAAGGCTGCTTTCTTGACGTGCGCCTCGTCGCTGTTTCATGGCGCGCGCCAAGCCCTTGATGCACAAGCGACGAGGCCGCGAGCAGCGCCGCCGCAAGAATCAGCGACCACAGCAAATGATTCACCGTGGTGGCCAATCCCAGCGCCGCGAGCAGCTTTACGTCCCCCGCGCCGAAGCGGCCCAGCGCGTACCCCGGCAAGGTCAGCAGCAAGGCCAACACCAGCGCCCACGCGCCCTCGCCTGCTGGCGCACCCAGCCAGGTGCAGCCCGTCCACACCACATACAGCAGGGCCAGCAGCGCCGCGCCGAGGGTCAGCCCGTTGGCGATATGCCGCTGACGAAAATCCTGCACGGCACAGACACTCAGCCAAAGTAGCAACACCGCGCCATGGATCACGTAAAAAACATCCCTTTTTGCTGAATGATTCTATGCTGATATCAAGTAGTAGCCGTCAGGGTAGACGCAGTCATGAGAACCAGCCTCCCCAGAACGCAAAAAGGTGCCGCGGCGATTGAGTTCGCCTTGGTTTTCGGGATCTTTTTTGCGGTGTTCTATGGATTGATCAGCTACAGCCTGCCGCTGCTGTTGATGCAATCTTTCAATCAGGCGGCAGCCGAAGCGGTGCGCCAGGCTATGGCGGTCGATCCAGTGGCTGCCGGCACCGCGTATGGCACACAGGTCACCCAACGCGCCAAAGACACGGTCGTCAGCCAATTGAGCTGGATCCCCGCCAGTTTCAACTTTCAGAGCAGCTACATCAGTTCAACCTACGTCGGCACCACCCTGACCGTGGCGATCAGCTACCCCACCACTAATCTGTACTCCGTGTTCCCGGCGCTGGTGATACCCGGCGTGGGCACCGTCCCCAGTCTGCCGGCCAGCCTCTACGCGCGTTCGAGTCTGCAACTTTGACGGCGGGGGACAACCTCTTCGGGCGCCTGTTGGGCCGCACCGACGCCCTGGCCCGCGAAATAACGGCCATGCCCGCAACCGGGCTGCACGTGCACCTGGATCAGCTGGGCCATGTCCTGCACATCGGCGGCACCCTGCGCTCGCAACTCGCCGCACCCGCCGCCAGCGAGCACAAGCCACTGCTGCGTGAGCTGCTGTGCGCGGCCAGTGTCCTCAGCGTCGAGGGCAACCCAGCAGACTGGCAATACCAGAGCCTGGACCTGGATTTCCAGGCAAGCGCCGGCAAAATCCTGCATCTGCGCGGCTGGATCGAGCCCGACGGCGACGGCTGGAACCTGCACCTGATGGACGTCAGCGACTTGCTCGCCGAGCACCAACAGGCCGGCGATCGCGAGGAGAACCATCAGCTCGCCAGCCGCATGAGCGAGCAGCTGCGCGTGTGCAGCCTGAGCCGCTTGCCGGAAGTGCTCAACGAACAACTGCGCAGCCTGTCGCAGCACTGGCACATTCCCTGTGTCGCGTTGGCGCTGCTGGATGATGAAACCCAGGGTTGGCGGATCTACAGCCAATACGCCGGCCACGACGCACCGACCTTGTGGCAGGCCGACCAGCCCCTGGGCACCAGCCTCGACAGCGTCAATGGCAACGTCCCCTTGAGCCTGCCCAATGGCCGCAGCGACAACCCCCGGCTGCACAGCGTGTTCGGTGATGCCGACGGTTTTCTGGTGCCCTACCGCGATGGTCAGGGCGTTGCCGCGTGGCTGCTGTGCGGCTTTTATGAGGGGCAGGCGCAGATCAGCAACACCGAATGGCTGCACCTGTGCGCCGCCCTCGCCGCGCCGCTGCTGAGCCGTTTGCGCGAGCAGCGTTACCATCAACAGCTGGAGCGCGTAGAAGCCTTGCAAGGCCTGCTCGGCACCGGCTGGTGGGAGTTGCTGCCGACCACCCGCGAAATCCAGCTCGCCCCGCAGTTGTTACGCAGCCTCGGCCAGGAAGACGGCGCCAGGCGCCAGCCACAGGCAGCCTGGCTCGAATTGATCCACCCCGCCGACCGCCAGGAGTTCGACAGCCGCCTGCACGATCTGCAAGTCCTGGGCAAACCGCTGCTCGCCAGCGTGCGCCTGCAACGCAGCGACGCCGAAGGCCACCCGCTGTGGTACCGCGTGCAGGGCCAGGTGCTGGGGCTGGGCGACAGCCAGCGCTGGATCGGCGTGATGCTCGACATCAGCGATATCAAGAACCAGCAACTGCAAGCCGCCGCCGCCCACGCACGCCTGGACAACCTGATCGCCAGCGCTCCTGCCGTCATCTATGTACAGCGTTATGTCAGCGGCGCGCTGCACCCGGCGTTCTTCAGCGACAGCCTGCTGCCGCTGCTGGGCTGGACCCTCGACGACTGCAATCACGACAACCTGCTGTCGTTGATCCACCCCGACGACCGCGATGTCTATTTCGAACGCACCCGCCAGTTGCTGCGCGAAGGCACCGTGCGCAGCCGCTACCGCGTACGCGACAAACGGGACCACTACCACTGGCTGCTCGATGAAGCCAAGTTGCTGCGCGATGACCTCGGTCTGCCGGTAGAAGCCGTCGGCCTGTGGCTGGACGTGACCGAAGCGACCCTCGCCGCCGAGCACGTCAAGCAAAGCGAAGAGCGCTACCGCATCCTGGTGGAAGACTCACCGGCGATGATCTGCCGCTACCTTCCGGACCTGACCCTGACCTTCGGCAACACGCCGCTGGCCAACTACCTGGAATGCCCGCCGGCGCAACTGCCGGGGGTGAACCTGGGCCATTGGCTGTCGGACGAACAGCGCCAGGCCTTTGTGCAACGCATCCGCCAACTGACGCCGGAGTTCCCGGTGAGCACCGCCGAAATCAGCCTGGAACTGCCCGGCCGCGAGCACGCCTGGTGGGTGTGGTCTGACCGTGGAGTCTTCGACGCGAACGGCACACTGGTGGAAGTCCAGGCCGTGGGCCGCGATAACACCGAAGTACGCCGCTCCCAGCAACAACTGACCCAAAGCGCGAAAATGGCCACCCTCGGCGAAATGGCCACCGGGCTGGCCCACGAGATCAATCAACCGTTGAACGTCATGCGCATGGCCATCGTCAACGTGCTCAAACGCCTGAGCAGCGGCGACGCGCCGGTCGACTACCTCACCGAAAAACTCCAGCGCATCGACGCCCAGGTGCAGCGTGCGGCGCGGGTGGTTGACCATATGCGCGTGTTCGGCCGCCGCTCGGAAATCGAGCAGCAACCGTTTGATCCTGCACAGGCGGTCGAAGGCGCGTTGTCGTTGCTCAGCGAAGGGGTGAAGGGCAAAGGCCTCGATCTACGGGTGATACCGGCGGACTTTGTCGTGCAGGTCAACGGCTACGTCGATCAGCTCGAACAAGTGCTGATCAACCTGGTGGTCAACGCCCGCGATGCGCTGCTCGGCCAGCGTGAGAAAAATCCGCAGCTGCAGCCATGGATTGCGCTGCATAGCGAGCATGACAGTCGTCATGTGCGCATCTGGGTAGAAGACAACGCCGGTGGTATTGACCCGCGCCTGATGGAGCGGATTTTCGAGCCGTTCTTCACCACCAAGCCGATTGGCGTGGGCACCGGGCTGGGGCTCTCGGTGAGCTACGGGATCGTCGAGAACATGGGCGGACGCCTGAGCGTCAGCAATGGCGCCGACGGTGCGCGGTTTTGCGTGGAGTTGCCCATTCTTCAGATCACCAGATAGGCGCGGCCCATGTGGCAAGTGAGGTTGGCGCCGACTTCGGCGTTGCCCAGATTAATGCCCAGCGCCGCCAGCAGCGTGTTGACGATGGGATCGAGGATCGGCGCAAGCACGGTTTGGATCAGTCCAACCACGCTGCTGACGATTGACGCCAGTGCCGTCGTCACTGTGGCGGTGGGGTTGTTCGGCGAACTGCCGGTGGGCGGCACGTAAGTGACCTGCAAGCCGCTCAAGGTGGTGCCGAGGCTGTCGACGATGTTGGCGGTGCCGGGCGCGTTTTTATAGGTGGGTGTCGCGTTCATCTCCGCCACCGGCAGAAACACCATGGGGTTGGTCTGCGCCGCCACCGTGGTCAGGGCGCGCAGGTTCAAGCCGCCGCCGACACCAGCAGTACGCGGCCCGCAGATCAAGGTCAGCAGGCAGTATTTCTGGCCAAAATCGATCAGCCGGATCGGTTGCACAGTCACCGCCGCCGACGACGAAAACGCCGACACCGGGTCCACATAACCGACACCCAAGGTGGCAAGGGACGTGGTGGCCTGCACAGTCAGCGACTTGGTCGCCGGCGTGGCGCAACTGTAGTCGGTGACGTGGCTCTCGGCGCTGGCCGCTTCGATGTAAATCGACAACGTTTGCGTGATGTCCACATCCGCCACATTGCAGCCGACGACACACAAGATACCGCCCACCACATCGGGCAGGTTCAGGTTGAGCAGGCCGCCGACCACTTTCGATACCGGGGTCGTCAAGCCCGCCAAGATGGACGAGACACCTGAGACCACTTTGAGGATCGGCGCCTGCACCACCACCAGGGTCCGCACTTGCGCGGTGCGCACGAAAATCTGATCAGTTGGCGGGCTTTTCAACAGCCCGGCCTTGGCCAGCGCGGGGTTGCCTATGGCCGACAGCTGCGGCGCCTCAATCACCTTGGTCTGGATCGACACATTGCCCACCAGCGGAATACTCACCTGGGTCGCCGCGCTCACCGCACTTTTGCTGCTGGACAACTGCGCCACCGCTTCCAACAGTTGAAACAGCTGCACATTGGTGTTCAGCGCGGCGGCGGGCGTCCCGGTGGCGACTTTCAACAAGTCGCCGACTTTCAACAGTTGGGTAGTGGGGGCGATGGCCTTCACTGAGATCACATCGTTGATCACCGCCGTGGCCACCGCGCCATTTTTTTGCAGTACCTTCACGGTGGCATCGATCAGTTGGCTGGCGGACACGGCGGTGTTGAGCAATGCATCGTAGTCGCCAGCGGTCACGTTCAATTGCACCGCCAGTTGGTCAAGGAAACCGAGCAGATTGACGTTGGTCTGCAACAATCCGTTCCAGCCGGCTGCCGTGATCGACAGGCTGCCGCCGAGCAGATTGCCGAGCGCCAGGTTGAGCAGCGGGGATTTGGTGGAATCGACCGTTGCCAGGCTGCTGCGAATCGTCAGTTGTGCGACCGGCGGTGCAAACGCAGCCACGGCGGTGGCGGTCAGCACCGTTTGCGTGGATATCGGCGTGCCGCTGAACATGTTCCAGATACCGCCGGCGATGCTGGTCATCACGCTGTTAGTCGCCACCACGCGGATTGCGTCGTTCTTGCTGGCATCGGCGGTGTAGACGCGGATATTGCTCGCGTTGGTTGCCAGTGAGCCGCAGGTCACGGCCAAGCCACGGGTGGTGTCGCCGGCGACCACGGTGAAGCCATTGCGGGTGGCGTTCTGTATGGCGAAGTCATTGGCGGTGGAGGTTGGCGTGCACACGCCGCTACGCCCCGCCGCTTCCAGGGCGGCGCTGTCGGCGATGGACTGCAATTTGCGCTTTTCCAGGTACAGGCGACCGCTGTCCACTGCCAGCAGCATGAAGACCATAGCCACGGCCAGGGTCCCCGCTGCCATCAAGCCAATCGCACCACGCTGTCTGAAACCAGGTCGGGGAGACATCAAGGCACTCCTTAGCGCTTACTCTCCGTAGGTGCTGTGGAGTGTAGACAAGGCTTGGGAAGTGCGTTGGCCAGTGGCCATAAATTGCTGTTCGGGTTGATCCAGTGGCGGGCCAGGTCAGTGCGGCGGGTAGCTGGAAAGGATGTGCGTCACCGTCGTGCGGATCGCGTTATCACGGTCCTGTGGGTTGGGCGTGCTGCTCATCAGCTGTTCATCACTGCCGCGCCACACCAGTTTGCCGTCCTTGCCATCGAGCAAGTCGATCTGGAGGGTCGCGACTTTGTAGGTGATGTTGCGCGTTTCGTTGTACATCGGCGCGCCCCAGTAGCCGTTCCACGGGCCGCCCCAGGCGCCGCCGTAGTTGGTGGTGACTTGCTGCTGGCGGTCTTCGACGATGAGGTAGGCCTGTACGGTGAGGTCGGCCTTGGTACCGGCTGCGGCGGGGCGCAGGCCGCGTTGGTCGAGTTGCTCGCCCACGGCTTGGCGGATGCGTTGTTCGGTGAGGTCGCTCTTGATCCGTGGATCATCAGGGCGGTATTGCAGGGCCGGGTCTTTCCAGGCCCAGTTGCGGTAGGCGCCGAAGTCTCGGCTGGCGTCATAGTCGTGGTTGACCTGGCTGGTCTGGCAACCGCCCAGCAGCACGACAAAAGCGAGCGTAGCGATGCGACGAAACATGGTTTTTCTCCAAAAAGCGAACAGCGCTTGAAATGAGAATAGCGGTTAACGGGGCGGGTAGGCGCTCATGGCCTTTTGCACGGCCTGGCGCAAGGCATCGGCGCGTTCGCCGAGGCTGCCCTGGCTGGCAGTTTCGGCGCTGGTGCTCCACACGGGCTGACCGCTGCGGGCGTCAAACAGATTGACCCGCACCACGGCTACCGTCACCTCGTAAGTGCGCACGATCGGCGCCGAGTTGTACATCCCGTAGCCATTGCCGTAGCGGTTGTAGCCGCCGTAGCCGTAACCGTAGTCATCCTGGACTTGCTTGAGACGCTTCTCCAGGCGCACGTCCGCACTGACCAGCACGTCGGGCGCGCGGTTGTCGTGCAAGGGCCGCAGGCCGCGTTGGTCGAGCGCGCCGCTGACGGCTTCGGCAATTTGCGCCGAATCCGCCCAGGCCGAGCCCGCCGGCAGTTGGCCGTTGCGCCACGCCCAATTACGGTAGGCGCCGTAGTCGCGCACCGGCGCAGGATACGCACTGGCATCAAAGGTGGTGGCCGCCTGGGCCGGCGCCGGTGGCAGAGGCGCAGACGCCGCCACATAAGGGTTGGGGCTGGAACACGCGCCCAGCCCGAGGGATAACAGGATCAAACAGAGACGACGCATTTCGACCTCCGCAGACTGGGCCGCTTAAACCGGACGGCAGATCCAGTGCAAATAACGCCCAAGTCCGGCAAAGCTTGGGTGACGACGGTGAGCGAGTTCCATCTCAACAAGGTCCTGTAAGTTCACGCGGGCCTGGAATTCCACCGGCATATAGTCGTGGAAAACGCGCACGCCACTTTGGCTTTCGACCTGCCATAGCCCGTCGAGTTGCGCCGCCAATTCGCGCGGGTCGAGGGGCTGTTGCGGGGTCAGGCTCTGCTTTTCGCCGGCCATGTCGTTCTTGCGCATTTTGCGGAAGTGGCCTTTGAGCAGGTTGCGATAAATCAGCGCATCACGGTTGTAGAACGCCAGGGACAGCCAGCCACCCGGCACCGTCAGTCGGTGCAGCACCGGCAGGATTGCATGGGGTTCGGCCAGCCATTCCAGCACCGCGTGGCACAGCACCAGGTCGTAAGGTTCGGTGAGCTGGCCGAGCAGGTCTTGCCAGGGCGCATGGATAAAGGTCGCCGTCTGCCCGGCCTCGGCGAAGCGCTGGCGCGCACCTTCAAGCATCGGCTCGGCGGGTTCGGCCAGGGTCACCTGGTGGCCGCGCTCGGCCAGCCACAGCGACATATGCCCCAGCCCCGCGCCGATATCCAGCACGCGCAAGGGGCGTGCCGGCAGGGCTTCAATCAAGTCGGCCTGAAGCACAGCCAGGCGAATCGCGCCTTTGGCACCACCGTAGATTTTCTCGGCAAAGCGCGTGGCCAACTGGTCGAAATGACGGTCACTCATGGGCAAACCGCCGTTCGCTGTCAGCCAGTTTGGCGCGCACCACTTCGTTCATGTCCAGGCCCAGCTCACTGCACAGCAGCAACAGGTACAGCACGATATCGCCGACTTCCTGCCCGGCGTGGGCGAGTTTGTCGGCGGGCAACTGGCGGGATTGGTGTTCGGTCAGCCATTGAAAGATTTCCACCAGCTCGGCCATTTCCACGCTGGCGGCCATGGCCAGGTTTTTCGGGCTGTGGAACTGCTTCCAGTCGTTGGTATCGCGGATGCGATGCAGGCGTTCGGTGAGATGTTCGAGGTTCATAGGGGGCTCCTGAAGGGTATAGCTTCCGGGGGATGAGCCTTCAAGGCAAGTGAATCACTTGTGTGGGAGGGGCTTGCCCCCGATGAGCATGGGTATCTACACAACTCTCAAAGGCTTACACATAACACTGTGGTGATCGGGTTCTTGCTGATGCTACGCGGTGTTTGTTATTGGGGCTGCTTCGCAGCCCAGCGCGGGACAAGCCCGCTCACCACAACAGCCCATTTGCCATAGATTCAGCATCCACTGGAAGTTGTGTCGATACCTATGCCCCGATGAGGCCCTAATCCACCACGCTGAATTCAAGCCGTGCAGTTTGACCGGCCTCATCGAGGACACTGAGCTGATAGCGCCCCAACCGCTCGAAACTGGCATTGATAAAGTCCTGATTGGCACTGTCCCCCAACGGCGCGCCATTGAGGAACCACCAGCGCCGACCACTGCCGCCCAGGGCCGAGATTTTCAGGCGCAGGGTTTGTTGGCTGGCGGCGGGCAGGCGCAGTTGGTCGCCTTCACGCACGCCGACAATGGACAGCGGCGAAGACGCGGCCAGCGCCGGTGGCGGGCAATCCGGATCGGCGGCCGGGATGCGTGCTTCGCGGCGTTCGGCCCTTGGCAGCCACGGTTCCAAAGGCGCGGGCCAGAGGGCGATATGGCGGGCGACGGCACCGGGGCAATGGGCGTCAACCCGCAGGCCCTTGGCGTTGACCCAGATACTTTCCATCAAGCCCACACTCAGTGGTTGGTCCAACGCCTGCAAGGTCGGCGGCGTGGTGTTGTCCAGGGTCCAGGCGAAGCGTTGGCGCCGACAATTCGGATCGCTGCGGCTCATCGGCTGGCCCAGGGGCCAACAGATCGCCGCCACGCCGACAGTGGCTGGCACCGGTAAAACCGGCGCACTGATGCCGCGCTGGCTGTCGCGGTTGGTCAACACGTCATGCACCTGCAACATCAGAGGCGCCGCCGACGCCAAGCCGAACTGGCCCGGCACGGGCGTGCCGTCCGGTCGGCCGATCCACACGCCGATCAGGTAGCGCGGCCCCACGCCAATCGCCCAGGCATCGCGAAAGCCGTAGCTGGTGCCGGTTTTCCAGGCAAGCACCGGGCGCTGCACCAGCTCGGCACGCGGGTCGCGATCCGGCCGCGCTTGCCCACTGAGGATGCGCCGCACAATCCAGGCAGAACCCGGCGACAGCATTGGCCGTTCTCTCAACGTATCGTCAGGCTGTAATCGGATGGAAGCGCTTTTACCGGCCCGGGCGAAGGCACTGTAACCACCCACCAAATCTTCCAGACGGCTGCCCGCGCCGCCGAGGATCAGCGCCAGGTTCGGCTCGGCCAACGCAGGCAATGCCAGCGGCACGCCGCCGATGCGCATCTCGGCGGCAAATCGCTTGGGCCCGTAAGCTTCCAGCAACTGCACCGCCGGCAGGTTCAGGGAGCTGGACAACGCAGTACTCGCCGGCACCGCGCCGGTAAACCCCATGGAGAAATTGCCCGGCCGGTAATCACCATACCGCCGGGGCACGTCCTGCAGCAGCGACTCGGAGTGAATCAGCCCCTCATCCAGGGCCAGGCCATACAGGAAGGGTTTCAAGGTCGAGCCTGGCGAGCGCAACGCGCTGATCATGTCCACATGGCCAAAGCGCCTGGCGTCGTTGATGTCCACCGAGCCCAGATACGCCCGCACGGCCATGGTTTCCTCTTCCACCACCAGGATCGCGGCCGAGGTGTGCTCCGGCAACCGTGCGCGCCAGCCCAGCAACAGGTCTTCGAGACGGCGTTGCAGGGTGGCGTCAACGGTGGTGCGGATCAGCGGCGGGCTGTCGGGGCGGTTCAGGCGGCGGGCGAGCAAGGGGGCCAGGCTCGGTTCCAGGCGTGGGGCAAGTAGCAGCGGTTCTTCAAGGGCTTCGTCGACCGCCGATTGCGGCCATACCTTAAACTCGGCGAGGCGCCGCAAGACCTTGTCCCGAGCCTGCTGGGCGCGCTGCGGATGGCGGTCCGGACGCAAGCGGCTGGGCGCCTGGGGCAATACGGCAAGCAAGGCCGCTTCGGCATGGGTCAATTGCGCCGGGGATTTGCCCAGATAGGCCCAACTGGCCGCGGCCACGCCCTGCAACGTGCCGCCAAACGGGGCGCGGTTCAGGTAGAGGTTGAGGATTTGTTCCTTGGACAGGTGCCATTCCAACTGCGCAGTGCGCCACAGCTGGCGCAATTTACCGTGAAAGGTGCGTGAATGCGGGTCGAGCAAACGGGCGACCTGCATCGACAAGGTGCTGCCACCCGACACCACCCGAGCGCCGGTCAGGTTCTGCCAGGTCGCGCGCGCCAACGCCAGCGGGTTTACGCCTGGATGCTGGTAGAACCAGCGGTCTTCGTAGGTGAGCACGGCGTCCAGGTAATACGGCGAGACCTCGCTGGTTTGCACCGGGTAGCGCCATACCCCATTAGCATCGGCAAACCGCCACAACGGCGTGCCATCCTCGGCCAGCACCACCCGCGCCAGGTCATCCTTGGGCAGGGGCAGCGGCCAGATACGGTCGGCCAGCCACAGCAGGGCAATCACCAACAGGAGGGTCGCCAGGGTCCAGCGGGCAACTAAACGCAATTTCAAACGGGCAAACCTCTATGCTGGTAGGGAACTAGCCTGTCGCATTAACAACCAAAGGCACAGACACGCCCACCTCTTATCAGGACACGCACATGCAGGTAGAAAGCTTTTTCGAGTGGTTGGGCCAGGCGCTCGGCTCCATCATCCGGTTTATCGTCGACGGCCTCAGCGGCTTGTTCGGTGTGCTGACCCATGCCGGCGCAAACTTTGTCGAAGGGTTGTCCCGTACGTTGGGCATGGACACGTCGATTATCAGCATCATCACCCTGATCGTCGGCCTTATGTTGCTCTACTCGGCAGTCCGCGCATTTATGCGGACGTCGATCATCATGGGGATTATCTGGTTGCTGCTGGGGCTGTGGCTGCTCAGCTGGGTCGTGCACTAATCCCCTGCGGGAGCGAGCAAGCCCGCTCCCACAAGGGTTCTTCAGCGGCCCTTGATGACCAGGTCCGCCGGGGTCTCCCCCACGGCCTGCCAGTTCGGCCGATACATCGACTCCACCTGCGGCGGCGGCACACGGTAGGTGCCCGGCGTCACCGCACGCGCCAGGTACAGCAGGTGCGTGGTGCCATCGCCGTCCAGGTTGATCGCCGCCACATAGCGGTCATCGCGGAACTCCTGATGCTTGAGCGCCGCGTTCTGCATCGACTCGCGCCACTCCTTCACTTGGCTGCTGGCGTTTTCCAGGCTGGCAGCACTTTGCGCCAGGTTCTGGTTTTCCAGCTCCAGGCCAGCGGGCAGGAGGTCGACCACCAACGCATCCGGCACGCGCTGCTTGGCGCTGACCGCCAGGTGCACCAGCACCAGGTCGCCGCTATTGAGGCTGCGCAGGTTCAGCGGCTGGCCGTTCATACCCAGGTATTCACGGCGGATGCTCAGGTTGTCGCCACCCGGTGCCGGCGGCACTTGCGGGTAACCCGAGATCGTCAGTTGCTGGTACACCGGCGTGTCGCCCTGATTGCTCAGGCTCAGATCGCCTGAAAGCAGCTTGCCTTCCAGGTCCAGCGTCGACTGTTGATTGTTCAGCTCATGCTCACCGCCGCTGCCGTTGAGCAGGACCTTCCAGGCCGACTCGGGCTGGGCGAACCCCAGGCGCCCGGCCAGGAACAGCGAATTGCGCTCCTGGGTCGACAGGTACGGGCTGGCCGCCAATTGGTCCGACAGGGTAAACAAACGCTCTTCGCGCTTGCCCTTGGCCAAGTCATTCTCTTCCAGCAACGCCAGGATCATCGCCTGGTCCCGCAGCGGGCTGCCGTAGTCGGCCAGCCATTCCTTGGCGCTGCGTTGCGCTGCCAAGCCTGCCTGCAACGCCTGGTCCGCACGCGGCTGGTCGCCCATCTTGTGCAAGGCGATGGCCAACTGCACCAGCGGCAACCCGGAACGCGCATCGCTGCGTCGCTCGAAAATGCTGCGCAGCGCGCCCAGTGGCGCCTGCTGACTGCGCGCCAGCACCATGCCGGCGTAGGCTTGCACGGCAAAGCGCGTGTGTTCGGCGTTGTCGCTGTAGTCGACTTCGATCAGGTTGCGCTCCTGCACATACCGCAGCAGGCGCTCGCTGGCCTTTTTCAAGGCTTCAGGCGGCACGGCAAAACCCTGGTCGCGGGCGCGCAGCAGGAAGTCGGTGACGTAGGCCGTCAGCCAATATTCTTCTTCGCCGTCGGCGCCCCACAAACCAAAGCTGCCGTTGTAGCGCTGCATGCCCAGCAGGCGTTCGATGCCCAACTCGATCTTGCGCTTGCGCTCGGCATCCGGCTCGCCCTTGATGCTCAGACGCTTGAGCAACGCATCGTCAGCGTACAGCGACGGGTACAGGCCGCTGGCGGTTTGCTCCAGGCACCCATACGGGTACGCCTTGAGCGCCGAGATCTGCGCGCCGAGGTTCAGCGGCGGCCGGCTCGACAGGCTCAACAGCGCCTCACGCCCGGAGGCATCGAATTGCTCCAGGCTGCCGGCGGGCAAGCTCCAGGGTTCATTCTTAAGCACTGCGCGGTAATGCTTGAGCAGCGCCGGATAAGCCGGACGCACGCCCAAGGTCCACTCGCGGCTGAACGGCGGCAGGTTTTCACCCGGCAGATCCAGCCCGTTGACTGTCACCTTCACCTTGCCCTGGCCCAACCCGCCCCAGGCTTTCACCGGGATACGCAGGGTGGTGCGCTGGCCTTGTTTGAGCTCAACGGTTTGCGCGGCAGTGTTGACCAATTCCAACTGCCCCTCGGCGCTCAGTTGCACATCGAGTTTCTGCGCCTTGCCCGACAGATTGGACAGGTCCAGGGCCAGTGTCGTCTGGTCACCGCCGGCGAGGAAGCGCGGCGCCGACAGCTCGGCGATCAGCGGCGCGGCAATCACCGTCTTGGCTTCGGCCATGCCATAGCGGTCATCGCTCCAGGCCTGGGCCATCAGGCGCAGTTCGCCATTGAAGTCGGGGATGTTGACGCTGACTTCGCCCTCGCCCTTGTCGTTCAAGGTCACAGGCGCGCTTTGCAGGGCGACGATGGTCACGCTGGTGTCCGGGCGCTTGCCACCCTTGGCCAATGCCGCGTCGCCACCGAAGGCCAGGCTGGCCAGACGGCCCTGCCCGGCTTCGATCAACTGGCCGTAGATGTCGAACTGGTCCACGCCATACGCCTTGCGGCCGAACAGGCTGGCGTACGGGTCGGGCGTCGGGTACTCGGTGATGTTGAGGATGCCCACGTCCACCGCCGCCACCAGCACATGCACCTGTTTGGGCACGCTGCCGTCGGCGTTTTTGGCGGTGACTTTCACCGTCAGTGGTTGTTTGGGGCGCATTTTTTCCGGGGCGGTGAGGGTCACGCCGAGCTTGCGCTGGGTGCGATCCAACGGCAGGTGCAGCAGGCCCACGGCGCGTTTGGGGGTGATATTGGCCTTGCGTTCGCCAGGGCGAATCACCAGGGCACTCACATACAGGTCATGGCGCGACCATTTAGGGTCGAGTTTCACGGCGAAGCTTTTGCCCTCGGCCGGCACCTCGATTTCCTGCCACCACAGCGGCCCTTCGGCGGATTCCACCAGCAGGTAGCCTTTACCGGCAGCGGGCGGCGTCACGGTGATATTGGCGGTGTCACCGTCGCCATACGCCGGTTTATCCAGCGCCAGCTTGACCTGATCGGGCCGCACGGCGCCGCCTTCGGTGTTGTCCTGGGCCTGGTAACCGGCCCAGAAACGCAGGCTGCTGACCAGACCGGTCTGCGGGTCTTCAACCTCGACACGGTACGGGCCCCACTCCACTTGGAAACTGACCTTGGCGGTGTCGCCGGCCTTGATGTTCAGCGTCTGCTCATCAAGGTTGAGGAATTTCTCGTTGTAGTGGTAACTCCAGCCGTCGTTATCGGAGTAGTTCCAGTAATAGTCGCGGCGCTCGCGCACCAGGCGCACCTTGAGGTTTTGCGCGGCGAGTTTCTGCCCGTCCTGGTTGGCCAGCAGCACTTCGAATTCCGCCGGGCCATCGCCGTTGGTTTCGGTGCCGTCAAACAGCCCGCGCAGGCCCGGCAATTGCTCGGCCGGCCAGATGGGTTGCACCAGGCGACGGGTGATCGGCCGGCCGCCCGACTCTTGCAGGCTGGCCTGCACGATCAGTTGCAGCGGTGATTTGGCCTCGGCCCATTTGCTTTCCAGGGTCAGTTTTTCCTGGCCCTTGGCATCAAGGACACTTTCGTCCAGTTCAAAATCCTGGCTCAGTTCTTCTTCGGTGACGGAACCGAACTGATAGCCCGGCAGCGCCTTGACCGCTTCGCGCAGCGGCCGCACATAGACTTGCCCACTGACCCGATTGCCGGAAGCTGGCGCGCCGTACAGGTAACGGCCGTTGACCTGGATGACGGGGTTATCCGCCGGGCTCAATGCTGTGTCGCTGCCCTTGAGTTCCAGCGCCAGGCGCTCGGGCAGGAAGTCTTCGACGAGGAACTCATACAACTGCGGTTTGCCGTCGCCGAGGTCGAACACCAGCTGCCAACGCCCGGTCGGCGCCTCTGCGGCCAGTTGCAGTTGGTATTGATAGAGGCCGGATGCGTCGGCATCCCAGACAAATTTGCGGCTGACTTGTTCATCCGGACGGCGCACCTCGACACTCACCGGCTGCGGCTTGACGGCGTTGCCGTCCTTGTCGCGCAGCAGGGCGTTGAGCAGCACGGTTTCGCCGGGGCGATACAGGTCGCGCGGGCCGAATACAAAGAACTGCAACGGGTGCGAGGGTTGGCCGCCGATGTCGAACTCCGCCAGGTCCAGCGCAGCGCTGTCGAGGCGCAGCAGGCTGGTCTGTTCGCCTTGCTTGGCAAGCAAAACCTGGGCCTTTTTCGGCAACGGCAACTCGGCGTGGCCACCCTTCTCGGTCTTGCCCTGGCCCAGCACGCGACCATCGGCATCCAGCACTTCCAGGTCGACGCCATCCAGCGCTTTGCCGCCTTCCAGTGCCTGGGTAAACACATCCAGGCGATTGGCGTAGCGATGCACCGACAGGCCGATATCACTCAGGGTAAACAGCGTGGCCGGTTGCGAATAGTTGTAGGTGCCCGAAGCGCGCATCACTGCCAGGTATACGCCCGGCTGCTGCAATTGCTTGAGGCCGGCAATGGGCAGCAGCAGGGTTTCACGGGTATTGCGCGCCGGATTGAGATCAAAACGGCCGCCGTAGACCAGATCGGCCAGCGGCAGCAGTTCACGGGATTCATAGCTTTGCAGGCTGGTATTGCGCCCCCACTGCGCCAGGAACGACGGCAGGGATTCGGGCTTGATGCGGAAGAATTCGACGTCGATCTTGTCAACGTTCAGCGCGATCACCGGCAGGCCCTCGGCGAGGCGCGTCGGCAGCAAGGTGCCACGGCTGGCGAAGCCGACGGTGGCTTGCAGGTCACGGGTTTCCAGGCGGGCGATGTACTCGGCGGCGAGCGTGTTGTCGTTGACCGCCTTCACCCCGGCGTCGACTGTCAGCACCAGTTTGCGCTGGGGCTCAAGGTGGCGCAGGCGCAGCTCCATCAGGTTATCGGACAGTTCCCAGGCGCCGTCGACCTTGCCCGATTTGCTGTCCACCAGGTGGAGCCTATCGGCGAACTTCTGGTCGGGGTCCAGGGGAATGGAGAAACTCACCGACAAGGTACTGGCCCCGTCCAACTGCACCTCGGACACGTCCACCACGCTCAACTCACGCCCGGCATAACGCTGCTTCAGCGCTGGCACATCCACCGCCGCCTTGGCCGGTTTCGGCGCAGCCGCCACTGGGGGCGCGGACGGCGCAGCAGGTTTATCGGAAGAATCGCAGGCGCTCAGCAGGGCCAGCGCGCAAGCCAGGAACAATCCTTTGTTAAGCATGGGGCACTCGTAGTGAGAGGGAACCGAGGGGTGAACTATATATCAGCGCCGGCAAAGCCGATGTGGCGCTGGTCACATTGACCGACGGAGGGTGGGTTGGTTCTGGATCTGCTTCAAGCCAAGCCAATTCCCACAGCCTATAAAGAATAAAATGTGGGAGGGGGCTTGCCCCCGATGACGGTGGGTCAGTTGATGCATGAGTTGACAGACACACAGCTATCGGGGGCAAGCCCCCTCCCACATTGGTCCTGCGGTGCGACGGAGGGCCAGTTACACTGCTGCTCCCCAGAGGAGCCTCCATGCCCACCTTACTCACCGACTGGCGCCACCGGCCCACACATCGCCGCGTCTGGGCCCTGGCCGCGCCGATGATCCTGTCCAATATCTCCGTGCCGCTGGTGGCCTTGGTCGACAGCATGGTCATCGGCCATCTGCCCCATGCTCATCAGTTGGGTGCCGTGGCCGTCGGGGCCAGCCTGTATACCTTTCTTGCCTGGGCCATGGGTTTCCTGCGCATGGGGTCCACCGGTTTCGCCGCCCAGGCCGCTGGCCGCAACGATGGTGCGGCGCTGCGACAAATCCTGCTGCAAGGTCTGTTGCTGGCGCTGGGGCTGGCGATGTTGCTGGGCACGGTAGGCATTCCCTTGAGCCACCTGGCGCTGGAGTGGATGCAGCCGTCACCCGAGCTCAATCAACTGACTCGTGACTTTTTCCACGCCCGCCTGTTCGGCCTGCCTGCCGCCCTGGCCACTTATGCGCTGGTTGGCTGGTTCCTCGGCACGCAAAACGCCCGCGCGCCGCTGGCAATTCTGTTGACCACCAACCTGGTGAACATCGCGCTCAACCTGTGGTTCGTGCTCGGTTTGGAGTGGGGTGTGGTCGGCTCCGCCCGCGCCTCCGTGATCGCCGAATGGACCGGCGCCCTGCTAGGTCTGGCGCTCACGCAAAAAGCCCTGCGCGCCTACCCCGGCCATATCGCCTGGGCCGCGCTGAAAGTGTGGCAAAGCTGGCGCCCATTGCTGGCGGTGAACCGCGACATTTTTATCCGCAGCCTGGCGCTGCAATCGGTGTTTTTCATGATCACGGTACAAGGCGCGCGCCTGGGCGATGCCACCGTGGCGGCCAACGCGCTATTGCTCAACGGGCTACTGTTGACCGCCCACGCCCTGGACGGTTTAGCCCACGCGGTGGAAGCCCTGTGCGGCCACGCCATCGGCGCCCGTGATCGCCAGTCCCTGCGCCGTTCATTGGTGGTCGCAGGTGGTTGGTCACTGATTGCCAGCGTCGGCTTTGCGCTGCTGTTCAGCCTGGCCGGACACCTGTTTATCGCCATGCAAACCGACATCCCCAGCGTGCGCGACACCGCCGACATCTACTTGCCTTACCTGGCGGTACTGCCGTTGATTGCGGTGTGGAGCTATCTGTTGGATGGGCTGTTTATCGGCGCAACGCGAGCGCGGGAGATGCGCAATGGGATGGTGCTGACGGTGTTGCTGGCACTGCCCTTCGCATGGGCGCTGCAGGGCTTGGGCAATCACGGCCTTTGGATCACTTTCCTGCTGTTCATGGCACTGCGCAGCCTGACCCTGGGGGTCATCGCTTGGCGGCTCAAGCAGCGTGGCCACTGGTTCGGTACCGGTGCTGACTGACCACTGCCAGAACATCACAACAATACCCATTAACGGCACGGGTAAAATTAACCAGGTCATCCAGATATAACCCTGGCAACTGTCCGTACGCTCAATGCACTGAATTCCATTGACCAAGCCAAAAGCAGCTAGGTTTATTGGCCGGAGGTGGACTCGATAAACCCAGTCACCCTATCCAGCACCGGCGCCAACCAGCGCAAAGGCTTGGCGATAGACGCCACCAATGTCGCATGGCCGGTTCGGGTGAAATACAACACCTCGACCGGCGCACCCGCTTCCCGCAGTTTTTTCGCTAACCCTCCCGTGTTGCGGGTGGGGTTGACGAGCGTGTCATCGGTCGAGGCAATCAACAGGCTTGGCGGCGCGTCACGACTGACGTGGTTGATCGGCTGCGATTCCGGCGGCGAGTCCGGAAAGAAGAACACCGGCTTCACGTCTGGGTTTTCAATCGGCAAGAAGTCATAAGGCCCGGCCAGGCCGATCCAGCCTTTGAAGATCGATGGTGCCAAGCCCACTGCATTGAGCCAACGCCCATCCAGCGCCAGCATCGAGGCGTTATAAGCGCCGGAGCTATGGCCCATCACGTAAAGCTGCTTGGGATCGGCGCCGTATTCAGCGCCATGGTGATAAGTCCAGGCCACCGCTTTTGCGCCGTCCTGGAGAAAGGCGGGGTAACGCACTTGCGGGTAGAGCCGGTAGTCTGCGATCACCACCACCACGCCACGTGAAGCCAGGGCTTCGCCGACGAAAGCGTAGTCGTCCTTGCTGCCGTTGTTCCAGCTGCCGCCGTAGAAAAACACCACCACGGGGGCGTTTGAAATGGCAGGAAGCGGGCGGTAGATATCAAGCTTCTGGCGGGGATTGTCGCCGTAGGCGATGGCGGAAGTTTTGGTGAAGGTGTCGCAGGGTGTCAGTGCATTGAGCACTTTGATCGGCGAGCAGGCTGCCATGAAAGCAGCCATTGCCAGGGTGAACACTTGCAGCCATTTGCTCGACATCGTTCAGCCCCCACACAACCTCAGGAATGGCAGCGTTCCCACTGTGGGAGGGGCCATCGCACCGCCCCTCCCACAGTTGGACTTGTGTCAGCTCAGCTTACGAGGACAGGTACGAAGACCGCGTCAGGCCCAGGCGCAAGGCGTCCAGGAACTGGGTGCGTTCCGACGCAGAGATCTTCGCGCTCGCGCACTTGTCACGGTAATGCGTCATCAACTCCTCCGGCGACAAGTGCACGTAGCGCAGCATGTCTTCGATGGTGTCGTGGGTCTCGATGCCGGCGCTGTACACCGAGCCGTCTTCGCGCTGGTAGATGTTCACCGAGTCGGTGTCACCGAACAGGTTGTGCATGTCGCCGAGGATTTCCTGGTAGGCGCCGACCAGGAAGATACCCAACAGGTAGTCTTCACCTTCGTTCAAACCGTGCACCGGCAGGCTGGTCTCGATGCTCTGCTCGTCGACGTACTGCTTGATCTTGCCGTCGGAGTCGCAGGTCAGGTCTTGCAGCACGGCGCGGCGCAGCGGCTCTTCGTCGAGGCGGTGCAACGGCAGGATCGGCAATACTTGGCCGATGGCCCAGGTGTCCGGCAGGCTCTGGAACACCGAGAAGTTGCAGATGTACTTGTCGGCCAGCTTGTCGTTGAGTTCGTCCAGCACCTGGCGGTGCGAGCGCTGGCGGGCTTTCAACGAGTTGTGCAGGCGGCGGCACACGGCGAAGTAGCACTGTTCAGCCAGGGCTTTTTCGGCCAGGGTCAGCTTGCCATCGGCGTACTGGGTGGCCACGTCGCTCATGTAGTGAGTGGCGCGCCAGTAGGTTTCGGTGACCATCTCGATGTCGGTCGGGCCCAGCAGGTCCACCAGCCACTGCACGGTTTCCGGCAGGCTTTCCTTGTTTTCGATGGTCGGGATTTCGTCGTTGTGTTTCTCGACGTCAGTGACTTGCACCACCAGCATGGCGTGGTGGGCGGTCAGGGAACGGCCGCTTTCGGAGAAGATATTCGGGTGCGGCAGGCTTTGCGCGTCGCAGAATTCCTTGAGCATGCCCACGACCACACCGGCGTAGTCGTCCATGTCGTAGTTGATGGAGCTGGCGTTACGCGAGTGCGTACCGTCGTAGTCCACGCCCAGGCCACCGCCGACGTCGATGTGATCCACCGGCAGGCCGAGGTTGCGCAGTTCGCCGTAGTAACGAATGGCTTCCTTGAACCCGTGCTGGTAATCGGCCAGGTTGGCGATCTGCGAACCCATGTGGAAGTGCAGCAACCGGATGCCCTGGTCCAGGCCTGCGGCGCGGAAGCGCTCGACCACGGACAACAGTTGCGCCGCCGACAAACCGAACTTGGACTTCTCGCCACCGGTGTCCGCCCACTTGCTCGACGCCAGGGACGACAACCGCACACGCAGGCCGACCTGTGGCTTGACCTTGAGGCTGGCAGCCTCTTCGATCACCAGGCCGACTTCGGATTCTTTCTCGATCACGATAAACACGTTGTGGCCGAGCTTCTGGCCCATCAGCGCGAGGCGGATGAACTCACGGTCCTTGTAACCGTTGCAGACGATGGTGCCGCCCTTCGGCGCCAGGGCCAGCACGGCCAGCAGCTCAGGCTTGGAGCCCGCTTCGAGGCCAATGGAGACGTTCTGGGTGGCGATGATGTTCTCGATCACCGCTTCCTGCTGGTTCACCTTGATCGGGTACAGCGCGGTGTACTTGCTCTGATATTCCAGGCGCTCGATGTTGGCGTCGAAGGCACCGGTCAGTTGGCGTACACGGTCTTGCAGAATGTCAGGGAAGCGCACCAGCAACGGCAACGACAGGCCGCTTTTGCGCAACTGGTCGACTTGCTCGTAAAGGTCGACAGGCGTGCTGTTCGGGCCGTTCGGACGGACTTCAACGCGACCGGCGTCATTGATCGCGAAATACCCGGCCCCCCAATGGCGGATCCCGTAAACACTGCGGCTGTCCGCAACTGTCCATTGGCTGCCATCGTCTTTGCGTGTGCGTCGTACGGACATCGAAGTCCCCTATAAATGAAGGCGAAGGCGCCACCTCTCAGGGAGGCTGGCGCAGTCTAAAGAATGAAAATGACGATTTGCCTGTAAGAAAGGTAGACCTCACTCGCAGGACAGAGTTTAGACACAGGTTGGGAAGAGGCTGTCAGCCGCCGGACTTCTTGGCCTTGTAACCGAGCTTGATCAGCTCGGCCAACAGCAGTTCGACGTGATCGCCCTGGATCTCGATGACGCCGTCTTTCAACGCGCCACCGGTGCCACAACGCTTTTTCAGCGCGGTGGCCAGTTCCTTGAGCGCATCTTCAGCCAGGGGCACGCCGGTGATAGTCGTCACCGTCTTGCCGCCACGGCCCTTGCTCTCGCGTCGCACGCGGGCAATACCGTCGCCTTCAGGGATCAGGGTCTGTTTGCAGGTACACGAATCCACGGGCTGACGACAGTCCGGGCAGTGTCGACCTGCATCGGTGGAAAATACCAGGCCACCAAGGGCGGCGAAGGATGCGGCTTTTTTGGCCACCGGCAATCCTCTTGGGAGGATGAAGACTGATCGGCGCGCTCATGCACGACCGACCGCGAAGCCCCACTCAGGCAGGGGCAGCGCTACCGAACAGCCAAGGCGGCTCGGGTGAAAAGTCGCGCAGTGTAACGGCAAAAAGCCAACTTGCTAAGGGCCAAATAGCGCCAATTTATGCAACTTTAGCGACGCGAGGCCAGATAGCGGCGCAGGCCCTCTTGGGCGTCCGGGCAGTAGGGCTTTTGTTCGGCCTCCTGCAGGACAATCTCGATGGGCAAAAAGCGCGCTTCCATGACTTCTTCAGGCTGTAAACGCAGGGGCCCATCCCAGACAGCGGAATAGGATCTGCACCACAAACGGCTGTCACCGTCCTCGAAGTAGAAATGGTCATGCTCGACCAATTCCACCCCGCCCACGCCAAGTTCTTCCTCCAGCTCACGCGCTGCGGAGTCTGCATAACTCTCCCCGGCCGCCACCATGCCGCCCGCCGCCGTGTCCCAGAACCCAGGGTACATGGCTTTGCTCAGGGTACGCCGGTGCACACACAGCTCACCGGCGGAGTTGAACAGAAAGATAAATGTGCAGCGGCCGATCAAGCCACGCTGGCGAAGGTCGGACCTGACGAGGGTGCCGAGCAGATTGTCCTGCGCGTCGACCCAGCAGATCAGTTCAGCATCGGAAGCCGCACGGTGCGCGGCCTCCTGTTGAGTGGCGTCCATCATCAACCCTGGTTAAGCAGCTGACGCAAATCGATCACCGCTGCGTTGGCCCGCGAGATGTAGTTGGCCATCACCAGCGAGTGGTTCGCCAGTACGCCAAAGCCGCTGCCGTTGAGGATCATCGGGCTCCACACGGGCTCCTGCGAGGCTTCCAACTCACGGATGATCTGACGCACGCTGACCGTGGCGTTCTTCTTGGCCAGTACGTCGGCGAAGTCGACTTCGATGGCGCGCAGCAGATGGGACAGTGCCCACGCCTGGCCACGGGCTTCGTAGAACACGTTGTCGATCTGCATCCATGGGGTTTCCACCACCTCTTCGTCGACCTGCGGCACCTCACCTGGCGCCAGGGCTTCGGTTTTGAGTGCGGTGTTCAATTTGACCCGGCCAACACTGGCCGACAGGCGTTGCGACAACGAACCCAGGCGGGTAGCCACATCACCCAGCCAGTTGTTCAGGTTGTCGGCACGCGCATAAAACAGCGCGCCGCGCTGGTTAGGGTCGGACAGGCGCGCTTCATAGCGGCTCAGGGAGTTGATGCCTTCCTGGTACTCCGACTCGCTCGATGGCAGCACCCAGCTCTTGTTATCGAAGTTGAAACGCGGCTCGGCCTTGGCCAAGTCAGCGTCTTCGGCCGATTGCGACTGGGACCGGGCGAAGTCTTTACGCAGGGCACGGGTCAGGTCGCGCACCTGCACCAGCACGCCGTACTCCCAGCTCGGCATGTTGTCCATCCACAAGCCGGGCGGGAAACGGTCGTTGGAGATGTAGCCGCCGGGTTTGTTCAGCAAGGTGCCGACCACGGTCTTGAGGGTTTCGACGGTGGTGTAGCCCACCACCATCTGCTTGCCTTCTTTCTCGGCAGCAATTTGCGCGTTCTGCTGGACCGGGAACAGCGCCGGCTCTTCGCTCCAGTACCAACCCAGGGCACCGGTGACCAACAGGTACAGACCCAGCACGCTAAGCAGCGCCCGGCTCATCAGCAGGGTACGAAAATAGCTGCGGTTGGCCGACTTGGGCTCAGGGGCGGGGCCTTTGGCACTGCCTGCACGGTTTTTCCAGTCCAGCATGGCGATATCCTTTCAATCACTTGAGTTCATGCACTTCAATTGACGGCGTGCGTTCAAACACTCCGACCACAACCCTACCCCATCGTGCCCGCCGGTGCGGGGGTTTTCACCAAACTGGCGCAGGAGTGGCGCTGGACTATAAAGGATGGACGCTTTTTACGCTGCGCGACCGTCAGGTCATTAACTGAATCGCACCGACATGCAGTTAATTGACATATGACACTCATCCCACTGAAAAGAGGTGCTAGCATAGAGCCATCAGTTCGACCTCAGCATGCACCCTTACTAGTAGTCAGGATATGACCGAGCCAGAAGACCCCAGCCGTGAGCGTCTCAAGCAGCACTTTGCCCAGCGGGTAATTCATCAGGCACGTCAAATTCTTGAGATCTGGCAGCGCCTGCAACGCAGCGAATGGTCTGGCGCCGACCTCTCCGAGCTCAGCGAGGCCAACCTGCGCCTGCTGCGCTTTGCCGAGCGTTTTGAACAACCCGAACACGGCCAGTTGGCGCGCAACATCGGTGAATCACTCCAAGCGGTGGATGAAAACCGTGGCCGCCTCAGCAGCCAGTTGATCACCGAACTCAACCGCTTGATGCAGCGCCTGTCGCGCACCGGCCTGCGTCAGGGCGACCAGCTGGAACAGACCTTCCTGCCACCGATGCGCAAGCCGATCTACGTGATGCTCGCCGATCACGACCGCGCCGAGCGCCTGGCCAAGCAGCTGGAATTCTTTGGCCTGAGCGCCCAGTCACTGGACAGCGTGGCGGCGTTTCGCGCCTCAATGAGCGAGCGCCTGCCGTCTGCAATCGTGATGGACGTGGATTTCTGCGGCGCAGGCCTGGGCCTCAAGCTCGCCGCCGAAGCACAGGAAGGCCTGGAGCAAAAGCTGCCGCTGTTGTTTTTCAGCCTGCACGAAACCGACACACCGACCCGACTGGCTGCCGTGCGCGCCGGTGGCCAGGAGTTTCTGACCGGCACACTGGAAGCCTCCAGCCTGCTGGAAAAAATCGAAGTGCTGACCTGCGTCGCCCAGTACGAGCCTTATAAAGTGCTGATCATCGACGACTCGCGGGCCCAGGCGCTGCACACCGAGCGGCTGCTCAACAGCGCCGGGATCGTCACCCGCACCTTGATTGAGCCGATCCAGGCCATGGCCGAGCTGGCTGACTTCCAGCCGGACCTGATCATCCTCGACATGTACATGCCCGCCTGTACCGGCACCGAACTGGCCAAGGTGATCCGCCATAACGACCGTTATGTGAGCGTGCCGATCATTTACCTGTCGGCCGAGGACGACCTGGACAAGCAATTGGATGCGATGAGCGAAGGCGGCGACGACTTCCTCACCAAGCCGATCAAGCCGCGGCACCTGATCACCACCGTGCGCAACCGCGCCGCCCGCGCCCGCCACCTCAAGGCACGGATGGTGCGCGACAGCCTGACCGGGTTGTACAACCACACCCATATCCTGCAATTGCTAGAAGACTGCAGCTTCCGCGCACGCCGCGAGAACAAGCCGTTGAGCTTTGCCATGCTTGATATCGACCACTTCAAGCGGGTCAATGACAGCCATGGCCACCCCATGGGCGACCGCGTGATCAAGAGCCTGGCGCTGTTCCTCAAGCAGCGCTTGCGCAAGACCGACTTTATCGGACGCTACGGCGGTGAAGAGTTCGCCATCGTGATGCCCGACACCGACCTGGAGTCGGCCTGCAAGGTGCTGGATGAAATCCGCGGACGCTTTGCCGAAATCCATTACCCGGCACAGCCTCAGGATTTGTGGTGCACGTTCAGCGCCGGGCTGGTGGAACTGTGCGACGGCTCCGACAGCCTGATGATGGCGGCCCAGGCCGACGAGGCGCTGTATCGTGCCAAGCATGCCGGGCGCAATCGCGTGCAAGCTGCCCGGACGTCAAAGCAAAGTGCCACCTTTTCACCAGAATCCACTGATTCCGTCATAACGCTGTAATGAAAACGCAATAACTTCAGGCACTTACCTTTTGCTGTCGGTTGAAACCACGCATGCGCCTGAAGCTGCTGACCAATCTCAACACCCTTCTTCTGGTGGCCGTGTGCCTGGCACTTGGGGCGACGCTGTGGTGGTCGCAACGGGCGCTGGAACGGCCCTATCTGCTGATGGAGCGCTACCTGGGGCTGTCCCAGACCTTCCAGAACCAGGCGGCGCGCAATATCGACGATTACCTGGCCAGCGGCGATGCCCTGCGCCTGAGCAGCGCCAGTCAAAGCCTGGAAAACCTGCTGCAACAGCTGGATGAGCTGCCCGCTGACCTGGCGCAGAACCTGCGCCCCAGCCTGGCTGCCCTGGACACCTTCAGCAAGACCGACCTGCTGGCCGCCGGCAAACTGGCCGGCGACCCACAGGCCTTGCTGCTGCAAGCCGAGCGCGAATTGGGCGCCAACCTGGACCAGTTGAGCCAGTACGCCATGGGCGTCAATTCCCCTGACGGTGCGCGCTACCTTCAACCGCTACTGACCGCGTCCCAACACCTGGGCAAGTTGTCCCTGGCCCGCGACAAGCTGGTGAGCAGCGGGCGTGCGGAACTGGCCAATGATGTGGAGCGCGAAGTCGCCAATATCCGCGCCCAGGCCGACGCGCTGGGACAACTGCCGTTGCTCGGCGTCAAAGCCAGCACCGAATCCAGTACCGATGACTTTTCCGCCCTGATGGGCCTGGAAAACAGCGAAAAAACCGAAGCCCAGGACACCGGTGTCGACCTCAAGCGCGAACTCAACAGCCTGCTGACCCGTTACCCCGCCGAACTCAAGCGCACCCGTGAACAGATCCAGCAACGCAGCGACCTGGCCGCCAGCACCCACCTGAAGATCAACGCCGTACAACAGGCCATCGCCGGTCTTGAGCCTGTGGTGCGTGCGCAACATGGCCTTATCCAAAGCGAAGTCCGCCTGATGCAAGGGGTGATGATCGGCCTGATCCTGCTGATTGCGCTGCTGATCGACACCCTGCAACGCCGCCTGGCAAGGGTGCTGACCAATCTGGCCCCGGCCTTGTCGATCTGGGCCGAAGGCAACTTCAGCCAACCGATCGCACTGGGCAAGACCAACCGCGAACTGCACGACATCGAAGCCTCCCTCAACCGTTTGCGCGCCTACCTGGTGGACTTGGTGGGCACCATTCGCGGCAATGCCGAAGAAGTGGCCGGCAGCAGCCGCGCCCTCGCCGAACTGAGCAGCGGCCTGCACGACGGCGCCGAACGCCAGGCCGGGGACACCGCGCAAATCCGCGATTCCCTGGGCGAACTCGAAGCCACCATCCAGCAAGTGGCCGGCGATGCCAGCCAGGCCGCCAGCGCCAGCCGCAGCGCGGGCCAGGCGGTGGAACAAGGCCAGCGGGTGATCGGCCTGAGCCTGACCGGTTTGCATGCATTGGTCGGCGAAGTGCAGCAAAACGCACAGATGATCGAGAAACTTGCTGAAGAGTCCGCCACCATCGGCGGCGTGCTCACGGTGATTCGCTCGATTGCCGACCAGACCAACCTGCTGGCCCTCAACGCCGCCATCGAAGCCGCCCGCGCCGGCGAGGCCGGACGTGGATTTGCGGTGGTCGCCGACGAAGTACGCACCCTGGCCCAACGCACCGCTGGCGCCACCGCAGAGATCCAGGGCTTGATCAGCGGCCTGCAAAACGCAGCCCACCAGTCAGTGGAAGGCATGCGCGCCCAGGTCGAACACGCCGAAGCCACCGCCCAGCAAGCCCAGGCGGCGGATGGAGCGCTGGATGAAATCGTCGGGGCGATCCAGACCATTTCCGACACGGCTGTGCGGATTGCCGACGTGACCGCGCAGCAGAGTGGCGCGGTGAGTGAGATTCGCGATAACAGCGAGCGGATTCATCAATTGGGTGAGGATAATTTGCTGCGCATCGGGCAAGGGCGTAGCCAGGGAGAGCATCTGCTGGTGCTGGGTGGGCAGCTCAACACCGCAGTCCAAGCCTTTCGCGTATGACCCAATCCCGCGCCCTATGAAGATCAAATGTGGGAGGGGGCTTGCCCCCGATTGCAGAGTGTCAGCCACTGCATGTGTTGGCTGATGCACCGCTATCGGGGGGCAGGCCCCCTCCCACACTTGATCTCGATGACCAGATCTAAGGCCCCAGTCACAAATTTTGCGCAATCCTCGCTAATCGTGCTGCCTACTGCATAGAACTGGACAGTCACAAAGGCTTTGCGGCATAGTCGCCGGGTTCTGCCGTACTCCCATCAATAACAAGGAACAGCCGATGGCGACCTTACTGGTTCTTCACGGACCCAACCTGAACCTGCTTGGCACCCGCGAACCGGGCGTCTACGGGGCTGTGACCCTGGATCAGATCAACCTCGATCTGGAGCAGCGGGCTCGTGTTGCCGGCCACCATCTGCTCTACCTGCAAAGCAATGCCGAGTACGAATTGATTGATCGCATCCATGCCGCGCGCGGCGAAGGCGTGGACTTTATCCTGATCAATCCCGCCGCTTTTACGCATACAAGTGTTGCATTACGTGACGCGCTGCTGGCGGTGAGCATCCCATTCATCGAAGTGCATTTATCGAACGTGCATAAACGCGAAGCTTTCCGCCATCACTCTTACTTCTCCGACGTAGCGGTAGGTGTGATCTGCGGCCTTGGCGCCAGCGGTTACCGACTGGCCCTGGAGGCCGCCCTGGAACAACTTGAACAACCGGCCAAGCGCCCCTGACCGACCCTTGGGAGTTGATGATTCATGGATATCCGTAAAGTTAAGAAATTGATCGAACTGCTGGAAGAGTCCGGCATCGACGAGCTGGAAATCAAGGAAGGCGAAGAGTCCGTACGGATCAGCCGCCACAGCAAGACCCCGGCTCAACAGTTCTACGCGCCACAGATGCAAGCACCGGCTCCGGCTGCTGCACCTGCCGCCGCGCCAGCCGCTGCCGCTGCTGCACCTGCTGCCCCGGCCGCGCCTGTTCTGAACGGCTTCGTGGTCAAGTCGCCAATGGTCGGTACTTTCTACCGCACCCCGGCTCCGACCTCGCCAGCCTTCGTTGAAGTCGGCAAGACCGTGAAAGTGGGCGACACCATTTGCATCGTTGAAGCGATGAAAATGATGAACCACATCACCGCTGAAAAAGCCGGCGTCATCGAATCCATCCTGGTAGAAAACGGTCAGCCGGTTGAGTACGACCAGCCGCTGTTCACCATCGTTTGAACCGCGGAGCGCCTTCGATGTTGAAACCTGCGAAGAAACTGCAAAAAGTCCTGATCGCCAACCGCGGCGAGATCGCGCTGCGGATCCTGCGCGCCTGTAAGGAAGAGGGCATCAAGACCGTCGCTGTTTACTCGACGGCCGATACCGAATTGATGCACGTGAAACTGGCGGACGAAAGCATCTGCATCGGCCCGCCACTGGCCACGAACTCGTACCTGAAAGTGTCGAACATCATCGCCGCTGCTGAAGTGACCGGCGCTGATGGCATCCACCCGGGCTACGGCTTCCTCGCGGAAAACGCCGATTTCGCCGAACAGGTGGAAAAATCCGGGTTTGCCTTCATCGGCCCGAAAGCCGAAACCATTCGCCTGATGGGCGACAAGGTCTCGGCCAAGGACGCCATGATCGCGGCCGGCGTGCCAACCGTTCCTGGCTCCGACGGCCCACTGCCGGAAGACGAGGAAACCGCGCTGCGCATTGGTCGCGAAGTCGGGTACCCGGTGATCATCAAGGCCGCCGGTGGCGGTGGTGGTCGCGGCATGCGTGTGGTGCACAAGGAAGAAGACCTGATCGAAGCCGCCAAGCAGACCCGCTCCGAAGCGGGCGCCTGGTTCGGCAACCCGATGGTCTACCTGGAGAAGTACCTGACCAACCCACGTCACGTGGAAGTCCAGGTACTGTCCGACGGCCAGGGCCACGCCATCCACCTGGGCGACCGCGATTGCTCGCTGCAACGTCGTCACCAGAAGGTACTGGAAGAAGCACCGGCACCGGGCCTCGATGAGCAAGCCCGCGAAGAAGTGCTGGCTCGCTGCGTCAAGGCATGCATCGATATCAACTATCGTGGCGCCGGCACCTTCGAGTTCCTCTACGAAAACGGCCGCTTCTACTTCATCGAGATGAACACTCGCGTGCAGGTAGAGCACCCGGTTTCGGAGATGGTCACCGGTATCGACATCGTCAAGGAGATGCTGAGCATCGCCGCTGGCAACGTGCTGTCGTTCACCCAGGCCGACGTGAAGATCCATGGCCACTCCCTGGAGTGCCGGATCAACGCCGAAGACCCGAAAACCTTTATGCCGAGTCCTGGCCTGGTCAAGCATTTCCACGCGCCCGGCGGCAACGGCGTACGTGTGGATTCGCACCTGTACAGCGGCTACAAGGTTCCGTCCAACTACGATTCCCTGATCGGCAAGCTGATCACCTGGGGCGCGACCCGCGACGAGGCCATGGCCCGTATGCGTAACGCCCTGGACGAAATCGTGGTCGACGGCATCAAGACCAACATCCCACTGCACCGGGACCTGGTTCGTGATGAAGGCTTCTGCGAAGGTGGTGTGAACATTCACTACCTGGAACACAAACTGGCCGACCAGTAAGTGCTCCACCTAACAAAGCCGCCTTCGGGCGGCTTTGTTGTTTCCGGGCCCCAACTTTCAGGCCATACGCAGTACAAATGTGGGAGGGGGCTTGCCCCCGATAGCGGTGGATCAGTTACAGATATTGATACTGACACACTGCAATCGGGGGCAAGCCCCCTCCCACATTTGATTTGTGTTCAGTCAGTACAGTCGTCTTATGCCCTGCTCTCGCGTAAACTTGCGCCCTTTCGCGACCCTGCCGTCGCACATTCATTTTTTTCAAAGGTGCCCGCCATGCCTTGGCTGCAAGTCCGTCTCGCCATCAGCCCAGAACAAGCCGAAACCTACGAAGACGCGTTCCTCGAAGTGGGCGCCGTCTCGGTGACCTTCATGGACGCCGAAGACCAGCCGATTTTCGAGCCGGAACTCAACACCACTCCGCTGTGGTCCCACACCCACCTGCTGGCCCTGTTCGAAGACGGCACCGATGCTGCCGCCGTGCTGGCCCATATGGAGCTGCTCACCGGTGGCCCGCTGCCCGAGCATCACAGCGAAGTGATCGAAGACCAGGACTGGGAACGCAGCTGGATGGATAACTTCCAGCCGATGCGTTTCGGCCAGCGCCTGTGGATCGTACCGAGCTGGCATGCCGCACCAGAGCCTGATGCGGTGAACCTGCTGCTGGACCCAGGCCTGGCGTTCGGCACCGGCACCCACCCCACCACCGCACTGTGCCTGGAATGGCTCGACGGCCAGGACCTGACCGACAGCAACGTGCTGGATTTCGGCTGCGGCTCGGGGATCCTGGCGATTGCCGCGCTGTTGCTGGGCGCCAAGCAAGCCGTGGGCACCGACATCGATGTGCAGGCCCTGGAAGCCTCGCGCGATAACGCCGGGCGCAACCATATTCCTGAAGGTAAATTCCCACTCTACCTGCCTGAAGACCTGCCGCAGGTCCAGGCCGATGTGCTGGTGGCGAATATCCTCGCCGGGCCGCTGGTTTCCCTGGCGCCGCAACTGTCGAGCCTGGTCAAGCCGGGCGGGCGCCTGGCGCTGTCGGGCATCCTCGCCGAGCAAGGCGAAGACGTTGCTGCCGCGTATGCCCAGGATTTCGAGCTGGATCCGATCGCCAACCGCGATGGCTGGGTACGCATCAGCGGGCGTCGGCGCTAGAATGAGCGCTTGCCTGAATCGGATGGCCGCATGACCGACAGTTTCGTCACCCAGTGCCCGCATTGCCAAACACGCTTTCGCGTCAACCACGCTCAATTGAGCGTGGCCCGTGGCGTGGTGCGCTGCGGCTCGTGCCTGCAAGTGTTCAACGCCGCTCGCCAGCTGCTGGAGCAGCGCGCCCAGGCCGTGGCGCCTGAACAACCGGAAATCGCGATGCCCCCTGAGGCGCCCCGCGCCATCAGCCAGAAACAGTGGACCGCCGAAGAGCTGGACCTCGACAACCTGGACCTGGACGAAGAACTGGCCAAGCTGGAGCGCCGCGAGATTCAGCACACGCTGCCCGTGGGCGCGGAACGTCGCCAACCGGGTGCAGAGCGCCGCCAGAAGGAAGACGCCCTCAGCGCCAGCCGCGAGACCGTCAAGGCCGAAGAAGAAAAATGGGCGGCCAGCCTGTTCAGCGATCCGCCTGAAGAGCGCACCAAAGCCCCGGAAGACGAGTCGGAACCGAGCAACGCCCCTGCGACAAAGCAGCGCACCGAGCCGTCCATGTCGCAGCACATCGACGATATCGACGACGAGCCGCCACTGCGTGCAGCCCCCGAGGATGAAGACCTCGACCCACCGTTCACCCCGCTCACCCAGGCGGCGGACGAGCCGGAACCCGAGGAGCGCCCCCAGTTGCGTCGCAAGCGCCCGCGCCCCGACGCCGGCGTTCACGACGAACTGCTCCAGGACCTCGAAGACGACCCGCTGCACCTGTACGCGCAAAAGCGCCCACAGGGCTGGGGCCGCCGCTTAATCTGGATACTGCTGGTGCTGATCGCCGCCGCGGGGTTGGCAGGCCAATACATCGCCTACCAGTTCGACGACCTGGCGCGCCAGGACGCTTACCGCCCGTGGTTCCAGCAACTGTGCCCCACACTGGGCTGCAAGGTGCCATCACGGGTCGATATCGCCCACATCAAGAGCAGCAACCTGGTAGTGCGCAGCCACCCGGAATTCGCCGGGGCGCTGGTGGTGGATGCAATCATCTACAACCGCGCGACGTTCTCCCAGCCCTTCCCCCTGCTGGAGCTGCGTTTTGCCGACCTCAATGGCGGCCTGATTGCCAGTCGTCGCTTCAAACCCGCCGAATACCTCAGCGGCGAGTTGGCCGGCGTGAGCGAAATGCCATCGCAGACCCCGATCCATATCTCCCTGGACATCCTGGATCCGGGCAACAAAGCCGTGAATTACAGCCTGAGCTTCCACTCGCCCGAGTGAACCGACCCACTCACCGAAGCTTGACGGTGGATTATTGACTTGGCGCCGCGCATCCAAACCGGCGGCGATAAAGAAATAACTGTTCAGATTTTATCCAATCCAGCCTTTATCCAGTCATCGAGAGCGGGTATCATGCCAACCCTTTTTCGAACTCTAATGATCCGGCCCCACAACAGGGAAGTCCTATGTCGGCGGTACGCATCGGCCCATACACATTGCAGAACGGCTTGATCCTCGCCCCGATGGCGGGTGTCACCGACCAGCCCTTTCGTCAGCTGTGCAAACGTTTGGGCGCGGGTCTTGTAGTCTCGGAAATGGTCACCAGCGACATGAGCTTGTGGAACACCCGCAAATCGCGGATGCGCATGATCCACGAAGGTGATCCCGAGCCCCGCTCGGTACAGATCGCCGGCGGTGATGCGCAGATGCTGGCGGATGCGGCCCGAGCCAACGTGGAGTTGGGCGCACAGATCATCGACATCAACATGGGCTGCCCGGCCAAGAAGGTCTGCAACAAGGCCGCCGGTTCCGCGCTATTGAAAGATGAGCAATTGGTTGCCGAGATCCTGCAGGCCGTTGTCGCCGCAGTGGATGTGCCGGTAACCCTGAAGATCCGTACCGGCTGGGACCGGGACAACAAGAACGGCCTGACGGTGGCGAAGATCGCCGAACAGGCAGGTATTACAGCGCTGGCGGTCCATGGCCGCACACGCGCCGATCTGTATACCGGTGAAGCCGAGTACGACACCATCGCCGCGATCAAGCAGGCGGTGTCGATGCCGGTGTTTGCCAATGGCGACATCGACTCAGCCGAAAAAGCCCGGCGCGTACTGCACGCAACCGGTGCCGATGGCTTGTTGATTGGCCGGGCCGCCCAAGGGCGCCCGTGGATTTTTCGTGAGATCGAGTATTTCCTGCGTACCGGTGAAGTCTTGCCGGCGCCGGAATTGGTCGAAGTGGAACGTATTCTGCTTGAGCATCTGGCTGCACTTCACACCTTCTATGGGGATGTGATGGGCGTGCGCATTGCTCGCAAGCATGTGGGTTGGTATCTCGCAACCCTGCCGGGCGCCAGGGAGTTTCGCGCCGGATTCAATCGTTTGGATGAAACGCAAGCACAGGTCACCGCCGTTCGTGAGTTTTTTGCCGAGCGAGACAAGAGCCTGAGAGCAGGGGACGGAGAAGGGGTGGCCGCATGACGATGATGACCGAGACTTTAGTGAGTGGAACAACACCCGTGAGCGACAACGTCAATTTGAAACAGCACCTCAACACGCCGAGCGAAGAAGGCCAGACCCTTCGCGGGAGTGTCGAGAAGGCGCTGCATAATTATTTCGCCCACCTTGAGGGCGCTTCCGTCACGGACGTGTACAACCTGGTGCTCTCCGAAGTCGAGGCGCCCTTGCTCGAATGCGTGATGAACTACGTCAAGGGCAACCAGACCAAAGCCAGTGAGCTGCTGGGCCTCAACCGTGGCACCTTGCGCAAAAAGCTCAAGCAATACGATTTGCTGTAAGCATTCAATCAAACCAGAAAGGCGCCCGCGTAAAACCGGTCGCCTTTTTTGCTGACTCCTTTGCTTTTGATGGAAATTGAAATGACCGACCAGACTACCCGCCTGCCGATCCGCCGCGCCTTGATCAGTGTCTCCGACAAGACCGGGATCCTCGAATTTGCCCGGGAGCTGGAAGCCCTGGGCGTGGAAATCCTCTCCACGGGCGGGACCTTCAAACTGCTGCAGGACAACGGCGTGGCCGCAGTAGAAGTCGCGGACTACACCGGTTTCGCAGAAATGATGGACGGTCGGGTCAAGACCCTGCACCCGAAAATCCACGGCGGCATCCTTGGCCGTCGCGGTATCGACGACGCCATCATGACCGAGCACGGCATCAAGCCGATCGACCTGGTGGCCGTCAACCTGTACCCGTTCGAAGCCACCATCAACAAGCCAGGCTGCGACCTGCCGACCGCTATCGAAAACATCGATATCGGCGGCCCGACCATGGTGCGCTCGGCCGCCAAGAACCACAAAGACGTGGCCATCGTGGTCAACGCCAGCGACTACACCCAAGTGCTCGAAAGCCTGAAAGCCGGCGGCCTGACCTACGCCCAGCGCTTTGACCTGATGCTCAAGGCGTTCGAACACACCGCCGCCTACGACGGCATGATCGCCAACTACATGGGCACCGTGAACCAGGCCGCCGAAACCCTCAGCACAGAAGGCCGCAGCCAGTTCCCGCGTACCTTCAACAGCCAGTTCATCAAGGCCCAGGAAATGCGCTACGGCGAGAACCCGCACCAGAGCGCGGCGTTCTACGTGGAAGCCAAGCCTGCCGAAGTGGGCATCGCCACCGCGACCCAGCTGCAAGGCAAAGAACTTTCCTACAACAACGTGGCCGACACCGATGCCGCACTGGAATGCGTGAAGAGCTTCGTCAAGCCGGCCTGCGTGATCGTCAAGCACGCCAACCCGTGCGGCGTGGCCGTGAGCCCGGACGCTGAAGGCGGCATCCGCCAGGCGTACGAATTGGCCTACGCCACCGACACCGAGTCGGCGTTCGGCGGCATCATCGCCTTCAACCGTGAACTGGACGCCGAGACCGCCAAGGCCATCGTCGAGCGTCAGTTCGTTGAAGTGATCATCGCCCCTTCGGTAAGCGAAGAAGCGCGCGCCATTGTTGCCGCAAAAGCCAACGTGCGCCTGCTGGCCTGTGGCGAATGGTCGGCTGACCGCGCTGCAGCCTGGGACTACAAGCGCGTCAATGGCGGCTTGCTGGTACAGAGCCGCGACATTGGCATGATCGGCAGCGAAGACCTGAAAGTCGTGACCAAGCGCGCCCCGACCGAGCAAGAGATCAACGACCTGATCTTCGCCTGGAAAGTGGCCAAATACGTTAAATCCAACGCCATCGTCTACGCCAAGAACCGCCAGACCATCGGCGTCGGCGCCGGCCAGATGAGCCGCGTGAACTCGGCGCGTATCGCCGCGATCAAGGCTGAGCACGCCGGCCTGCAGGTTGTAGGTTCGGTGATGGCATCCGATGCGTTCTTCCCGTTCCGTGATGGTTTGGACAATGCCGCCAAGGCCGGCGTGACCGCCGTGATCCAACCGGGCGGCTCGATGCGTGATGCTGAAGTGATTGCCGCTGCTGATGAAGCCGGCATTGCCATGGTCTTCACCGGCATGCGCCACTTCCGTCACTGATCCAAATGTGGGAAAGGGCTTTGTGGTGAGCGGGCTTGCCCCGCGCGGGGCTGCGAAGCGGCCCCAAAACAGCAATCCGCGCCGTATCTGATGCCCTGCGTTCTTGTTGATTGGGGCTGCTTCGCAGCCCAGCGCGGGGCAAGCCCGCTCACTACATAAGTTCAGCTCCACACTGAAGCGCTCGTGCAGCGCCTTACAGAATTTGAGGTTTTTGAAATGAATGTATTGATCATTGGCAGCGGTGGCCGTGAACACGCCCTGGCCTGGAAAGTTGCCCAGGACCCGCGCGTCCAGAAAGTTTTCGTCGCTCCCGGCAACGCCGGTACCGCCATTGAAGCCAAGTGCGAAAACGTCGCCATCGACGTATTGGCCCTTGAACAACTGGCCGACTTTGCTGAAAAGAATGTGTCCCTGACCATCGTCGGCCCGGAAGTCCCTCTGGTCGCTGGCGTTGTGGACCTGTTCCGCAGCCGTGGCCTGGACTGCTTCGGCCCGACCGCTGGCGCTGCACAACTGGAAGGCTCCAAGGCTTTCACCAAGGATTTCCTGGCGCGCCACAAGATCCCGACTGCCGACTACCAGAACTTCACCGAGATCGAGCCGGCCCTGGCCTATCTGCGTGAAAAAGGTGCACCGATCGTGATCAAGGCCGACGGCCTGGCCGCCGGCAAAGGCGTGATCGTTGCCATGACCTTGCAGGAAGCCGAAGACGCCGTGCGCGACATGCTCGCCGGCAATGCCTTTGGTGAAGCCGGTTCGCGTGTGGTCATCGAGGAATTCCTCGACGGCGAAGAAGCCAGTTTTATCGTGATGGTCGACGGCAAGAATGTGCTGCCGATGGCCACCAGCCAGGACCACAAACGCGTCGGCGACGCCGACACTGGCCCGAACACCGGCGGCATGGGTGCCTACTCCCCTGCCCCGGTGGTCACCGCAGACGTGCACAAGCGTGTGATGGACCTGGTGATCTGGCCGACCGTGCGCGGCATGGCCGACGAAGGCAATGTGTACACCGGTTTCCTGTACGCCGGCCTGATGATCGACAAGGCCGGTAACCCGAAAGTCATCGAGTTCAACTGCCGCTTCGGCGACCCGGAAACCCAACCGGTGATGCTGCGCCTGCAATCGAGCCTGGTCCTGCTGGTGGAAGCCGCCCTGGCGCAAGCCCTGGACAAGGTTGAAGCACAATGGGATCCACGCCCGAGCGTCGGCATTGTGCTGGCGGCCGGTGGTTACCCTGCCGACTACGCCAAAGGCGATGTGATCGAAGGCCTCGATGCTGCCGCAACGCTGGAAGGCAAGGTGTTCCATGCGGGCACCGCGCTCAAGGATGGCAAGGTTGTGACGGCCGGCGGTCGTGTACTGTGCGCTACCGCAATGGGCGCCAGTGTCGACGCTGCGCAGCAACAGGCTTATGCACTGGCCAAGAAGATCGACTGGAAAGGCTGCTTCTACCGCAAGGACATCGGCTACCGCGCCATTGCCCGTGAACGTGGCGAAACTCAGTAACACTAGCTATCCGTTCGGTTAGGCAAGGGCCTCTGGCCCTTGCCGTCTACAGGCCTCCCCGCGCATAGTTAACCCGTGCATCAACCTACGAAGGGATTTCGCCGTGCGCTGGCTCAGGATCGCCATAGGTTTCACTGTCAGCCTGCTGACACTGCTCTGCTTGTTCCCGGCCCAGGCCGCTGCACAAGGCAGTGGTTGGGCAGTATTGCTTGATGAACAGGCCGACCTGCAACTGAGCGACATCCGTTCCCCGCGCTACACCAATCAATTCAGCCCCATCGAACTGGACCGCGTGACCGCTGCGCAGCCCGACGGTGCGTTGTGGGTACGTTTCAAGCTGCAGCCCGGCAAGCACGAGCAAGTGCTGCGGGTATTCGCCCCGGACCTGTCGCACCTGAGCCTGTATGTATTGGACGGCGACAGCCTGGTCGAGCAACAAAGCACCGGCGCCCGCCAGCCCCAGGCGGAACGCCCACTACCCAGCAGCGATTTCATGCTGCCGATGCCCCAGAGCCAGAAGCCTCTCGATGTCTACCTGCGCCTGGTCTCGGAACACGAACTGCGCCCCTATATCACCCTGGAACCGGCCGTGCTGGCGGCCGCCGACCAGACCCAGACGCTGATCTACGGCCTGCTGTTCGGCTGCCTGCTGATGCTGATCCTGCACAACCTCTCGCGCTTCGCTTACCACCGCTCGCGCAGCAGCCTGTGGCTGGCGGCCTGTGAACTGCTGTTGATGCTCAGCCTGGCGCTGCTGCTCAACCTGGTAGGCCCATGGCTACCGAACTGGCATGCGATCCAGACCCCCGGCGCCTACCTGGCCTTGCTGCTGACCGCGCCGTGCGGGCTGATGTTCGCCTATCGTTTCTTCATGCCCCTGGGCCCGCACCCGCTGAACAAAGTGTTGATGGCCGACATCCTGTTTATCGTGCTGTGCGGCCTGCTGCTGTTGTTCGTCAACACCCTGCCGCTGAACATTATCACCTACGCCCTGGTGGCCCTGGCCGGCCTGAGCATGCTGTTTGTCTCGGCTTACCACTGGCAGAAAGGCTACCGCCCGGCGCGCTTGTTCGTGGCGGGCATGGTGGTGTTCAACATTGGCACGCTGATCATCCTCCCGGCCCTGCTGGGCCTGACGATGGTGTCGCCGCAGGGGTTGATCATCACGCTGCTGGCGTTTATCTGCCTCAGTGGCTTGTTGATGAGCCTGGCCCTGGGCGAACGCCAGCGTGCGATTGTCGAGGCCCGTTTCAGCCTCAGCCGCGACCTGGCCGCCAGCAATGCCGAGATCGCCGCCAAGGCCGAGTTCCTGGCCAAGATCAGCCACGAAATACGTACCCCCATGAACGGCGTGCTGGGCATGACCGAGTTGCTGCTGGGCACGCCGCTGTCGGTGAAGCAGCGCGACTACGTGCAGACTATCCACAGCGCCGGCAACGAGCTGCTCACACTGATCAATGAAATCCTCGATATTTCCAAGCTTGAATCCGGGCAGATCGAACTGGATGACGTGCAGTTCGACCTCAATGCCCTGATCGAAGACTGCCTGAGCATCTTCCGCGCCAAGGCCGAGCAGCAGAATGTCGAGCTGATCAGTTTTATCCAGCCCCAGGTGCCGCGCGTCATCAGCGGGGACCCGACGCGCCTGCGCCAGGCGATGCTGAGCCTGCTGGAAAACGCCCTGCACAAAACCGATGAAGGCGAAGTCCTGATCGTGGTCGCCCTGGACGACCGCAGCACCAAGCCACGCCTGCGCATTGCCGTGCAGGACAGCGGCCTGCCGATGGAAGCCGCCGAGCGCGACGCACTCCTGCACAGCGAACTGCACAGCAAGAATTTCCTCTCGGCCACCCGTCTGAGCGGCCACCTGGGCCTGGTGATCGCCCGCCAACTGATCCTGTTGATGAACGGCGAATTCGGTATCAAGAGCGGCAGTCACCAGGGCAGTACCTTGTGGCTGACCCTGCCACTGGACCCGGAACGCCTGGAGCACCCCACCTCCGACCTCGATGGCCCGCTCAAGGACGCCCGCGTGCTGGTGGTGGACGACAACGACACCTGCCGCAAAGTGCTGGTGCAGCAATGCACCGCCTGGGGCTTGAACGTCAGCGCGGTGCCCTCAGGCAAGGAAGCCCTGGCCTTGCTGCGCACCAAGGCGCACCTGCGCGACTACTTCGACGTGGTGCTGCTGGACCAGAACATGCCCGGCATGACCGGCATGCAACTGGCGGCAAAGATCAAGGAAGACCCGAGCCTGAACCACGACATCCTGCTGATCATGCTCACCGGCATCAGCAACGCGCCAAGCAAGATCATCGCGCGCAACTGTGGGATCAAACGCATCCTCGCCAAGCCGGTCGCCGGTTACACCCTCAAGACCACCCTGGCCGATGAGCTGAACCAGCGCAGCAAAGGCGGCGTGGCGCTGCGCGTCTCACTCAACGCCCCAGCGGCGATTACCGTACCCAGCGATTTCAAGATCCTGGTCGCCGAAGACAACAGCATCTCCACCAAAGTGATTCGCGGCATGCTCGGCAAGCTCAACCTCAATCCGGACACCGCCAGCAACGGCGAAGAAGCGCTGGAGGCGATGAAGGCCCAGCGTTATGACCTGGTATTGATGGACTGTGAAATGCCGATCCTCGATGGCTTCTCGGCCACCCAGCAGCTGCGGGCGTGGGAAGTCAGCCACCAGCGCATTCGCACACCGGTGGTGGCGCTCACGGCGCATATCCTTTCGGAACACAAAGAACGCGCGCGCCAGGCTGGGATGGATGGGCATATGGCCAAACCGGTGGAGTTGTCGCAGTTGCGTGAGCTGGTGGAATTCTGGGTCGCGCAGCGTCAACAGCGGGCGGAGCACGCGCCTTCCTGACCTGGAGCGTACCGCCTGATAGACTCTCCACACTTTTCCTGCCGCGAGCTACCTCCATGCTCCACGTGTTATTCAGCGTCTACCTGAAAATGCTGGTGCTCTACAGCCCGTTCTTCGTGCTGTCCTGCTTTATCAGCCTGACCCGTGGCTACTCCAGCAAAGAACGCCGGCGACTGGCCTGGAAGGTAGCGTTGGCGACCCTGGTGTCGAGTGTGCTGCTCTACCTGTTCGGCCGGGTGATTTTCAGTGTGTTCGGCATCACCGTGGATGCGTTTCGCATCGGCGCCGGCAGTGTGTTGTTTATCTCGGCCCTTGGCATGGCCCAAGGCAAGTCAGCGGTGCAGACCGACAATGTGCAGCAGGACGTGACCATCGTACCGCTGACCATTCCCCTCACCGTCGGCCCCGGCACCATCGGTGCGTTGTTGGTGATGGGCGTCAGCCAGCCGCACTGGGATGACAAGATCACCGCCATCCTCAGCATCGCCCTGGCCAGCCTCACGGTTGGCGTGGTGCTGTATCTGTCCAACCGTATCGAACGGATTCTCGGTGACCAGGGCCTGCAGATTGTCAGCAGGTTGATGGGCCTGTTTGTGTGCGCCCTCGCCGCGCAGATTATCTTTACCGGCGTGCGCGGTTATCTGGTGCCTTAGATCCGGTACTTGGCAATCGCCGACTGCACCTTGTCGCCCGCACTCTCGCGCATCAATTGGATGGTTTTTTCGTTGACCACCGAGGTGCTCAGCACCAGGCAGGTCTGCCCGCTGAAGGCCTCTACCGAAGCGCTGTCCCACTCAAGGAACGGCAATCCCACCTGTTTGCTTACGCTCTGGGTGCTGTAGGTCACCAGCACCATCGTCAATTCGCCGCCCGCTTCGACACAGGACGCCAGGCCGAAATCACCGCCCTGGTGCAGCGTACTGTTGCGCCTGAACAACTCGAAGGACGCCGGTTGCTGCTTCATGGCTTCCAACGCATCGGCTGCCAGTTTCGGCAGCGCCGCGACCAATGGCCCCGAAACCGACATCGACGCCAGCATCGTGGCGATGATGTTCAGGGCCGCCAATTGCACCGACAGGCCCTTACCCGAATGTGAAACCCGCTCGAAACGGCTGCGCACCGGCAGCCAGCCCAGGCTGATCATCACCTTGATAAATTCGTCGTACCAGGCCTCGGTACCTCGCGGGGTCTTCAAGACATCACTGACGTAACTGCTGGCCAACAGGTAGCTTTTGCGGATGTATTCCCGGTTCAGGCCCGACAGCCCCTCGGCGAACGACATCACACTGTTGTTGACCACTGCCGCGTTGCAGTCGTCCCCCGTGTCGAGCAGCGGCAATGAGGGTTGCGCGCCAGGCGCCCTCGGTAATGTGTAGGCGGCAATCAACTTGCGCCGTTTTGTGTTGTTGATCCTTCTGTGATGTTGCTCCATTTTCGGTTCTCCACAAGCACCCCACATGGGGCTTACCTGCACACTAGTCCAGTGGCCGATGCGCGTTCCAGACGACAAACATCCCTTGGCAAGACACACCTGAAACCAGCGCCCAGCAATCACACGGGACACCTGCGAGCCTTCGTTTTTTCGTCGCACAAAAAAGAAAAAGCCCCGAACAACAGCAGAGTAATCCCTGTGTTATTCGGAGCTTTCTGACAGCCAGCAGGCCATTTTCAGGAGATGGGTTTCTCACCATACCAGCGTGGCGTATAGACCCACTCACCACCACCGGCTCGCGCGAATGTGCAAGTGGTGGACGAGCCGATCAGCACCATGGTGCGCATGTCCACCTGGTCCGGAGTGAGTTGCCCCAGGGTAGTGACACGCAAGGTCTGACCCGGTCGGCCGATATCGCGGCCCAGCACCACCGGTGTTTGCGGCGTGCGGTGCAACGCGACGACTTCCAGGGCACGGCCCAGTTGCCACGGCCGTGACCGCGAAATCGGGTTATAGAACGCCAGGGCCAGGTCGGCCTGGGACGCGAGGTCCAGGCGTTTTTCGATGATCGACCACGGCTTGAGGTTGTCCGACAGCGACATCACGCAGAAGTCATGCCCCAGCGGCGCGCCCGCCTGGGCAGCGGTGGCCAGGGAGGCCGAGACACCTGGCAGGATTTCCAGGTCGACCTGATGCCAGGCCGGATCGCTGGACTCGTGCAACGCCTCGATCACCGCCGCCGCCATGGCGAACACGCCAGGGTCACCGGACGACACCACTACCACCGAACGGCCCTGAGCGGCCAGTTCGAAGGCATGGCGTGCACGTTGCATTTCTTCGCGGTTGTCGGTGCAGTGCTGAATCTGATCGTCGCGAAATGGCCCGGCCATGCGCACGTAGGTTTCATAGCCCAACACATCGGTGCAGCGCGCCAGTTCGGCCTTTACCGCCGGCACCATCAACTCGGCGGCGCCGGGGCCGAGGCCGATCACGGCGAGGCGGCCACGCGGGCGGCCCACCTGCGACAGGTCCAACGGCTGCTCGGCGACGTCAATCACGATGTCGGCATCCTGGGTAACGCTGGCGAAACGCAGCGGCACCGCCAATGCCGATGCGGCTTCATGCAGCGACGCCTCGGCCATCTGCGTGTCGCTGGCCAGCAGGCACGCCAGGGATTGCACGGCGATGCCTGCGTCATGCAACGCCGCTCGCACCCGCGCAGCCAACTCCACACCCGGTTTGCAGGTGACTGACACCGTCTTCGGATAGATCAGCAATTCATTGGCAGCCGGCACGCGCTCGGCGCTGCCTACGTGAATCGCCAGGCGCGCTTGCTGGTCCTGGGGCAAATTAGCTTGATCCAGCCACGGCGCCGCGCCTTCGATACTTACGCTTTCGCCGGCCAGCAGGTCGGAGACGAAGCGCTTGCCAAGCTCCAGATCCGCCAACTCATAACCGGCCGGCGGGTTGAGCAGGCAGGTGCCGAAGCGCAGTTCGCCACTGGTGGTGATCGCAGCGGCCACATCAAGTGCGGCCGCAATGTCCCGCGCCATCACGTTCACGCCACCCAGGCCGCCGAGCAGCGGCACCACGGCACTGCCGTCTTCGGCAACGGCCAGCACGGCCGGCTCTTCGCCTTTTTCCAGCAGCAGCGCAGCCAAGGTGCGGATGACGATACCGGCCGCGCACAGCGCAATCAGCGGCGTGCCGTGCTGATACAACTGACGCAGGGTGGCGCCGAAGTCGCTGTAAGCCTGGTCCGCACCGTCAACCCGCCCGGCCAAGCCGTGGATCACGGCGCCAGGGTAAACCTGCTGGATCCTGCGCGCGGTCGCCAGGCTGCCCTGGCCGAGGATGACAATCGCCGGACTCATCACCCTTGCCACCGTTCACCGGGCACGATGATCAGCGAGAAGTACGGTGACGACGACGGGTCGACCTGATCCAGCGGCACGATCTTCTGGTTGGCCATGGTGGCGCGCTCCACATACAGCGCGCGCTCGGCCAGGCCGAGTTCTTCCAACACCTGGCGCACCTTGGGGAAGTTGCGACCCAGCTTCATGATCACCGCCGCGTCGGCATCCGCCAGGCGGCGCTTGAGGTCATCGTGAGGCAACACGCCTGACAGCACCGAAAGGCTCTGGTTGCGATACACCAACGGTGCGCCAAGCACCGAAGCGCCGCCGAGCATCGAGCACACACCCGGAACAACCTGGGCTTCGTAGCGCTCGGCCAAACGGTCATGCAGGTACATGTAGGAACCGTAGAAAAACGGATCACCTTCGCAGATCACCGCCACATCGCGACCGGCGTCCAGATGCGCGGCCACGTCGACGCTGGCGGTGTCATAAAAATCGCTGATCACTTGCTCGTAGGACAGCGGCGCCGGAAGTGCCTCAGTGGTCACCGGGTACACCAGCGGCATCAGGGTCTGTTGCGCCACGAGGTGGTCCTCGATGATGCCGAAGGCGTTGCCCTTCTTGCCCTTGGCCACGAAGTACGCCACCACCGGCGATTCACGCAGCAGGCGCAGGGCCTTGAGGGTGATCAGTTCCGGGTCGCCGGGGCCCACGCCCAGACCGATCAAACGTCCGCGTGCCGGCATTATTCCACCTCCGTGGCGAGCGCATTGACCGCTGCGGCGGCCATGGCACTGCCGCCCAGGCGGCCTTGCATGATCACGAACGGCACGCCGCGGCTGTCGGCGGCCAGCATCGCCTTGGATTCAGCGGCGCCGACAAAACCCACCGGGAAACCGAGGATCAACGCCGGTTTCGGCGCGCCCGCATCGAGCATTTCCAGCAGGTAGAACAACGCGGTCGGCGCGTTGCCGATCACCACCACACTGCCTTCCAGGTGCGGGCGCCACAGCTCCAGGGCGGCAGCGGAGCGGGTATTGCCCAGCTCCCGCGCCAGTTCCGGCACGCTGTCGTCGCGCAGGGTGCAGATCACCGCGTTGTTGGCCGGCAGGCGCGTGCGGGTCACGCCTTCGGAGACCATCCGCGCATCACACAGAATCGGCGCGCCAGCGGCCAGCGCATCGCGCCCGGCCTTGCCCGCACCTTCGGAAAATTGCAGGCCGTCGATGGCATCGACCATGCCGCAGGCATGAATCACCCGCACCGCGAGTTTTTCCAGATCGGCCGGGATGCGGTCCAACTTGGCTTCCGCTCGAATAATGGCGAAGGAGTTGCGATAGATCTCCTGACCGTCGCGGATGTAATCAATCATCGGTGTTGCTCCGTGGACAAGCGCGCAACAGGGCGCCCGCCGCTTCAATGGAAAGAGTGCGCGCGTGCAGCCGGCCAAAACCCGGCTGGGCTGCATCGCGAAAATAGAGGTCGTAGTGGCCTGGGCTCACCGCCAGCAGGGTGACTGGCGCGGTGTGCGCGGCGGCGCAGGAACGTGGGCAGCCTGTCAGATGCACGTCATGCCCGGCTTGCAGCGCGGCCAGTTGCAGGGCGTCGGCCTTGGTGTCAGCCAGTGCCTTGGCGCAGCCGCTGGAGCCGGTGCAGGCGGTCAGGCGCGCCAGGGGTTGGTCGATGGAACAGAGAAAGCCCAGTTGCGCCAGGCGTTCACTCACGGCGTGAGGTTTTTCGACGTTGGGCAGCAGCACGCCTTGCCAGGGAGTGAAGCGCAAGGTGGCGTCACCGTAGTCGCGAGCGAGTTGTGCGGCGCCCCTGAGCATCGTCGGATCCAGGCGACCCAAGGGGGCGATGGCCGCGACATAGAATTGATTCTTCTGCGCCTGTGGATAAGTCCCGAGGTGCAGCAAGGCGCCACTGGGCGGGCGTTTGAAGCCGTCGACCGGCAGCAGCGGCAGGCGCAGTTGGCTCAGCAAGTTATCCACAGGCAAATGGCGCATGCGCGTTTGTTCTGGGGTGGCGAGGTCGAGAAAGGCGTCCAGCACCGCCACCACCAGTGCGTGGCCCTGCTCCAATGGCACCGCTGCCAGGGGCGCATCCAGCCCAGGACAGCCGGCCAGACCGAACGCGAGCAGCGTCTCGCCATTGCGCACGAACGCCGAGAGCCACAGATCGTGATGATGTTCGAGCATCGCCAGATCCTCGCCGCCATCCAACTGCACGGCAAACTTGGCCGACAGCGCATGGAAACGCGGGTGGTTTTGCAGGGTGGCGAGGATCTGCACGGCCAACGGGCGGGTGTCGAACAGCATCTGCGGGTCAATACCGGCGCTGGGGCTGAGCATCAGGTTGCGCACATCGTCACCGCCAGCGTTGCTCGGGCCGAGGCCTGCGGCCAGCAGCCTGGCAATCAGCGCATCCTGCCCGGCGCCGATCCCACGTATTTGCAGATTGGCGCGGTTGGTCGCCTCGATCACCCCGCCGGCATAGGCCTGGGCGGCTTCGGCCACGGCGTCGGCTTGCGCACTGGTGATCGAGCCACCGGCCAATTTGATCCGACAGATACCGCCATCCAACGCCTGGACAATACGCAGCAACCCCGGACAAGCCGAGGGGCGCAAGGTATTCAGAGTGGGCGTTGGGTTCACGGGGCTACCGGTTGACAGGTAAAGGCGCGGTATTATGCCTGCTTTGTCCGGCGGCATGAAAAGCCTGCCCGTCGGATGTCGTTCAAGGAATTGATATGTCGCCCTGGCTGACGGTTGTAGGCATCGGTGAAGACGGCTTCAAGGGCCTGGGCAGAAATGCCCGGCATGCCCTGTTGCGCGCCACGCGGATTATAGGTGCTCAGCGCCAGTTGGACCTGCTGCCGGTGTGTATTCGGGGGGAACGCCAGGTGTGGCCGAGCCCGTTTTCCCTGGAGCCGGCGCTGGCACAACGCGGCACGCCAGTGTGTGTGCTGGCCAGCGGCGACCCGATGTTCTACGGCGTGGGAGCCAGTCTGGCGCGGCAGGTGGCGGCTGAAGAACTGCTGATTTTGCCGGCACCGTCGTCGGTGTCGTTGGCGGCAGCGCGGTTGGGCTGGCCGTTGCAGGAGGTGGTGACACTGTCCGTGGTCGCCCGGCCAGTGGCGGCGATCAATGCACATCTGGCCACGGGCGTGCGCTTATTGGTGCTGAGTAATGACGGCGGCAGCCCTGCGTTGATTGCTTCGTTGTTGGCCGAATCCGGGTTCGGGCCCAGCCGATTGACGGTATTTGAACACTTGGGCGGCGCGGATGAACGGCGCATTGACGGTTTGGCTGAAGATTGGCAACACGCCTCGGTTGCCGACTTGAACCTGGTCGCCATCGACTGCCTGGCCTCCAGCGACACACCGCGTCTGTCGCGCCTCGCGGGCTTGCCCGATTGCGCCTTCCAGCACGACGGCCAACTGACCAAACGTGATGTACGCGCCATGACCCTCGCCCGCCTCGCCCCTATGCCCGGCGAACTGCTGTGGGACGTGGGCGCGGGCAGTGGCTCAATCGGTATCGAATGGATGCGTGCGCACCCAAGCTGCCGCGCCTTGGCGATTGAAGCAGACGAAGGCCGCCAAGGCCTGATCGAACACAACCGCGATGCCCTCGGCGTGCCCGGTTTGCAGTTGATTCGTGGCAAAGCCCCTGAGGCGTTGCATGGCCTTACCGCACCCGACGCTATCTTTATCGGCGGCGGCGTCACCCGTGAGGGCGTACTCGACACCTGCTGGCAGCACCTGCGGCCCGGTGGGCGATTGGTGGCCAACGCCGTGACCCTGCAAAGTGAAATGACCTTGATGAACTGGCGCGCTCAACATGGCGGTGAGCTGACGCGCATTCACGTAGCCCAGGCCCAGCCGTTGGGGGAGTTTGATACGTGGCGCCAGGCGTTGCCGATTACGCTGCTGGAAGTGGTCAAGCCGCTATGAAACGCATCTTGCTGCTGGGCGGCGTGACCGAAGCGCTGGCCATCGCCCGTACATTGGGCCCGGAACATATCTACAGCCTGGCCGGTGTCGGGCGGGTGCCGACCGATCTGACCTGCCAAGTGCGGGTCGGTGGTTATGGTGGCGCAGAGGGCCTGGCGCGGTTTGTCCGGGATGAGGGGATCAGCCTGATGCTCGACGCAACCCATCCGTATGCCGCGCAGATCAGCCGCAATGCCGCCGAGGCAGCACAGTTGAGCGGTGTACCGTGCTGGGCATTGCGACGCCCGGCATGGCAGCCCCAGGCCGGGGATGATTGGCGAGAGGTCGGTGATTGGGCCGAGCTGATTGAAGCCTTGAAACCCTTCAAGCGCCCGCTGTTCACGTTGGGCCGAGAGCCGTTGCAGCACCTCGATGAAATCCCCTCCGACCAGTTCTGGACGTTGCGGGCACTGGATGTGTATCCGGGCAATGAGCGCTGTGAAGTGATCGGCGCACGTGGGCCGTTTTTGATCGAAAACGAGCGAGAGTTGTTTGAACGGCGCGGGATTGATGTGCTGATCAGCAAGAACAGCGGCAGCACGGCTACCGAGCCGAAGCTGGAAGTGGCGCGCGAGCGCGGGGTGCCGGTGCTGGTGTTGAAGCGGCCGGTGTTGGCGGCGGTGGATCTGGAGTTCCCAACGGTCGCAGCGGTACTACAGGCAATCCATTCTCCCTGAACAACACAGTTCAAATGTGGGAGGGGGCTTGCCCCCGATGGCGGTGGTTCAGCCAGCAAATCAGCGACTGACATAGCGCTATCGGGGGCAAGCCCCCTCCCACCTTGTTTTCTGTGGTGCTAGCGGCTCGTGGCTGTCGCCTGCCCAACGCCGCCGTGCACGCGATCTGCAAGCAATTCCTCTCCCAGGTCAAAAGCCAAGTCGCAGCTCAGCGCGCTGGCCGATGCCCGTGTTTCGCTAAGGTTGACCAGCAGGTCTTCGGTACTGAATACGTCGGCTAGGTGAACAGCCAGCTATCAGGCTGCACCACCAAAAGTCGAATCCCCCTACAAACACTTCCGAACAGGCTGGCTGGCTCAGCCAAAAGCCCCCGACCTAACCTCCCCGCTCGCGGTTTCGCGTCAGCCATCCGCGATGGGGATGCCTGCTTTTGCAGCGCGTCGCACCTTGCCAACATGTATCCCAAGGAATACGATCTGAGATGATCCACTTCAAGAGATCTGATGAGTTTCAGGAATGGCTTTATTCGCTACGCAGTAAACCCGCCCATGGACGCGTACTTACAAGATTGGATAACGCAAGAATGGGCAATTTTGGAGACTGCGAAAACGTCGGAAATGGCGTATCCGAAATGCGCATCCACTATGGTCCTGGATATCGGGTGTACTTCAAACGTGTAGGTGAGGTGATTTATCTACTGTTGATAGGTGGCGATAAATCAACGCAAAAACGCGACATCGAGCGAGCTAAAGAAATTGCCGAAGAATTTGATAAAAAGGAGTGACCCATGACTCAATTTAAAGATTTCGACATAGCCGAGCATCTGACGACTCCTGAGGACATGGCGGAGTATCTCGAAGCCTCTTTCGAAGAGGACGCCGGTGACGGAATGCTGATTCGTTCAGCGCTCAACAATATCGCCCGCGCCCAAGGCATGACCCAAATTGCTCGCGACGCCGGCCTCGGACGCGAAAGCTTATATAAAGCCCTCTCCAGCACTGGCAATCCCGAGTTCGCGACTATCATGAAAGTGATGAAAGCGTTGGGCCTCAAGCTTCACGTCACGGCGGTGTGATTCTGCTGCGACACCAAACCACACCGCCGCTTTTTACTTATCCCCCCCGATCAGGCTAAATACCCGCCTGATCGTTTAACCCTACGGATTGTCCGCCATGGCCCGTCAACGCTTTGCAATTGCCTGGATCGCCTGCCTTGCAGTGCTGTTCAACGCGTTTGCCATGCCAATGGCCGCTGCGATGCAGCAGGCCGACGACCCGGTCAAGCAACTGATGTGGGGCGGGTTCTGTTCTTCCAATGGCGCAAGCCTGAAGACGATTGCCCTGGGCAAGCTGGACATTCCGGCGCCGCAACAGGACGATCATTCCACCATGCAGCATTGCTGGTGTTGCTCGGGCTCGGCGCCTTTGGTGGCGTTGCCGGGGCATGTGCCGCAGTTGTATCTCACGCGATTTGAAGCCGTACCGCGTCAGCCACAACCCCCACTGCAAACCCCTACCCCGCGCCAGCAATGGCCGAGCCTCAACCCCCGCGCCTCTCCAACGGTCTGATCTTCTTCGCAAGTGAACTGCGTTTAGAACCGTTCTGGAGAACTGCCATGCTCAAATCTTCCCTGCTTCTGGCCGCGTTGCTGCTGCCGGTGTTCAGTGCCGCCAATGCCGAAGACTACAAGGCCGGCGACCTGCTGGTCAGCGATCCCTGGTCCCAGGAGTTGCCGCCCAATGCGCCCACCGTCGCGGCGTACTTTGTGATTCACAACACCGGGGCGACCCCGGATCGCCTGCTCAGCGTCGACACGCCCGTGGCCGACAAAGCCGAGCTGCACGAGCATGTGATGCAGGGCGATCTGATGAAGATGCAGCAAGTGCCCAGCGTTGCCGTACCGGCCAAGGGCGATCTGACCTTCGCGCCCATGGCCTACCACGTGATGCTGCTGGGCCTCAAAGACCGCAGCCTGCTGGCCGATGGCAAGCAATTCCCACTCACCCTGACCTTTGAAAAATCCGGCAAGGTCGAGGTGCAAGTGTCGGTCCAAAAAGTGCCGCCGATGGCCGCCCACGCGCATAAGCACGCCCAATAGGCCAACACTCGATGGGCGCCCCCCGCGCCAGGCTCTCTCCACATCACCGCGTGAAGCGCGGCAGTTGGATCAGCCTGTTCGCCATGCTGATGATCTTTATCGGTCCGCTGATTTCCCAAGCGATGCCGATGGATCATCACGCCGGTATGTCGATGCCGATGAGCATGTCCATGGATATGGACATGTCGGGCGACCACGGCGAATCCCATCACCCCAAAGCCCCCAACGACCATCACGCGCTCTGGGCCAAGTGCGGTTATTGCGACCTGCTGTTCAGTTGCCCTGCCCTGCCCGGCAGCCTTTCATTCGTGGCCCTCGGTACCCCGCCGCCGGCCAATGCCCTCACCCCCGCCACGCGCCTGGGCCATGCCCGGCAGAGCATCTTCCCCGGCGCCCGCAGCCGTGCGCCGCCCATCGCCTCGTAAACACCAAGCACCGTTACTTCACCCCGGCCGACTTTAGACAGACAGCCGCAGGCTGCTGGCCGTGTTGTTTACGATTGATTGATGGAATTTGTCATGTCCAGGTTTACTGCTGACTCCCGTTTGGGAAGTACTTCTGTGCTCGCTGCCCTATGCGGCGCCCTGCTCGCCCCCCACGCTCAGGCCGATGAGCACGCCGAGCATGAGCTGACGCCCACGGTGATCACCGCCATCGCGCCCAGCTCGCCGCTGACCGTGGTCACCAACCCCAAAGACCCGCGCCAACCGGTGCCCGCCAGCGACGGCGGCGACTACCTCAAGACCATCCCCGGCTTCGCCCTGGTGCGCAACGGCGGCACCAATGGCGACCCGGTACTGCGTGGCATGTTCGGCTCGCGCCTGAATATCCTCACCAACGGCAGCATGGTGCTCGGCGCCTGCCCCGGCCGCATGGATGCGCCCACGTCGTATATTTCCCCGGAGACCTACGACACGCTTACCGTGATCAAAGGCCCGCAAACCGTGCTCTGGGGCCCAGGTGCTTCGGCCGGTACGATCCTGTTTGATCGCGAGCCCGAACACTTCGGTGAGTTGGGCACACGGCTCAACGCGAGCGTGCTGGCCGGCTCCAACGGGCGCTTCGACAAGGTCATCGATGCCGCCGCTGGCGGGCCGCTGGGCTATGTGCGAGTGATCGGCAACCAGGCCCACGCCGACGACTACAAAGACGGCAACAACGACACCGTCGCCTCGCGCTACGACAAATGGAATGGCGACGTGGCCGTTGGCTTCACCCCGGATGCCGACACCCTGCTGGAACTCACCGCCGGCCGTGGCGACGGCGAAGCGCGTTACGCCGGGCGTGGCATGGACGGTTCGCAGTTCCTGCGCGAAAGCCTCGGGCTGCGCTTCGAGAAATCGAATATTGGCGAGGTGCTGGATAAGGTCGAGGCCCAGGTCTACTACAACTACGCCGACCACGTGATGGACAACTACAGCCTGCGCACGCCGTCGGGGACCGGGATGATGGCCGGGCCTATGGCCTCCAACGTCGACCGTCGTACCCTCGGCGCGCGCATCAAAGCCACCTGGCGCTGGGCCGATGTGCAGTTGATCAGCGGCCTGGATGCGCAGACCAACGAACACCGCCAACGCAGCAGCATGGGCATCGACACCTACAAGGATTTGCCCAAGGTCAAGGACGCCAACTTCCACAACTACGGCGTGTTCGGCGAGCTCACCTGGTACGCCGCCGAGCGTGATCGCCTGATCACCGGCGCACGCCTGGACCGCGCCTCGGCCAAGGACTTTCGCCAGACCAGCGCCACCGCCAATGAAACCCGCGCCGACACGTTGCCGTCGGGCTTCATGCGCTACGAACACGACCTGGCCAACAGCCCCACCACCCTCTACGCAGGCTTGGGCCACACGCAGCGCTTCCCGGATTACTGGGAGTTGTTCTCCCCCAACACCGGCGCGGTCGGTTCGGTGAATGCCTTCGACGGCGTGAAACCGGAGAAGACCACCCAACTCGATTTCGGCGCGCAATACAAAGCCGACAACCTTGAAGCCTGGGCCTCGGGCTACATCGGCCAGGTGCGTGACTTCATCCTGTTCGACTACCGGCCAGGCATGATGGGCACTACCTCGCAGGCCCGCAACGTCGACGCTCGCATCATGGGCGGTGAACTCGGCGCGGCGTACAAGCTGACGCCAAACTGGAAGGCGGACGCCACCCTCGCCTACGCCTGGGGCAAGAACAGCAGCGACGGCAAGGCCCTGCCGCAAATGCCGCCGCTGGATGCACGTTTCGGCCTGACCTACAGCGCAGACGACTGGAGCGCCGGCGCGCTGTGGCGGGTGGTCGCCGCACAAAACCGTATCGATCAGAACAAGGGCAACGTGGTCGGCAAGGACTACGACAAAAGCGGTGGCTTTGGCGTGTTCTCGTTGAATGGCGCGTATCGCATCAACAAAAACTTCAAGGTCAGCACCGGCGTCGACAACCTGTTCGGCAAGGCCTACGCAGAGCATTTGAACCTGGCGGGCAATGCCGGCTTCGGCTACCCGGCCAGCGACCCGCAGGCCATCAAGGAGCCGGGGCGCACCCTCTGGACCAAAGTCGACATGAGCTTCTAAAAGCATCGGGGCAAGCCCCCTTCCCACAGTTGGAATGCATTCCACATGTGGGAGGGGGCTTGCCCCCGATGGCGGCCTGACCAACGACAAAAATTTTAGCTTTGCGGAGCATCCCTGATGACCACTCAAAACGTTTCCTTCTACAACCTGGCCTGGCGCTGGCATTTCTACGCCGGCCTCTTCGTCGCCCCTTTCATGGTGCTGCTGGCCCTGACCGGCATCATCTACCTGTTCAAACCCCAACTCGACCCGCTGATGTACGGCGACCTGCTCAAAGTGCAAAGCGCCGAGCACGCACTGAGCGCCGACGAGCAGTTGCAACGTGCCCAGGCGGCCTTTCCCCAGGGCAAGATCACCAAGTACCTGCCGCCGGCCGACACCACCAGCAGCGCGCAATTCGTGATGCACGACGGCGGGCGCGAAGTCACCGTCTTCGTCGACCCCTATCGCGGCACCGTACTCGGTGAACAGGATGCAAAAAACAACCTGCAAGCCATCGCCCGCGCCCTGCACGGCGAGCTGATGATCGGCACCGTCGGAGATCGCCTGATCGAACTCGCCGCCGGTTGGGGCGTGGTGCTGGTGGTGTCGGGCCTGTACCTGTGGTGGCCGCGCGGCAAGTCGTCGGCCGGGGTGTTATGGCCACGCTTTAACAGCCGCGGCCGGGTGTTCTGGCGCGATCTGCACGCGGTAGCCGGCTTCTGGGGCGCGGCGTTTTTACTGGTGATGCTGCTCAGCGGCATGACCTGGACCGGCTTCTGGGGCAAGCAATACGCCGACCTGTGGAACACCTTCCCGGCGGCGATGTGGAACACAGTGCCGCAGTCCGATCAGCAGGCACGCGTGCTCAACACCGCGACGCAACAGACCGTGCCCTGGGCCATGGAAAACACACCGATGCCGATGTCCGGCGACCACGCCGAACACATGAACCACGGCGCCATGCACGCCGCTCCCGCCGCGCCCACGGTACGCCTGCAACAGGTGGTGGATCTGGCCACTGCACGCAAAGTCGAGCCCGGCTACAGCATCACCTTCCCCACCACCGCCGAAGGCGTGTTCACCGTCGCCGTATTCGCCAACGACCCACGCAACGACGCCACCCTGCACGTGGACCAGTACACCGGCAAGGTCCTCGCCGATGTGCGCTGGGAGCACTACAGCAACGTGGCGCGGGCCACCGAGACCGGGGTGATGCTGCACGAGGGCAAGATGTTCGGCTGGGTCAACCAACTGATCGTGCTGGTGATCTGCCTGATGATTCTGCTCAGCGCCATCAGTGGCGTGGTGATCTGGTGGAAGCGCAAGCCCCAGGGCGTCCTGGGCGTTCCGCCGTTGCGCCATGACCTGCCGAGGTGGAAAACCGGCGTGGTCATCATGCTCGGCCTGGCGCTGGTCTTCCCGCTGGTGGGGGCTTCGCTGGTGCTGGTGTGGCTGCTGGATCGGCTGGTACTGGCGCGGTTCAACCGAGCAACCGGATGGCCGCCAACCGCCTCATGAGCCACCGGGCCACGCACCCTTACAGCGCGCGCTGTGCACCCTCCCGGAAAACAAGCGCCTACTTGGTGCGTCCGTGCTCGCAGAAGCCTCCTACAACCCGCGCAGCCGGCCCGTTCGTAATAGCAGGCACAGCCTTTGCAGAGCCCCCTTCAGTTCCCCAACCTACGCCCATAACAATGTTGAGTTCTGGAGATTGCACAATGAAGCGTCGCAGCTTGATCAAGGCTTTCACTTTGTCGGCATCCATTGCCGCGATGGGCATGACCTGGACCCTCCAGGCCGCCGAGACCATCAAGGTCGGCATCCTGCATTCGCTGTCCGGCACCATGGCCATCTCCGAAACGTCGCTCAAAGACATGGCGCTGATGACCATTGACGAGATCAACGCCAAGGGCGGGGTGAACGGCAAAATGCTTGAACCGGTGGTCGTTGACCCTGCCTCCAACTGGCCGTTGTTCGCCGAAAAAGGTCGGCAGCTGCTGACCCAGGACAAGGTCGCCGTGGTGTTTGGCTGCTGGACCTCGGTGTCGCGCAAATCGGTATTGCCGGTGTTCGAAGAACTCAACGGCCTGCTGTTCTACCCGGTGCAGTACGAAGGCGAAGAGATGTCGCCGAACGTGTTCTACACCGGTGCGGCGCCGAACCAGCAGGCGATCCCGGCGGTGGAATACCTGATGAGCGAAGAAGGTGGCAGCGCCAAGCGCTTCTTCCTGCTCGGCACCGACTACGTGTATCCGCGCACCACCAACAAAATCCTGCGTTCGTTCCTGCATTCCAAAGGCGTGGCAGATAAAGACATCGAAGAGGTCTACACCCCGTTCGGCCATGCGGACTACCAGACCATCGTCGCCAACATCAAAAAATTCTCTGCCGGTGGCAAGACAGCGGTGATCTCCACCGTGAACGGCGACTCCAACGTGCCGTTCTACAAAGAACTGGCCAACCAGGGTTTGAAGGCGACCGACGTGCCGGTGGTGGCGTTCTCCGTGGGTGAAGAAGAACTGCGCGGCATCGACACCAAGCCGCTGGTGGGCAACCTGGCCGCCTGGAACTACTTCCAGTCGGTGGAGAACCCGGTCAACCAGAAATTCGTCGCCGACTGGAAAGCCTACGCCAAGAAACACAACCTGCCGGGCGCGGACAAAGCCGTGACCAACGACCCGATGGAAGCCACCTACGTGGGCATCCACATGTGGGCCCAAGCGGCCGAGAAAGCCAAGTCCACCGACGTCGACAAAGTGCGTGAAGCCCTGGCCGGCCAGACCTTCGCCGCGCCGTCGGGCTTTACCTTGACCATGGACAAGACCAACCACCACCTGCACAAGCCGGTGATGATCGGTGAGATCCAGGCCGACGGGCAGTTCTCGGTGGTATGGCAGACCCAGGAGCCGATCCGCGCGCAGCCGTGGAGCCCGTACATTCCTGGCAATGACAAGAAGCCGGACTATGCGGTGAAGAGCAACTAAAGCCCCACCACAGGCCAAATGTGGGAGGGGGCTTACCCCCGATGGCGGTGTATCAGGCTATGCATTTATCACTGAACCACTGCTATCGGGGGCAAGCCCCCTCCCACAGTTTTGACCGCGCATGACTAGGACATTTGTTTATGCCCACTGCCCTCCATCGCTATTTCCTGGCCTTGCTGCTGTTGCTGCCTTTCGCCGCACATGCCGGCGACGCCGAAGACTTCCTCGCCGCCAACCCGACCCAACAAGCCAAGCTGCTCCAGGACTGGGCCGCAACGCCTGACCCGGCACGCATCGAGCTGGTGGACGGCCTGCAACAAGGCCAGCTCACGCTCAACGGCGAGACCAGGACCGTGCGCCTGAACAACCGCCTGCGCGGCTTGATCGACAACGTGCAAGCCAGCCAACAACTGCTCGCCGCCGACCCCAAGGTGCGTCTGGCCGCAGCGGTTACCCTGCAAAAAAGCGCGCAACCTGCGCAGCTCAAGTTTCTCGACCAGCGCGTTGCCGCCGAAACCGATGAAGGTGTGCACACCGCCCTGAGCCTGGCCCTGGCCAACCTGCAACTGGTCGACCCCGACCCGGTGGTGCGCCTGGCCGCTGTGCGTTTGCTCGGCAGCACCGGCGACCCGCTCGCCCGCACCCGCCTTGAAGCGCTGCTCGCGCCCGGCGTCGAAACCGATGCCGCCGTGCACACCGCCGCCGAAACCAGCCTGGCCCAGGTCAAACGCAAACTGATGGTGGGCGAGATCCTCGGCCAGGCCTTCAGCGGCATGTCCCTCGGTTCGATCCTGCTGCTGGCCGCGCTGGGCCTGGCGATCACCTTCGGCCTGCTCGGCGTGATCAACATGGCCCACGGCGAGATGCTGATGCTCGGCGCCTATTCCACCTATGTGGTGCAGTTGCTGATGCAGCGCTACGTGCCGCAAGCCATCGAGTTCTACCCGCTGATCGCGCTACCGGTGGCGTTTTTCGTCACCGCCGCCATCGGCATGGCGCTGGAGCGCACGGTGATTCGTCACCTCTACGGCCGGCCATTGGAAACCCTGCTCGCCACCTGGGGCATCAGCCTGATGCTGATCCAGGCCGTGCGCCTGGTGTTCGGCGCGCAGAACGTCGAAGTGGCCAACCCTGAATGGTTGTCCGGCGGTATCCAGGTGCTGCCCAATCTGGTGCTGCCGTACAACCGCATCGTGATTATCGCCTTCGCCTTGTTCGTGGTGGTGCTCACCTGGCTGCTGCTGAACAAGACGCGCCTGGGCCTCAACGTGCGCGCCGTCACCCAGAACCGCAACATGGCGGCCTGCTGCGGCGTGCCCACCGGGCGCGTGGACATGCTCGCCTTTGGCCTCGGCTCCGGCATCGCCGGCTTGGGCGGCGTGGCGCTGAGCCAGATCGGCAACGTCGGCCCGGACCTGGGCCAGAGCTACATCATCGATTCGTTCCTGGTGGTGGTGTTGGGCGGCGTCGGCCAATTGGCCGGCAGCGTCACGGCGGCCTTCGGCCTGGGCATCGCCAACAAGATTCTGGAACCGCAGATCGGCGCCGTGCTCGGCAAGATCCTGATCCTCGCGCTGATCATTCTGTTTATCCAGAAACGCCCGCAAGGACTCTTCGCACTGAAAGGACGGGTGATCGACTGATGAACCAGCCATTGATGCTTACAGCCGCACAAAAGGCCGGCCCCAAGGCGACGATTGCCACCGGTGTGATCATCCTGATCCTGCTGCTGGCCTTGCCGTTGTGCTCTCTGCTCTCGCCGGAAAACCCGCTGCATGTGTCGGCGTACACCCTGACGCTGGTGGGCAAGATCCTCTGCTACGCCATCGTCGCCCTGGCCCTGGACCTGGTGTGGGGTTACGCCGGGATGCTGTCCCTCGGTCACGGTTTGTTCTTCGCCCTCGGCGGTTATGCGATGGGCATGTACCTGATGCGCCAGGCGTCCGGCGACGACCTGCCGGCGTTCATGACCTTTTTGTCGTGGACCGAAATGCCCTGGTACTGGGCCGGCACCGACCACTTCCTCTGGGCCTTGTGCCTGGTGGTGCTGGCGCCGGGTTTGCTGGCGTTGGTGTTCGGTTTCTTTGCCTTCCGTTCGCGGATCAAGGGCGTGTATTTCTCGATCATGACCCAGGCACTGACGTTCGCCGGGATGCTGCTGTTCTTTCGCAACGAGACCGGGTTCGGCGGCAACAACGGCTTTACCAATTTCCGCAGCATCCTCGGTTTCGGCATTACCGAGCCGGGCACGCGGGCGGTGTTGTTCCTGGCCACGGTGCTGCTGTTGGTCGCCAGTCTGTACATCGGCTGGCGCCTGGCGCTGAGCAAGTTCGGCCGGGTGCTGACGGCCCTGCGCGATGCCGAGAACCGCCTGATGTTCTGCGGCTACGACCCACGCGGCTTCAAGCTGTTCGTGTGGGTGTTGAGCGCGGTGTTGTGCGGCTTGGCCGGTGCGTTGTACGTGCCGCAAGTGGGCATCATCAACCCGAGTGAAATGTCGCCGACCAACTCCATCGAAGCCGCTGTGTGGGTCGCCTTGGGCGGGCGCGGCACCTTGATCGGCCCGTTGCTCGGCGCGGGCGTGGTCAATGGCATGAAGAGCTGGTTCACCGTGGCTTTCCCGGAATACTGGCTGTTCTTCCTCGGGGCGCTGTTCATCATCGTCACCCTGTATTTGCCCAAGGGCGTTATCGGCCTGCTGAAGAAATGAGGAACGTCATGCTCGAACCTATTTTTGATGCCGGCAGTGGCCGCGATGCCATCGGCATTGGCCAGGCTGCGGGCAAGGGCCTGAATACCCGCCACGGCACCATCCTGACCCTCGAAGACATCAGCGTCAGCTTCGACGGCTTCAAGGCACTCAACGACCTCAATCTCTACATCGGCGTTGGCGAACTGCGCTGCATCATCGGCCCCAACGGCGCAGGCAAGACCACGCTGATGGACGTGATCACCGGCAAGACCCGACCCAGCCACGGCAACGCCTGGTTCGGCGAAACCCTGGACCTGACCAGCATGAGCGAAGTGCAGATCGCCCAGGCCGGCATCGGCCGCAAGTTCCAGAAGCCCACGGTGTTCGAAGCCCTCAGCGTTTTCGAAAACCTGGAACTGGCGCAGAAGACCGACAAGTCCGTATGGGCCAGCCTGCGTGCCCGCCTGAGCGGCGAGCAGAAAGACCGGATTGATGAAGTGCTCGACACCATCCGCCTCACCGCCTCGGTGCATCGCCCGGCCGGGTTGCTGTCCCACGGCCAGAAGCAGTTCCTGGAAATCGGCATGCTGCTGATGCAAGACCCGCAACTGTTGCTGCTGGATGAACCGGTGGCGGGCATGACCGACGCCGAAACCGAATTCACCGCCGAACTGTTCAAGCGCCTGGCAGGCAAACATTCGCTGATGGTGGTGGAACACGACATGGGTTTTGTCGGCTCGATTGCCGACCACGTGACCGTGTTGCACCAGGGCAGTGTGCTGGCCGAAGGGTCGCTGGAACAGGTGCAGGAAAACGAGCGGGTGATCGAGGTTTATCTCGGTCGCTGAATAGGTGTGGAAGGGCTACGAAACAAGAGCCAGGCACCTGCAGGATTTGAGGAGAGTGTGAACATGCTGCAAGTCGACAAACTGCACCAGTATTACGGTGGTAGCCACATCCTGCGCGGGCTTTCGTTTGACGTGAAGATCGGCGAAGTCACCTGCCTGCTCGGGCGTAACGGCGTGGGCAAGACCACCCTGCTCAAGTGCCTGATGGGCTTGCTGCCGGCCAAGGAAGGCGCGGTGAACTGGGAAGGCAAGGCCATCACCGGTTTCAAACCCCATCAGCGCGTGCACGCCGGTATCGCCTACGTGCCCCAGGGCCGCGAAATTTTCGGGCGGCTGACGGTGGAAGAAAACCTGTTGATGGGGCTTTCCCGCTTTCCCGGCTCCGAGGCCAAGCAAGTGCCGGCGTTTATCTACGAACTGTTCCCGGTGTTGCTGCAAATGAAACATCGACGCGGCGGTGACTTGTCCGGCGGCCAGCAGCAACAGCTTGCGATCGGCAGAGCCCTGGCCAGCCGCCCGCGCCTGTTGATCCTGGATGAGCCCACCGAAGGCATCCAACCCTCGGTGATCAAGGAGATCGGCGCGGTGATCAAAAAGCTCGCCGCCCAGGGCGATATGGCGATTCTGTTGGTGGAGCAGTTCTACGACTTCGCCGCTGAATTGGCCGACCAATACCTGGTGATGTCCCGTGGTGAAATCGTGCAGCAGGGCCGTGGAGAAAATATGGAAAGCGAGGGTGTACGTGGTCTCGTAACCATCTAATCTGTAGCGTCCTAACGATAAGCATAAAGACATGAACCTGCCCGTTACCCCTGCCCTGTTCACCCCCAGCTGGCACGCCGAGCTGGAACTCGGCTACGCGCGTTTCGGCGACACCACGCGCCCGGTGATGCGCCGCCACCTCGGCCCGCTGCGGGTGCAAAAACACCTGTACGCCGAAGGCCCCGAGGTGTGCCAGCACATCATCGTGCACCCGCCCGGCGGGATTGCCGGTGGGGATCGCCTGGACATCAGCGCCCATGTCGCCGAAGGGGCCTGGGCCCAATTGACCAGCCCCGGCGCGGCCAAGTGGTACCGCGCCAGCGGCCCGGCGTTCCAGCAACTCGAACTGACGGTCGAAGCCGGCGCGACGCTGGAATGGCTGCCCCAGGAGACCATCGTATTCAGTGCCGCCCAGGCCGAACTCACTACGCGCATCGACCTGCACGGCGATGCGCGGCTGTTCTACTGGGACGTGGTCGCCCTGGGCCGCCCGGCCAGTGGCGAGCGTTTCGACCTTGGGCACTTTCAATCGCACCTGGATATCCGCCGCGACGGCCAGTTGCTCTGGCACGAACGCCAGCGCATTGTCGGCGCCGATGGGTTGCTCGACTCACCTATCGGTCTCGATGGGCAACCGGTGTTTGCCACGTTCTTGGTGACGGGCGAGATCGCCCCCGAATTACTCGAAACCTGCCGCGCCCTGCCACATGCCGTGCGCGGCGACCTGACCCAACTGCCCGGCTTGCTGGTCGCTCGCTGCCTGGCCAGCGAGGCGCTGTTGGCACGGGGTTGGTTGATTGATTTATGGCGGCTGTTGCGCCCGGCGATGCTGGGCCGCGAAGCCGTTTCACCGCGAATCTGGAGCACATGAAGATCAACATGTGGGAGGGGGCTTGCCCCCGATGGCAGTGGGTCAGTGACAGATGTCTTGCCTGACGCTCCCCTATCGGGGGCAAGCCCCCACCCATAGGGATCTCCAGTGTTTTTTATGAATGTTGTTTGAAGGACCTTGAACCATGGACCTGACCCCACGGGAAAAAGACAAACTGCTGATCTTCACCGCAGGCTTGGTTGCCGAACGCCGCCTGGCGCGCGGGGTGAAGCTCAATTACCCGGAAACCATCGCCTACATCTCGGCGGCGCTGATGGAAGGCGCCCGCGATGGCCGCACCGTGGCCGACCTGATGCACTTCGGCACCACACTGCTCAGCCGTGAACAGGTGATGGAAGGCATCCCGGAGATGATTCCGGATATCCAGGTGGAAGCCACCTTCCCCGACGGCACCAAGCTGGTCACCGTCCACCAACCCATCGCGTGAGGCGCGGCCATGATTCGTGATGCGATTGAAAGCGACCTGCCAGCGATCCGCGCTATCTACAACGACGCGGTGCGCAACACCACGGCGATCTGGAACGAACAACCGGTCGACCTGGCCAACCGCTTGGCGTGGTTTAACGCACGCCAGGCCCAGGCGTACCCGATCCTGGTGTCGGTCGAACATGATGAAGTCACCGGCTACGCCTCGTTCGGCGACTGGCGACCGTTCGAAGGCTTTCGCTACAGCGTCGAGCACTCGGTGTATGTGCGTAACGACCAGCGCGGCAAAGGCCTTGGCCCGCGCCTGATGGAAGCCTTGATCGAACGTGCGCGCAGCGGCGGCAAGTACGTGATGGTCGCCGCCATCGAAAGCGGCAACCAGGCCTCGATCCGTCTGCATGAACGCCTGGGGTTCGTCACCACCGGGCAGATGCCGCAGGTGGGTATCAAGTTCGGGCGTTGGCTCGACCTGACCTTTATGCAACTGGCCTTGAACCCGGGCGCCGAGCCGCCCAAGGAGTGAGATCGATGAGCGCTGCGCAACTGCGTCGAGTCAATGCAGAAAGTTTTGCCCATTACCGCGAGGGCCTGATTGAGCTGTTGCTGGATGCGGTCAAGCACGGCGCGTCGGTGGGCTTCATGGCCGACTTCGATGAGGCCCAGGCCCGCGAATATCTGCACGGCGTTCAGGCGAGCATCGAAGACGCCAGCCTGTTGCTGTGGGTGGTGGTGCGCGACGAACAGGTGCAGGCCAGCGTGCAGTTGGCGCTATGCCAGAAAGCCAACGGCCTGAACCGCGCCGAGGTGCAAAAACTGCTGGTACACAGCCGCGCGCGGCGCCATGGCCTGGGCCAGCAACTGATGCAAACCCTGGAACTTGCCGCACGCCAGCACAAGCGTGGCCTGCTGTACCTGGACACCGAAGCCGGCTCCGGGGCCGAAGCCTTCTACCAGGCGTTGCGCTACACCAAGATCGGTGAACTGCCCGATTACTGCCAAAGCCCGGACGGGCGCTACAGCCCGACCGCCATCTACTTCAAGACCCTGGGGCAACCTGCATGATTCCTGGTGAATATCAGATCCAGCCCGGCGAGATCGAACTCAACGTCGGCCGCCGCACCGTCACCCTGAGCGTGGCCAACAGCGGCGACCGGCCGATCCAGGTGGGCTCGCATTATCATTTTTTCGAGACCAACGACGCGCTGACGTTTGACCGTGCGTTGAGCCGAGGCATGCGCCTGAATATTCCGGCGGGGACTGCGGTGCGCTTTGAGCCGGGGCAAAGCCGTGAGGTGGAGCTGGTGGATTTGAGCGGCGGGCGGCGGGTATTTGGGTTTGCCGGGCGGATCATGGGCGACCTTTAGGGCCTCATCGGGGACAAGTCGAATCGTCGCACCGCCCCTCCCACCTTTGATTTGTGAACGCATTCAAATGTGGGAGGGGGCTTGCCCCCGATAGCGGTGTCACATTCAACATAATTTTTCCAGGGCAACCACACATGAAAATCAGCCGCCAAGCCTACGCCGACATGTACGGCCCCACCGTCGGCGACAAGGTCCGCCTGGCCGACACCGAGCTGTTCGTCGAAGTCGAGCAGGACTTCACCGTCTACGGCGAAGAGGTCAAATTCGGCGGCGGCAAAGTGATCCGTGACGGCCAGGGCCAGAGCCAATTGCTCGCCCATGAAGTGGTCGACACGCTGATCACCAACGCACTGATCATCGATCACTGGGGCATCGTCAAGGCCGACGTCGGCTTGAAGAATGGCCGCATCCACGCGATTGGCAAAGCCGGCAACCCGGACATCCAGCCCGGCGTGACCATGGCCATCGGCGCCAGCACCGAAGTGATCGCAGGTGAAGGCATGATCCTTACTGCGGGCGGCATCGACAGCCATGTGCACTTCATTTGCCCGCAACAGATCGAAGAAGCGCTGACCAGCGGCGTCACCACCATGATCGGCGGCGGCACCGGGCCGGCCACCGGCACCAACGCCACCACCTGCACGTCGGGCCCGTGGCACCTGGCGCGCATGCTGCAAGCCAGCGATTCGTTCCCGATGAACATCGGCTTTACCGGCAAGGGCAACGCGAGCCTGCCGGAGCCGTTGATCGAGCAGGTCAAGGCCGGCGCCATCGGCTTGAAGCTGCACGAAGACTGGGGCACCACGCCTGCCAGCATCGACAACTGCCTGAGCGTCGCTGACCAATATGACGTTCAGGTAGCCATCCACAGCGACACCCTCAACGAGTCCGGCTTCGTCGAAACCACCCTCGCCGCACTCAAAGGCCGCACCATTCACACCTACCACACCGAGGGTGCCGGAGGTGGTCACGCGCCGGACATCATCAAGGCCTGCGGTTTCCCCAACGTGCTGCCCAGCTCCACCAACCCGACGCGGCCATTCACCCGTAACACCATCGACGAACACCTGGACATGTTGATGGTCTGCCATCACCTGGACCCGAGCATTGCCGAAGACGTGGCCTTCGCCGAAAGCCGCATCCGCCGCGAGACCATCGCCGCCGAAGACATCCTGCACGACCTCGGCGCGTTCTCGATGATCAGCTCCGACAGCCAGGCCATGGGCCGCGTCGGCGAAGTGATCACGCGCACCTGGCAGACCGCCGACAAGATGAAAAAACAGCGCGGCGCCTTGCCCGGCGATGGCCCCGGCAACGACAACTTCCGCGCCAAAAGGTACATCGCCAAGTACACCATCAACCCGGCGATCACCCATGGCATCAGCCATATCGTCGGTTCCATCGAGGTGGGTAAATGGGCTGACCTGGTGCTGTGGCGCCCGGCGTTTTTCGGCATCAAGCCGACGCTGATCCTCAAGGGCGGCGCGATTGCGTCGAGCCTGATGGGCGACGCCAATGCGTCAATCCCGACCCCGCAGCCGGTGCACTACCGCCCGATGTTCGCCAGTTTCGGCAGCTCACTGCACGCCACCAGCCTGACCTTTATCAGCCAGGCAGCATTGGAAGCCGGGTTACCGGAAGCCTTGGGTTTGAAAAAGCAGATTGCGGTGGTCAAGGGGTGTCGCGAGGTGCAGAAAACCGACCTGATCCACAACGATTACCTGCCGGACATCGAAGTGGACCCGCAGACGTATCAGGTCAAGGCCGATGGGGTGTTGCTGTGGTGTGAACCGGCTGACGTACTGCCGATGGCGCAGCGTTACTTCTTGTTCTGACTCGACCTGCTGTGGTGAGGGAACTTGCTCCCTCACCACAGTGATTCAGAAGTTCTCGCGTGGGTTGAAGTTGGCTTGCTTGGCCAGCGCCTGCCACAGCGCGATGGTCTCGTTGTCAGCCTGCTTGGGCATCACGGCCTTGAGCTGCACGTACAGGAAGCCACGTTCGCCGGCCTTGTTCAGCAAGCCATGACCCCTGGCGCGCATGCGCTGGCCGTTCTGGCTGCCGGCCGGCACCTTGAGGTTGATCTTGCCGGTGAGGGTCGGCACGGTCACTTCCGCCCCCAACGCCAACTCCCATGGAGCCAGGGGCAAGGTGATCACCAGGTTTTCGCCTTCCACTTCAAACTTGGGGTGCGGCGCAAACTTGATGATCAAGTACAGGTCGCCATTGGCCCCGCCGCCAATCCCCGGCGCGCCCTGGCCTTTGAGGCGGATGCGCTCACCGTCGGCCACGCCGGCAGGGATCTTCACGTTCAGGCTCTTGGTGGTGTTGCTGACGTGCCGGCCCGAAGCGTCATATTGCGGCACCTGGAAGGTGACCTGCTTGGACTCGGTGGACAGCGTCTCTTCCAGGAACACCGACAGTTGCATCTCCACGTCCTGGCCTTTACGCCCTGTGGGTCGGCGCTGGCCGCCGCCAAACGCATCGCCGCGCGAGCCGAAGATCGAACTGAAAAAGTCCGAAAAGTCGCCCGCGTCCTGGCCGCCACCAAAGCCGCCACGGCTCTGCCAGCCCGGCGGCCCCTGGAACGGCTGGCCATGCTGGCCGTATTTGCGCAGTTCATCGTATTCGGCGCGTTTGTCGGCACTTTTCAGGGCTTCATAGGCCTCGGACGCATCTTTGAACTTGGATTCGGCATCCTTTTCCTTGCTGACGTCCGGGTGATATTTACGCGCCAGCTTGCGATAAGCCGACTTGATCTCCTTGTCGTCAGCCGTCGGCTCGACACCGAGAATCTTGTAATAGTCTTTGAAATCCATGGGGGCATCACCATCCGTTATCGATATCGCGCAGCCCGCCACACGGCACACCATGGCTGGCAGCCTGGGAATTGATGTCAGGGCGCGTCATAAGTTGAGCGGCGGCACACAGGTTCAATGCAATGGCTGTGTACCGCCTGGATATGCCCACAAGATTGGGGCAAAACGCGGTCTTTCAAGATGCAATACCGCTATTTTCGACGACGGACGGGTTACCGACCTGAGTAGGATCAAGCGAACAGCTTTTTTATCATCCCCTCGGTGTATTGGTAGTCCATTCGCAGTTCGGTGCCCGCGGCGATATCTTCAGTGGCGAAAAGGGTGTTGAGGATGAACGGCTTGCGCTTTATCTGCGCCCCTGGCCCCACGCCCAGCCACATGTCGGCCTCAACATCAAACCCCACTGTCTCGATGTTATAGCCACCTGGCGCCTGGCGCAGCGGCTTGCCGTTTTCGTCATATTCAAAGTGGGTGTTTATTCGCGACAGAATATTGTCCCCCGATAAATGAATCGGCACCTCCTTCAAAACGTTACCCTCGGCGACCCTCTGGCTGCCCACCTTCATGGTGTAGGTCTGGCCGCCCTGGCCGAAGATCCCCGACGGCAGTACGGTGCCGCCGTATACACCGACGATTTCCCCTTTGGCGATACGCCGGTTGGCCACCACCATGGACTGGCCGATCAACGCCTTTTCACCAGGCACTTTCACATCCTGCGCCGTGAACGTGCGCAGTTGCAGTTGCGCTTCATAGCGTGCACCGACGTGCTCATACCCTTCGAACTGGATGTAGGGTTTGACCTGCGCGGAGGTGTATTGCGTGTCGGATTCCAAGGCCACTCGCCTCTCCAGAGTTCGGATACGGATCGGCCTGCCCTGGTAATCCCGGAGTGGGTACTTGCCGTTGTTGGCGCGGATGTAACTGCCGACCGGATTCGGGTTGGCCGCAAAGTGCACTTCCCGGCGCATGTAACTGAGTTCTGCCGCTGTATAGGGCTTGACCGGCATGGATTCCGACGCGTCGACAAACTCATCGTCAGACCCCGGCTGCACCATTCCGCCCGCCAGGCCTCGACGCCGCCACACACCATTGACGTCAGGCTTGGCGACGATTGCGCTGCTGGTCAACCGCAACGGGTTATCCGCCGCTTGTACCCATAACACGTAATGCTCGCCATCACCCGCATCGGGCATGCTTGCCACGAAGTAGCGCTTGCCATTGAAGTCGACGGCTTGTGCCTGGGACAGTTGCAAGCCGTTGCCATCGCTGTCCACCAACACTTCAAGGCTCGCTGTCGGCACCAGCGCCTGCACCACTTCATCGCGGCTCAAGCGTTCGATCAATTGTGCTTCCTCAATCTCGAACTGCGCCTGCAATGCCTTGACCTTGGTGTCGTAGGTTGCACGGGGCAGCGTCCCGGCATCGAAGTCGCGCTGCAAGGCTTCCATTTGTTCGTGATGGGGTGCGTTCTGTGCTTCAAACTGCGCACGGTATTTATTCGCCACATAGTCTTTCCAGAAGTCTCTGGCGAGCATGGCTTGCAACTCCTGGGCGGAGTTATCCAGGCTGAGCACCCGTTGGCAGGCCGCATCAAGCATGGCCTGGCTCACATTGCCGAACTGGACAAACCGGGCCTGCTGCGGTTGGCCGGGCAATTCAAGGCGATCCTTGAGCCCGTGGCGATACGCCATGCGCACCTCCACCTCTTCCACGGCCCTCAAGGCGCTCTCTCGTTGGGCGGGGGTCAAGCCTTCACGCACGTTGATCGCGGCCCTGCGCTGGTCGATATCCTCCAAGGCGATCTTTTCCAGCTCATCGAGACGGAACAGCCCCTTGGACAGCTTCAGCAGGGCCGCACCCTGGGTCGAGTCCAAGGCAAGTGCCTCGGCGTTGTAGGTCGTCAGCAGGATCTCCAGGTTGCTGAAGGTCAAGGCCGCCCGGTCACAGCAGGCCGCCCGCCCCGCCCACTCGAACATCTCCTTGCGCAACTGCTCGGACTCATTGCTGTTTTGCGTGATGCCATCGATCACCTCCCAGATCCGGCGCTGCAAGTCCTCACGCCCTGCAGGCGCTATTTCCAGGTCCCGGAGCACTTCAAAGAAGCCGTCCGAACCCGGCAACGCACGCAGGGTGGACCACTGGAGCCGGCGCTGCGCCAACTGCTCAGTGGAAAAGCCCGTGGACCAGCGCCGAAACGGAGCATCCGCGCCATGCAACACCACCGGGCCATCCACCGCACTCGTCACGCTGGCGACCAATCGATTGGCTGCTTGCTCGGTGGCGGTGAGCCGGTCGCCGTAGGCGCTGATGCGTGACGAGAGTATTGCCGCCGAGTCGGCAGTCAGGCGGATCCGGTTGTTTTGCAGGGACAAGCGGGTCAAGCCATGCATCTGCCCGACCGCCGGCGGTAACTCACGCAACTGGTTATTCGACAAGTCGAGCCAGCGCACCCCGCGAAAACGCGCGAGGAACCCTTCCGGCGAGGTTCGAAGATTCATATTGCTCAGGTTGAGCGAACCCACATGGCTGAAATCCGCGTCCAGGTCAGGCAGGCTCGGCAGGTTCAGATCACTGAGGTTCAACTCCAGGCCGAAAGGTTCGCCATCATTGGTGAGCTGTTGCGGTGTTTCTTGCCTCCAGCAGCGCAAGATGCGGTCCCAGGCCTGGCGGCGGTCACGCAAAGACCCTGCGTCATTGGCACGCTCGCCGACACGCACATAGCGCTGGCGCTCACCACCGCCTGAAAATGCCCATTCGTTCAACTGCTTGAGCAGCACAGAATGCTCTTGCCAGAGGCGGTTCAGCTGCGCCTCGGCCCCTTCACCCCAGGACCAGATAAGCGCCCTGGCCTTCTGCACGGAGTACTCGGGGTACATGTACTGCACCTTATCGATACGCGGATTTTTACTATCGAAAGCGCCCTCCAGTGCCCCTTGCAACAGGTCGGGTCGAGACCGGGCCAGGTCCTGCCAGTACTTATCGAAGGTTTTCCAGTAATCGGGGGGGAAGCGATTATTCTCAAGCAAGGTGACGTTGTTGATCCGTGCCACGGTTTCCAATTGATCCGCGGGCGGCACCAGGTTGTCCTGCGGTACCTGTTGCAGACGGTTTTGACGCAGGTCGAGACGCTCCAGCCCGGCCTGTTCTCTCAACCCCGAGGGCCAACGCTCGATGCGCGTCCAATACAGATTCAGCTCTCTCAAATGGGGCATGCCACTGAAGTCTGGCGTTACGCCCAATGGGTTACTCGAAAGGTCGAGCACTTGCAGCGCATTGAGATCGCTTAACAGTCCAGCGCTGTGTTCGGTCAACTGCAAGCCATTGGCGTTCAGCTTCAACGACGTGAGCTGCTTCATGTCGCCAATCACCGCAGGCAGCTCGGTCATTTCGGCCCCGGTGATGCTCAAGCTGTTCAACTCGGTAAAGTTTTCGAGGAACAACGCAGTGGAATCTCCACCCCATGTAACATTCGACAACACCAATTCCCGGACATGGTCGAAGCTTGCTTTTATGGCGGGTATATCCACCCGATAGAAGCTGTCCCTGGGCACGCGAATGTGCAACTGGCTCCCGGTCTCACGGCGCCAGCATCGTTTGATCTCTTCGCTCACACGCCACTCAACGCTATGAGGGTTCAGGGCCTGCGGCCCTCTTGCTTGCGCCCAGACCTTCAAGGTTTTCTTCAGGGTGCGGTACTCCAACTCACGGCGGCTCAACTCGCCCCGCACGTCTTCACCCAGCGATTCGATGAACGCCGTGACCTGCTCGTCGCTGAAGGTCGGAAACAACCGCCGTACCCGCTCCGCCGGGAAGCGAAGCACATTCCCCGCCGTCCTTAACAACTGGCGCACCCCAGGCGCGCCGCCCAACAGCCTGGCCATCGGGTCGTAGTCAGGCTTGCGCAACGGATTCTCCTCCAGCACCGTGCGCAACGGTTCTCGCGGTAACGGGCTGCGTTGGATCGCCTGCTTGAGCTCAACGGCACTGCTCAAGCCCAGGCGCTGGCGTTCAGCGAGCGCCAATTGTTTCCAGATAGCGCTGTAGAAATCGCCGGGCATGGAGGCTTGGAAGTCGCCGCTTTCCAGCAGCACCAGTGTGCGTTTATGCGCAAAGTCAGGCGAGCCGATGGCATCCAGCACCGTGCCTTCAGCCGAATACTGACGCAGCTCGATGCGCGAACCGCGGTGCCAGCCCGGCAGGGTTTCCAGGGTGCGCAAGGCCAGGCGCTGGCTATCGAGGTGCGTCTGGGTGTCCAGGTGCAACCCTTCGTAGGCACGGGCCACCCGGGTTTCCTGGGCACACCATCGGGCTTGCGTGGCCAGGGGCTCGGGCAAGCGACGGGTGCTGCGAAAGGCCTGCAACTGATCGGTCGTCGCCCCTTGCAGCACACGCTCAGCGACCGGTGCAGGCAAGGCCGGGTAGGTATCCAGCAGACGTTGTACATCGGCATCGGGCGCCGGGTTCAGCGCTTGGTAGCGTTGCTCCAGCAACGGCCCCTTGAGGCTGTCAACGGCATCGCCGAGATAGTGGCGCAGCTTGCCGGCGCGCACCTCCAGCGACTCCTCGGGGCTGCCGGGAAACGCCTTGAGCAGCGGGTCGACACCCTGCAACGTATACAACAACTCCCGTAGCAAACCGCCCCGGGCCATGGCGCTTTCGGTCACCACCATCACGCGCTTGCTGGCTGAAGCCGGGGCATCGGGTGTCTCCCAGAGCACCTCGCCCCGGGGGCCGATGACTTTCAGCGCCACGTTGTCAGGCAACAGGCCGAAGCGTTGAAGCAGGTCAAATTGCAGCTTGGGTTCGGCTTTCGAGTACACCAAGGGGTCACTGCTTCTGATGCGCTCGGCAAAGGTGGTGAGCTGCTGGTGCAGTTCGAAGCGTTTGAGCGTGTCTTCCAGTAACCACGGCAACGGCTCGTGATGGACTGCGGCCTGGCGCAGCACGTCGGCGTCGACACCGCTGATGCGCAACGGGTCCGCCTGATCGCCAAGCCCGAGGCGCTTGAGCAAGGTCGGTTCATCCCAGGTCAGCGGTTCTTCCAGCTCATGGCTCCATACCCCGTTGTGGTTGTGCTCCAGCTCTGGGGTATAAGCGCCGGAGCGGGTCGGGTGCTGGATGCGGTAATCGCCGGTGAGGGGGTCTTGCTTGACCTGATAATGGGCGTCCTCGAATGCCACCAGTTGCTGCCCGTCATGCTCGTACAGGCCCAGCGCGCTGGCCTTGGCCTCGGGCGCCGGTTTGACAGGCGATTCGTAGGGCGCCAGGTCAGGGTTCCACAGCACCTGCTTGCCGGACGGCATCGTCACAGGTTTGAGATGCTCCACCGCGCTTTGCCATTTGACGGCTGGCAACACCTTGGCGCCGGTGGCAATAAACGCCACGTTCAACGCCACCGATGCAAAATGCGCCCACATTTGCCGCGGCTCGCCTTGCCCATAGGCCTCTATCCCTTCAAAGACTTCGTAGCACATCTGCGACGCGCCCACGGCCAACATGATCGGCCCCAACCCTGGCACCACGAAGGCCGCCAGGTTGAACACGCTGACAGCGGCGTCGAAAAAGCTTTCCAGACGCTCCAGCCGCGCCTTACGGCCCTCGTCCTCGGTGGGTACGGCCACGGCCCGCGCATCACTCAAGATCTTGCTGATATGTGCCTGGCGACTGAGCTGCCAGAGGTCACCACTGAGCAGGAAGCCGTCCATGGGCAAATGCACCAACGGCGTACGCAGCGGATAATCCGTCCCGCCGTTGCCATTATCGGCAGGCTGGTACAACCGGTTGAAACGCGCGAAAAAACCGCCTTGCTCGCGCACTGGCACAAAGCGGCTGAAAAAGCGTCGATAGGATGCGCTGTGCAAGCGCATGCGCAGGTCGACCATGAACTCGCCACTCGAGGCGTACTCCTTGACCGGCTGTTGCGGGTCGCCGGGTAGGTAAACCACCAGGCGCTCGGTACGGTCCGAACGTTCACGGTCTGGCCCGATCAGCAGCGGCCCCACCAGCACACTGTCCAGTACCTTGAGCGCGGCGTAGGTGACCGGCTTGCCCGTCAGCTTCGGCGTGCCGGAACCGGCCACCACCTGTTTGAGCATCTGGTAGGCATCGGCGCTCAACGCGCCGTTTAACTGCAACCGGGCGATCTCGATGCTCAGCGCCAGTTGCTGGCGTTGATGCTCCTCAAGCAATTGCTCCAGCGCCTCGCGCTCTTGGGCGGCGTCGGGTTCGACCACCGCCTTGATGTGCTTCTGGTATTGCGCGCCGAGGTCCAGGGAGCGGCACAGCTTGGCAAATTCATGGGGCTTGATCGCCACCGCGTCGGCGCTGACGGCGGCGAATGTCGCAATGATGTGGGGGTTATCGGGATTCCAGCGGGTAATGAGTTGGCAATCGTTGCACGGCGATGGCTGTTCTTCATCGGCCTCGAAATTGGCCAGGGCCGCTTCCAGCAGGGATGTACCACGGTAGGTGTAGGTCAGGCTGGGGTCGTTTTGCTGCTCAAGCACAAAGGCCCCGTAGAAATCGTCGCGAGCACCTTTGTAGGCGTATTTGCGCACAAGGAACACATTGCGTACATCCAACTCCAGGTTGAACTGCTTTTTGATTGCGTCCTTGAGCGGCTGCTCGGCGAACGCCAGGATGTCGTCGATCTGGCCAAGATGCTCTTCGATTGAATTGAGGGTTTCGCGAAAACGTGTGTGCTGCTCGGCCAGGGTGGTTTTGTCTTGGTGAGTCGCGGCCAGGTACCAGGAAGGAATGTCCATCTCGTGCTGGCCCAGCTCTTCTTGGCGCTGGGGCGTGCCATCCAGGAACCAGCTTGGCACGCGTTGTTTGAGGAAGTCGTAGTGCACGCCGCGCAGGTCGGCGGTAAAGGTTGCATCAGGCATAGCGGTTCATCCGTGAGCGGTAAAACCGCAGCCTAGCCAAACCCCGGCAGGTTCAAGACGTAGCTATGTAGCGCGAATGCCGGTGGATTTACGGATCACCGGTCTACGCATCCGCGCGCCAGTGGCATACACTGCGCGGCCGTTTTTTGCCCGGAACCTGTGAGACATGAAAAACGCATCCCCAGCCCGTGCCTGCGGCATCGACTTCGGCACGTCCAACTCCACCGTCGGCTGGATCCGCCCCGGCGAGGAGACGCTGATCGCGCTGGAGGACGACAAGATCACATTGCCGTCAGTGGTCTTTTTCAACTTCGAGGAGCGCCGCCCGGTATACGGTCGCCTGGCGCTGCACGAATACCTGGAGAACTACGAAGGCCGCCTGATGCGCTCGCTCAAGAGCCTGCTGGGTTCCAAGCTGATCAAGCACGACACCAGCGTATTGGGCACGGCGATGCCGTTTACCGACCTGCTGGCGCTGTTTATCGGCCAGCTCAAGAGCCGCGCCGAAGCCACCGCCGGCCGCGAGTTCGAAGAAGTGGTGCTGGGCCGCCCGGTGTTTTTTGTCGATGACGACCCGATGGCCGACCAGGAAGCGGAAAACACCTTGGTGGACGTGGCGCGCAAGATCGGCTTCAAGGACATCTCGTTCCAATACGAACCGATCGCCGCGGCCTTCGACTATGAGTCCACCATCGAGAAAGAAGAGCTGGTACTGATCGTCGACATCGGCGGTGGTACGTCCGACTTCTCGCTGGTACGCCTTTCCCCGGACCGCCGCCACAACGACAACCGCCAGGACGACATCCTCGCCACCGGCGGCGTGCACATCGGCGGTACCGACTTCGACAAACAGCTCTCGCTGGCCGGCATGATGCCGCTGTTCGGCTACGGCAGCCGCATGAAAAGCGGCGCCTACATGCCTACCAGCCACCACATGAACCTGGCCACCTGGCACACCATCAACTCGGTGTACTCACAAAAATCCCAGCTGGCCCTGGGCAGCATGCGCTACGACATCGAAGACACCGGCGGCATCGACCGCCTGTTCAAGCTGATCGAACAGCGCGCCGGGCACTGGCTGGCCATGGAAGTGGAAGAGACCAAGATCCAACTCACCCATGAAGACAGCCGCCACGTGGCGCTGGATCGGGTTGAGCCTGGGTTGAGCGTGGACCTGAGCCGCGCACTGTTCGAGTCGGCCATCGACGGGCTGCTGGAGCGCGTGCGTAACAGCGTGACTCAGTTGCTGACCGATGCTTCGGTGGATGTAGCGCAGGTCGACACGGTGTTCTTCACCGGCGGTTCCAGCGGCATCCCGGCCCTGCGCCACAGCATCTCGGCGATGCTGCCGAATGCGCGGCATGTAGAAGGGAATATCTTTGGCAGCATTGGTAGCGGGTTGGCGATTGAGGCGAGTAAGCGCTACGGCATCTGATAGGACCTGATTTCACTGATGCTGCAAATCCAATGTGGGAGGGGCAAGCCCCCTCCCACAGTTACATCAGACCATCCCGCCGAGCTTCAGCTCACTCTTCAGGTACGCATAGTAAATCGGCCCCGCCACCACGCCCGGCAGCCCGAATGCGGCTTCGAACACCAGCATCGCCAGCAGCAATTCCCACGATTTGGCGCTGATTTGCCCACCGACGATCCGCGCGTTGAGGAAGTACTCGACCTTGTGGATCACGATCAGATAGCCCAACGCCGCCACCGCCACCCAGATCGACAGCGACAGCGCGACGATGGTGATCAGGGTGTTGGACATCAGGTTGCCGATCACTGGCAACAGGCCGAGCAGGAAGGTCAGTACGATCAGGGTTTTGGTCAGCGGCAGGTGAATGCCGCACAGCGGCAGCACCACGGCGAGGAACACGGCGGTGAAGGCGGTGTTGAGCGCAGCGATCTTGATCTGGGCGAAGACGATGTTGCGAAAGGCCTGGACCAGCAGGTGCAGGCGGTCGAACAGTGCAGCGGCCAGGGGTTTGCGTTTGGTCAGGTCGGGCACGCGCTGCAGGGCGATGATCGCGCCGAGCACCATGCCGATCAGCAGGGTGACGAACATGTGCGCGGCGTCTTTGCCGACCAGTTGCAGTTCGCTCAGGTGCTTGCTCAGCCACTCGCCGATGGCCACGCGAAATTCGGCGGCGCTGGCCGGCAGGTAGGCGTCGAGGAACGGCGGCAGTTGGCCGCGTGCGCGGTCGACCACGCCCATGAATTTGTCGAGGGACGCTCCGGGGTTTTCTGCTTCGTGGAGCAGGAAGCTGATGGCGCCGGCGAAGATCAGGGCCAGCACGCTGACGATCAGGGTGCCAAGCAACGCCACCGCCAGCCAGCGGGCGCGACGGCCTTCGATCAGCCGTTGCAGTTGGGGGGTGAGCATGTTGACCAGTTCATAGACCAACAGGCCGGCCAGCAAGCTGGGCAGCAATTTCAGCGGCAATACGAGGAGCAATCCGCCGAAGATGATGATGTAGCTGGCCAGCAACAAGACATGACGCTGAGAAAACGTTGGCATACAGCCTCAAAACGAACGACGTTAAAGGATGGGCAGTCTGCCAGCCTTGAAGGAATCAAGCGAGTGGATAGGTGGTGAATGCGATCAAGTGTGGGAGGGGCTCCCACATTTGATCGTCGGCGCCTGCGAAATCGTGATCAACCTTTGAGGCAGGTGCTCATGAACGTCTTGCGCGCATCGCCGGTCAGCGCTTTGGTTTTCGCCGACGCATTGCAATCCTTCATCTTCTGCTGCTGCGGCGTCAGGGCCTTGGCGTCATTGGCCGCCGGGGCCGACAGGCAGGTTTTCATGAAGGCCTTGCGGTCGTCGCCCTTGAGCGTCTTGGTGGTGGCTTCGGCATTGCAGGTGGTCATCTTGTTTTGCTGGGCGGTGGCGGCAAAGCCTTGGGAACACAGCAACAGGCCCATCATCAACAACGGAATACGCAGCATCTTCATGGAGTTTTCTCCCGGTTACCACGCCGAGGGGCGCGGCCTATGCGCAGTGTAGTCAAAGCCTGTTACATCTTCATCCACGGCGAATATTCGTCCGGCGATACTGCTCCGGCGTGCAGCCGGCGTGGCGCTGGAACATCGCGATAAATGCCGAGGCGGTGCTGTAGCCGAGGTCGAACGCCACCTGTTGCACGCTGCGCTCGCTGTCGAGGGCTTCAATGGCCGCGAGGTAGCGCAGGCGCTGGCGCCATTCACCGAAGCTCATGCCCAACTCGCGCACAAACTGGCGCGCCAGGGTGCGTTCGCTCACGTGCACCTGCTCAGCCCATTGCGCCAGCGGGCGGTTGTCGCCAGGGTCGGCCTGCATGCCTTCCAGTACGCCGAGCAACCCTGAATGACGGGCGTAGGGCAGGAAACCGTCGTGGATCGGTGCCTGCCGTAGTTGATCCACCAGTACCTGGGCCAGGCGGATGTCGGCTTCGGTGTGCGGGATATTCACATCACGCCGGGCGAAGTCGCGCAGGATCGCCTTGAGAATATCGCTGATGGCCAGGGTGCAAGGCTGGGGCGGCAGTTGCTCGCAGAGCGCGGGGGCCAGGCCCACGGAGTGATAGACAATCGCCTGGGCGGTGTAGGAACTGTGCTCAGTATTGGGTGGGATCCACACCGCGTACTGCGGCGGCGACATAAACCGGTTGCCCGCCACTTCCATGCGCATCACACCGCTGGCGGAGTAATCCAGCGATCCCCAGAAATGCTTATGCGGCGTGCATTCGGTGTCGGGGGCGAAGTCGGAATACCGGAAGTACACCGGGCTCGGCAGGCTGCGAAAATCCGCAAGGCGTACGGTATGTCTGGCCATATTGTCTGGATGCAAAGGTGATTTGTCTGGATCGAAGTATAGGCTTCGATCCAGACAAGGGATAATCCCGCCTCATCAACACACTTGGTTTCTTTCGATGCAATACGCGTATCCCCTGCTGGCCATTTTTATCTGGGCCGGCAACACCGTGGTCAACAAACTGGCCGTGGGTGCGATCTTCCCGTCGGAGATCGGCTTTTATCGCTGGCTGCTGGCGGCGCTGCTGTTCACGCCATTTATGCTTAAGCCAGTGATCGCCCATTGGGCGCAGATTCGCCCGAACCTGGGCAAGATCGTCATCCTCGGCGTGCTGGGCATGGCCGTATACCAAAGCCTGGCGTATTACGCCGCGTCCCTGACCACCGCCACCAACATGGGCATCATCCTGTCGCTGATGCCATTGATGGCGCTGACGGCGGCGATCATCAGCCTCGGCCAGCGCCTGACCTTCGGCGCGCTCACCGGCGCGGTGCTGTCGTTTGCCGGCGTGGTCGTGGTGGTGTCGTCCGGCAGCCTGGGCGCGCTGTTGCAGCACGGCGTCAACCTGGGCGACGCCATGATGCTGGTCGCCACATTGGCCTACGCGGTCTACAGCACACTGCTGAAAAAATGGCAGCTGCGCCTGCCGCCGCTGGTGTTGCTGTATTTGCAGATACTGGTGGCCGTGCTGGTGTTGTTTCCGCTGTTCCTGTTCTCGGCCAAAGCCGGCCTTGGCTGGGCGAATATCCCGCTGGTGCTGTACGCCTGCTTGCTGGCATCGATGCTCGCGCCATTGGCGTGGATGCATTCGGTGAAGACCTTGGGGCCAAGTCGTACCACGCTGTTTTTCAACCTGCTGCCGTTGATTACTGCGTTGATTGCGGCGGTGGTGCTGAAGGAGCAGTTGGCGATGTATCACCTGGTGGGTGGTTTGCTGACCCTGGGCGGGGTGATCTTGTCGGAGCGCTGGACCACGCCGGTGCGCCGCCGGGCTTAAACACCCGCGGCTTTCAAGCGCCGGGCATGCTCCACAAACAATCGGATCGGCTCGGCGCCCTTGCCCACCAGCCCCAGTGACTGGTTGACGATATCAAAGTGGTCCAGGGCAAAGTCATCGCCGATTACCGTGCCCAAGTGCGAGCTGTAGCGCCCGACCATGCCGTCGCACTGGCCCTTTTCCCGCACAAAGCTGCGGGCGAACAAGCGACAGCTGCGACTCGTACCGTCGAACAGGTTGCGACCACGGTCGGTGATACCCGGCTGCAACGTGCCGGACCACGAGTAATAGCGCACGCCGTTGACCACCTCCGCGCCCTGCCCGCCCCACGTCTCGGGCAAGCCTTGGGGATACTGGCGATTGAACAGTGCTACCCCTTCACTGGTCAGGGAATGGTGCGATGCCTGCAAGTCCGGCTTGAAGCGCGGCCCGCGATAGCCGGTTTCCAGCACGCCCATCACCCAGGCGACCAGGTGAAACAGCGCGCTCATGATCCGGCCCTTGGCGCCGTCGGCCGGGTAATGGCGGTGGATATGGTCTGCCAGCTCGGAACCATGGTTGGGCCCGGCCACCGAGGTCACCGACGCCACCCATTCCGGGCGCTTGGCCGCTGCATAACGCGCGGTCAGCGAGCCTTGGCTATGGCCGATCAGGTTGACCTTATCCAGGCCGGTCTCACGGCGAATACGTTCGATCTGCACCAGCAACTGCTCGCCGCGCACTTCGCTGGAGTCCAGCGGCGCCACCTGCACCGGGAACACCTGCGCCCCGCCCGCGCGCAAGGTCGGAACAATGCCGTACCAATACGGGAAGAACCCGAGGCGCACAAACCCGAGCATGCCGGGCACCAGCACCAGGGGGTAACGCGTGGCTAACGACTGCGGCATGACGCGAACGTCCTCGAAACTGAAGTCCTGCCGTGCAGCCTAGCGCAACCTCAAGTCGGGCTGATGACGCCGGGGATGAATCCGATAAAACTTTTTGCGTTGCCTGGGACTCACAACTTGGAGCGATCACGCCAGCAGAGCGTGGCGCAAAACCGGATTAGCACCAGGAGATTGAGATGACTGAAGCACATTTGACCGACGTTGCGACCCTGCGCAGCCGCGCCCGCCAGAACGTCGAAAACGGCGCCGTGACCGAAGGCTACGACGCCGATCGCGAAGAAATCATCCGCCTGCTCAACGAGTCGCTGGCCACCGAATTGGTCTGCGTGCTGCGCTACAAGCGCCACTACTTCATGGCCAGCGGCGTAAAAGCCGCCGTCGCCGCAGACGAATTCCTGGAGCACGCCACCCAGGAAGCCGAGCACGCCGACAAACTCGCCGAACGCATCGTGCAACTGGGCGGCGAGCCGGAGTTCAACCCCGACCTGCTGTCGAAGAACTCCCATGCGCAATACGTGGCCGGCAATACCTTGAAGGAAATGGTCTACGAAGACCTGGTGGCCGAGCGCATCGCGGTGGACAGCTACCGCGAGATCATCCAATACATCGGCGACAAAGACCCGACCACGCGCCGCCTATTTGAGGAGATCCTCGCCCAGGAAGAAGAGCATGCGGACGATATGGCGGATATTCTTGAAAGTCTGTAAATAGCGGCGCAGAAAAAGGGGGGAACTGATTGCTCAGTTCCCCCCCACTGCTTCTGCGATGACGTCACCCTGTCAGAAACCAAGATACGGCCATTCCAACGATGGAAGAGATAGTCAGCAAAAAGGGAATGACCATCCAGAGTTTCAGGCTCTTCGGGATTCGCCTTACATCCTCAACGAACACCAAGTGGCGCCATTGAAAAACCTTTGGCATGAGGATAACAATGGCGATAACGAAAAGACGCTTAAGCCTCCCACCAAACAGCCCGAATCCGAATCTGTATTTAAACGTCACGATGAATGAGCTGAACTTTAAGTGCTCTTCGGCTTTTTCGAGTTTTGTATAGATGGCATAAATGCATATGGGGAAACACAGCATCATAATAATGGCCGATATCATACCCATGGACTCAAGTGTCATTTGCTCCCCCTGAAAGCCTCATAAAGACTCGTACCAACCTGCTCTCCATACTCATTTCCCAGCGGCCCTGCGGTTGCACCTCCGATTACCCCACCCGAACGCAAGTTTTCCTCCCTCGACAAACTTCGCCCGCGTACATTCCTGCTCGCGCCCGCTGGAACACGCCTCTGTTATCTTTTTAATAGAGCCGTCATTTTTCAACCCCGTCCCCAAACGCGCCATACCAGAGAGCTGAAGATCCAGCGTCGCGAACAGCGCCCTGCGCTTGACCAGAAACTCATTCCTCGCCTCCATGGTCCCGCGCCTCAAGTACTGTTTATGCAAATCATCAATTTCCCTGAGGGTCTTTTCGATTTGCGCCAAGTGCTTGCTCCAGGTGCTGCTGGCGCTCCCGATGGCGAGTGAGGCATGGGACATGATTGCCTGTAGCTGATCGTAGTTTTTGATCAGAAACTGATCGCTTGCAGAGTGCGCCATCAACGCCTGTTTTATGTTCTGCGCGGAGCGCATCAGCTGTGCTTCTTCAGCGGTACAAGATGCCGTACGCGCATCTGGAATGATCACCAACTGCCCAGGCAATACCACGACATTGCGGATATGTTGGTTGACGATGTCGAACTTCGCTTGTGTATGAAAGCCTAGAGAAAGACTGAGTTTGAGCAATGGATAAGGCTGGGGTCGCTCATTGATAAATGCGTAGGGTCCCTGCATGGATTACATCTCCTATTAACAGTCGCGGCCGACTATAGGAAGGCAAGCCAGGAGGCGTAAGGGGAATCAGAGGCGGTTTCAGCACTTCAGAAATGGGCTACACAAAACCAGGATCATGCTTACGGCACGGCCATAAAAAAGGCGACCCAACGGTCGCCTTTTCCGACAATTTCGACGATCAGCCTTTCACCGTCTTTGGCGCCTTGCCTTCTTTCATCTGCTGCAACAGCGGTGCACATTCGTTGGGCTCGCCGCCACTTGGGGCGACCAGCGCAAGCAACCCGGCGGCAGGACCGGCGATCACACCCAGTGCCACCATGCCGGCGCCGCGCAAGGCCAGTGGAATAGCCTTCACGCCGGCATTGGGCTTGATGAACGGCCCGTTCACGTAAAGCGGCGAGCGCAGGGAGAAGAGGCGGAAGCCTTTGGATTCCGGCGTGACGGTCAGGTCCAACTGTTCGGTGGCCATGTTCGCGGTGCCGTCGACGTAGATGATGGCGTTCTCGGTATCGAACACAAACAGCCGCGTGGTCGCCAGGCCGGTCTTGATGCCGAAGTCCGCCGCCGCACAGTTGATCTTCACTTCCTTGTCGCCGAACAAACGGCCCACCACATAGTTGCCGACGTTGAGCCCGGCAATTTCCATCAGGCCACGGCTGATGGCGCCGTCGTTGATCAGCATCTTCAGGTCACCGTTGGAACTGCCCAACAGCGCCGCCACGGAGTTGCCGCGCCCAGCAATATCGGCATCGCCGTTGAGTTCACCGAAGCTGGTTTTCATCGGCTCGAAGGTCGGGAACAGTTGCTTGAGCTTGAAGTTACGTGCGGTCAGCCTGGCGCGACCTTCCATCGGCGTGATGCGCCCATTCAGGCGGATCTGCGCATCGAGCTTGCCGCCGGCAACGCCGAAACGCAGGGGTTCCAGGCTTAGCTCGCCGTCATTGAGCACAACGTGGGTGTAGAGGTCAGTGAAGGGCAACTCGGCACTGTGCACAATGCGTTTGCCGGTGAATTCCACGTCGGCGTCCATGTCGCGCCAGCGTTCGGTGCGGAACTCTTCCACTGGCAGCACTTTGGTCGCCGGCTGCTTGCTTTCGCCGCCACGGGCCTTTTGCTTGGCGTTGGAGTCGGCGCCAATCAAGGGGGCCAAGTCAGTCATCAGCAACTGGTTGGACACCAGCGCGCCGCTGAGCTTGGGCCGTGGCTGGCTGGCGACGTAGCCGAGGTTGCCGTGGATATCGCTGTTGCCGATCTTGCCGTTGAAGTTTTCGTAACGAAAGGACGCGCCGCTGGCCTCGTGCAGCTTGGCGATCAAGTGGCCGTCGGTGGCGTAGGCCGGCGAGTCCGGCAGGGTGACGCCGGTCAGCGGGTACAGGTTGCCCAGGCTGCTGCCGGACAGTTTCAGGCGCAGGTCGAGGGCGCCGAGGTTGAGCGGGTCGGTCAAGGTCCCGGCCAGGGCGATGCTGGTGTCGGCGATCTTGACCTGGGCCTGCAGCGGGAACGGCTTGGCCGCGTCCTGCAGGGCCAGCAGGCCGCCGATTTTGCCGGTGCCATCCAGCTTCTGGCCGTGGTACTGGCCTTTGACCTTGAGGGCGAACGCATAGTCCTGGGGCGCGGAGCCTTTTTCCAGGGCCTTCCTGGCATCGGCATCACCGACGATTTCACCAAACGGGATCGGTTTGCCCAGGGGGTCGATGATCACGTCGAGCTGGGTCTTGAGGGTCTGGTCGTCGAGGGTCACGTGGCCTTTATCGAAACCGATGGCGCCGATGTCCACCACCCAGTTGGAGGGTTCGGCATTCGGGTCCTTAGGGTCGAACGTGAAGGTCCAATTGGCCCGGCCATCGGCCAGGCGCTGCAACGCGGCGCTCGGTTCGGTGAGGTCGATACGCGGAATCACCACGTGCTGCACCAGCAGCGCCAGGGGCGAAATACGCAGCTCGACTTTTTTCAGCGTGACCATCTGCGGTTTTTTCGACCAATCGGGGTTGCCCAAGGTCAGGTCTTCGGCGATCACGTGGGGCCATGGCACCCAGGCACGCCAACCGCCTTCATCGGGCTCGCGCTGCCACACCACGGCGAGGTTGCCATTGATGGCAAACGGGCGATGCAGTTCTTCGGAAACTTTGGCATTGAGGGGCGGCTTGATGCGGTTCCAGTCAAAAAACACCAGGACCAGGACCGCTACGGCGATTAACAGAACGAAGCTGGCGCAGCTCCAGGCGACGATTTTACGAGTGCGCGTCATTGCACAGGACTCCTCAACACGACTAGCTGAACTACAGCTCAATAAGGGTACGACTGGTAAACCGTCCGGGGGTTTAACCCAGTGGCCGATTTAGTCTCAAAAAGCCATTTTCCTGATCAACCAGACAAATCCGATCATCGACGGCGCACCATTGTTACCCAGGTTCGTGTCGAAAATACCCACCACGGTGCAAAACCGCGTGCTTGAGAGGTCCGGTCTAGAGCCTCCGCAAGGAACAATCAATTCTGTTGATTATTACCATTGTGTTTATGAACTTTTATATCGACATATCGAGAGTAGCATTAGTCCTGTACCCACTTTATCGCCCTCCCAAGGAGCAACCATCATGAAACGCCAAGTACTCGCTACCGTCCTGTTGTCCATCCTGGCCTCCAGCGCTTTTGCCCTGCCAGCCGCTGAACAAGTCACCCCTCAAGTCAAAGCCGACGCCGTGCACTTCAGCCAGACCCTGGCCCGTAGCGGTTCGCAAGAAGAAGATGCCCGTGACTACGCCAAAGGCGCTGTTGCAGAAAACGGTTCGGATCAGATCAGCAAACGCGCTCACGCCGAAGGCCTGACCGAAAACGGCAGCGATCGCCTGCATGAGAATGGTCTGGTTGAAGATGGTGCCGATCAAATCAGCAAGCGCGCCTACGCTGAAGGTGTTGCCGAAGATGGTTCGGATCGCCTGAAAGAACAAAATCAAGCACAGAGCTAACCCTATGGTAGCCCAGAAAAAAGCCCGATCACCTGATCGGGCTTTTGACCTTTTGTAGAACCTGTCACGCTCGCCTGCCCCGCCAAGTTCGACGCCAACAGAGCTGTTTTGCTAGAGTGCGTCGCTGTACTTGCCGACAAAGCCCCCGCCCATGCTGCCCCGCGCCGAACAGAAGCAACAGACCCGCCTTGCCCTGATGGACGCTGCCCGCCATCTGATGGAGTGTGGCCGTGGGTTTGGCAGCCTGAGTCTGCGGGAAGTGGCCAAGACGGCCGGCATTGTGCCCACCGGTTTCTATCGCCATTTTGCCGATATGGACCAGCTTGGGCTCGTCCTGGTGAGTGAAGTCGGCCAGACCTTTCGCGCGACCATTCGCCTGGTGCGCCACAACGAGTTCGTGATGGGCGGCATCATCGACGCCTCGGTGCGGATCTTTCTCGATGTGGTCACGGCCAACCGTTCGCAATTCCTGTTCCTGGCCCGCGAGCAATATGGCGGCTGCCTCGCCGTGCGCCAAGCCATCAGCGCTTTGCGCGAAGACATCACCCATGACCTGGCGGCCGACCTGACCCTGATGCCCAAGTTGCAGCACCTGGACAGCGAGGGCCTGCACGTGATGGCCGACCTGATCGTCAAAAGCGTGTTCGCCACCCTCCCCGACATCATCGACCCACCGGCGCATGCCTTGCCGGCCCATCTCACGCCACAGGCGAAAATCACCCAGCAACTGCGCTTTATCTTTATCGGCCTCAAGCACTGGCAGGGCCTGGGCAGCACCGAGTAAGCCGATCAACCCGCCGAATGGAAACGCTTGGCGGTGGTGTAGTTCTTGTTCCAGTAGCTGTTGCTCAGCGAATCGATACGCACGGTCTTGCCGGTGCGCGGCGAATGAATGAATTTGCCCTGGCCTATATAGAGACCCACATGGCTGACCTGGCCGCGCACATTACCCTTGAAGAACACCGCATCGCCGGGCTTGAGCGCACTGCGCTGGATGGTAGCGGCCGTCGATCGGTGCATCGCCGCGGTCGTGCGCGGGATCTGGATATTGGCTTCGGTCTTGAACAGGTAAACCAGGAAACTGCTGCAATCGAACCCTTGCTTCGCGGAAGTGCCGCCCCATTTGTAGGGCGTGCCCAGCAACTCATGCGCGCGGTCGATCACGTTCTCGATTGCTTCGCTTTTAAGTGACGACGCGAAGGCAGGACGAGGCTGAAAGTTGGCCGAAGCGGATGACACAACAAAAGACAGGCTGACAATGACTAAACAACATAATGATTTGAACATGATGAACGTCGCAGGGAATTAAACAGGGCGCAAAGCCTAATGATTCCTTACGTAACGCGATGAACGCCGAATCCCCATATCACGTAGGACAAATCCGAAACGCTCACAACAGGTGCGACCAGCAATAGCGCGCACCATTTTGGGTCAGCTCTCGACTCTTTAAACGCCCTGTTTAGTGGCATCAAAGGGCCGTCCTACAAGCAATTCCTACTCACCCTCCGGGTTGGCAAGCCCCTTGCTCTAGCTGTTTCATCGCTCATAGCTGGAAGCTTCCTGATGCTGGTGATCCACCGCCGAATCGCCCCCCAAGCCCTCTGGGCCGCTGAGTTGCTGCTGAACTTCGAAGCACGCAGCAAGAGCCGCTTGCGCTGTTTCAGTGCCGACGGTGAAGACGTCGGCTTGTTTCTGGAGCGTGGCCAGCCACCGTTGCACGATGGCGAATGCCTACAGGCGGAAGACGGACGTGTCGTACGTGTCTGCGCGCGGCCTGAACAACTGCTGCACGTCACCTGCGCCAACGCGTTTGAACTGACCCGCGCCGCCTATCACCTCGGTAACCGCCACGTGGCGTTGCAGGTTGGTGATGGCTGGCTGCGCCTGCTTGATGACTATGTCCTCAAGGCCATGCTTGAACAGCTGGGCGCCACCACGCAGACGATCGAAGCGCCATTCCAGCCGGAGCACGGTGCCTATGGCGGTGGTCACCATCATTCACGCCATGGCGATGAAGATTTCAACTATCCGCCCAAGCTGCACCAGTTCGGCGTGCGTTTATGAACCCAGCCTGGGCGCTGCTGCGTCTGGCCAGTCCGCAATTGCCGATTGGCGGCTACAGCTATTCCCAAGGCCTGGAGATGGCCGTGGAGAATGGCCGCGTGAAGGACGCCGCCAGCGCTCGCCGCTGGATCAGCGACCAGTTGCTGCTGAACCTGGCGCGTTTCGAAGCGCCGCTGCTGCTCGCCCATTGCCGCGCTGCAGCCGAGCAGGATTGGCCGACACTCTCGCAACTGTGCGAAGCGCACCAGGCCAGCCGCGAGACCCGCGAGCTGTATCAAGAAAGCCGCCAGATGGGCTACTCCTTGCACCAATTGCTCAACGGTCTGCCGGAGCTGGACAGCGCAGCCCGCACCTTTCTTGAGCAACGCAGCGAACCCCACCTGGCCCTGGGCTGGGCCCTGGCCGCACGCGCCTGGGCCATCAGCCCCGACGACGCCCTCGCCGCCTGGCTGTGGAGCTGGCTGGAAAATCAACTGGCCGTGCTGATGAAAACCCTGCCCCTGGGCCAACAAGCCGCCCAACGCCTGACCAGTGAGCTGCTGCCGCTGCTGCAACAGGCCCAGCAGGATGCCGCCCGCATCGACCCCCATCATTTCGGCAGCGCCGCGTTCGGCCTGTCCCTGGCGTGCATGGCCCATGAGCGCCAGTACAGCCGCCTGTTCCGTTCCTAGGAGCGCTTTATTTGGAGAAGCACATGAACACACAACCCCTGCGCGTCGGCATCGGCGGCCCGGTCGGCTCCGGCAAAACCGCCCTGACCCTGGCCCTGTGCCTCGCGCTGCGCGACCGCTACAACCTGGCGGTGGTTACCAACGACATCTATACCCGCGAAGACGCTGACTTCCTGGTGCGCAACCAGGCCCTGGCGCCCGAGCGCATCATCGGCGTAGAAACCGGCGGCTGCCCGCACACGGCCATCCGTGAAGACGCCTCGATCAACCTGGAGGCGGTCGACCAACTCAACCGTCGCTTTCCCGGCCTGGACCTGATTCTGGTGGAGTCCGGTGGGGACAACCTCTCGGCCACGTTCAGCCCGGAACTGTCGGACCTGACGATCTATGTGATCGATGTGTCGGCTGGCGACAAACTGCCGCGCAAAGGCGGCCCAGGCATCTGCAAATCCGACCTGCTGGTGATCAACAAGATCGACCTCGCGCCGCTGGTCGGCGCGTCGCTGGAGCTGATGAACAGCGACACCCAGCGCATGCGCAACGGTAAACCCTTTGTGTTCAGCAACCAGAAAACCGGCGTCGGCCTGGACGAGATTGTCGCCTTTATCGAACGCCAGGGCCTGCTGACCACCGCCGCCTGATCAACCCATAAGGAACCTGTCTATGAGCCTCAACAAACTCTTCGCCGCTGCCGTCCTGCTGCTCGCCCCGGCGTTGGCCTTCGCGCATCCGGGTCATGGCGACAATGGCCTGGTGGCCGGTATCAGCCACCCATTGGGCGGCATCGATCACTTGCTGGCCATGATTGCCGTCGGCCTGTGGGCAGCGCAGCAGAAAGGCGCCGCCCGTTGGGCCCTGCCGTGCACCTTTGTCGGCACCATGCTGATTGGCGGCGTGTTGGGTTTTGAAGGCCTGGCATTGCCGGCGCTGGAAAGCGGGATTGCCGCGTCGGTGCTCGCACTGGGCCTGGCTGTGGCGCTGGCGGTGCGTCCGCCGCTGTTCATGGCGGTGGGCGCTACGGCGTTGTTTGCGCTGTTCCATGGGGTCGCCCATGGCCTGGAACTGCCGGAGATGTCCAACCCTTGGGCGTATGCCGCTGGGTTCGTCGGCGCGACCGCTGCATTGCACGCGGCCGGGTATGCCGTGGTGCGTTTTCTGCCGGCTGCGGCGGCGCCGTTGGTGCGGGTAGCCGGGGCGGCTTCGGCGGCGACTGGGGTTTGGTTGCTGGCGGGCTGATCTGCGGCGCGCTTTAGGGATTCATCGCGGACAAATGTGGGAGGGGGCTTGCCCCCGATAGCGGTGGCACAGACAACACCGTTCCCAAGCCTGCTACCATGCGCGCCTACACCCCTGCCGTGACGACGCCAGCCAATGCCCATCGCTTCCCAGCCTACGTTGAATTCCGTACTCACCCATTTCCACACCCTGATCGTGCCGCTCTGGCAGGGCCCGGGCTGGAATGCCGAGTTGGCGCTGCCCTATGAGGCGCTGGATGCCGATCATCGGCCTTTGCCGCCGCAACGCTACCGCGCCATGGCCTGCGCGCGGCAGTTATACCTGTTCGCCAGCCTGATCGGCGAACCCGACGCGGCCTTCGCCGAAGAGCGTGCCGCTGCGCTGTTCCGTTCCCTGCAACGGCACTTCCACGACGCCGAGCACGGCGGCTGGTTCTACAGCATAGACCCGGCCGGGCAGCCGCTGGATAAGCGCAAAGACCTCTACACCCACGCCTTCATCATCTTCGCCTGCGCCCACTACTGGGCCAAAGTGCGCGAACCGTTGGTCGAATCGGTACTCAACGCGGCCCTTGAAGTGGTCGCTGAGCGTTTCGCCACCGGCGATGGCCTTTACGAGGCGGTGCTTGAGCGTAATTGGTCGTCCCTCAAGTCCGGCCCGCTGCAAAACCCGTTGATGCACCTGGCCGAAGGCTTTCTCGCCACCCTCGCGGTGCGCGAAGACGCCGAGGTACAAGCGGCGTTGCTGACCTTGGCGACGGCCATGCAACAGCGCTTCATCGACCGCCAGCATGGCGTGATGATGGAAAAACCGCTGGGCGCTGTGGATAACTGGTTCGAGCCAGGGCATCAGTTCGAGTGGTTCTTCTTGCTGGAATCGTCCCCCTTCTTACGCGGCACGCCGTTGCATGCCTCACTGACTCGGGCATTTGCCTACGCCGAGCAGAAGGGTGTGGACAAGTTAAGCGGCGCGGTGAGCGGCATGCTTAGCCTGGACGGCAGTGTGCGTGACGCCACCCAGCGCATCTGGGCCCAGGCGGAATACCTGCGGGCGCTGACCTTGCGGCCGGGCAGTGAGGCGGTGTTACAGCGCCAGTTGCTGGCGCTGCAAGAGCATTTCCTGCATGACAGAGGTTGGCATGAATGCCTGGATGCCAACGGTGCCGTGAGCCGACGGGACATGCCGTCGACGACGCCTTATCACTTGGCGACCTGCTATCAGGGCCTGATTCAGCATCTGCGCTGACCTTCAGAGCCTCATCGGGGCATGAGTATCTACACAACTCTTAAAGGCTGACACAGAATCCTGTGGTGAGCGGGCTTGCCCGCTCACCACAACAGCCCATTTGCCATAGATTGAGCATCCTCCGGAAGTTGTGTAGATGCCCATGCTCATCGGCGGCGCGACGATTCGACTTGCCCCCGATAGCCTCGCCTCGACTTAAAGTCCTACTTACTTACCGCCCCGCTCAATCGCAAAACCAGCCCAGGTCTGGCTCACCGGCATCAGCTCCAAGCGGTTGATGTTGACGTGCGCCGGGGTGTTCATCACCCAGAAGATCGTGTCGGCAATGTCCTGCGGCTGGATCGGCTCAGCGCCAGCGTAGGTGGCGTCGTAACGCGCCTGGTCCCCACCGAAACGCACCAGCGAGAACTCGCTCTCACACAGGCCTGGCTCGATATTGGTCACGCGCACGCCGGTGCCTTGCAGGTCGCAACGCAGGTTCAGCGAGAACTGCTTCACGAACGCCTTGGAGCCGCCATATACGTGGCTGCCAGGGTAAGGGTAGTTACCGGCGATAGACCCCAGGTTGATGATTCCGGCGCCACGCCCGTGAGCGATCAAGCGCGGCAGCAGCAGATTGGTCGTGGTCAGCAGCCCTTTGATGTTGGTGTCGACCATGGTTTCCCAATCGTCGAGGCTGCACTTGGGCGCAGGATCAGTGCCCACGGCCAGGCCGGCGTTGTTGATCAGGCCACGCAGTGTGGCGAACGACGGCGGCAGGCTGGCAATGGCGTCTTCCATACCTTTGCGGTCACGCACGTCCACGACCAGGCCGTGCACTTCAGTCTGCTTGGAAAGCTCTTCAACCAAGGCATTCAAACGTTCGGCACGACGGCCAGTGAGCACCAGTTTCCAACCGGCGTCAGCAAAACGACGGGCGCAGGCTTCGCCAAAACCTGAGGTTGCGCCAGTAATAAACAGCGTGTCGGACATGGTGTTCTCCTTGCGGGCATCGGAAAAAAAAACAGCCAGCAGAATGCCCTTACACCGCCTTCGCGGCAACCGCTAAGCGCACCGCCCAATCTACAACTGATCGTTTTTTGATCACTTCAAGCAACGCTATATGAACCGTGGCCTGCAGCCATATACGCGCAGGTTATCCACAACTGCGCCCACAGTCTTTGGGGGCAAGTGCAAAACACCGCAAGCCGCTGTGTACAAGGCTTTCAGGCGGTTTTAGAAAGTTTTTTGCTTGACCTTCACGAGGGCGTATGTAGGCCTATCGACACAGGGAAAATTCAGACGATGGCTCCAGGCCAGTCATTCCGGCCTCTGCGGAGGTCTTTCCAGAGTTTAATCACAGACTTATCCACAGGCTGAAGGGTCATATTTCGGTCATATACCTGTGTCTTTAAACAGGTTGACAAACCCCTTGGCCGGTCGCCAAAAAGCGCCTGATCAAAAAACAACCGACGCGCTGCAGGCCACGGTTTTAAAGGCGTTCAGCCAGCTACTCCCACGTTACCCACAGCCGGTTCCACAGTGGATGGGGACAAGTCAAAAGTGTGACAAAACAGGGATTTGCGGCGGCTATATGTCGCGCTTTGGAGGAGGGCTGGATTTGTTTTCCACAATTTTGGATCGGCCTTGTGAACACCCACAAAACAAATGTGGGAGGGGCTTGCCCCCTCCCACAGAGGTGCTGAGTTGTGATTTAGATCAGTGCCCGCCGAGGTAGGCGTTGCGCACTTCCTCGTTCACCAGCAGCTCCTTACCCGTGCCTGTAAGGCGAATCTCGCCGTTGACCATCACATACGCCCGGTCCGACAAGCGCAGTGCGTGGTTGGCGTTCTGCTCCACCAGGAAGATGGTCATCCCGGTGGCCGCCAGTTCGCGCAGGGTGGCGAAGATCTGCTTCACCACAATCGGCGCCAAGCCCAGGCTTGGCTCGTCCAACAGCAACAGCTTGGGCCGGCTCATGAGTGCACGGGCGATGGCGAGCATTTGCTGCTCGCCGCCGGACATGGTCATGGCCCGCTGGGTACGCCGCTCCTTGAGCCTTGGAAACAGCTCGAACATGCGCTGCATGTCTTCCTGGGCGTACTTGTCGCCAATCGGGATGGTGCCCATCAGCAGGTTTTCCTCGACGGTCATGTCAGGGAATACCCGCCGCCCTTCCGGCGACTGTGCGATGCCGTTGGAGGCGATGTAGTGGGACGACTTGTGGGTAATGTCGACGCCGTTGTACAGAATCTGCCCCGACTCGGCGCGAGGCTGGCCGAAAATCGACATCAGCAGCGTGGATTTGCCCGCGCCGTTGGAGCCGATCAGGCTGACGGTTTCGCCTTCATTGATGTGCAGCGAGACTTTTTTCAGGGCCTGGATCGGGCCGTAGAACACGTCCAGGTCTTTCATTTCGAGGATAGGCCCGCTCATACCAGCTCCTCTTCGTCGGCGCCCAGGTAAGCGGCAATCACTTTCGGGTCGTTGCGGATTGCTTCCGGCCCGCCCTCGGCGATTACGTTGCCGTGGTCCAGCACCACGATGTGGTCGGAAATACTCATCACCATGCCCATGTCGTGTTCGATCAGCACCACCGTGAGGTCGTGTTCGTCGCGCAGCAGGCGAATCATCGCGCTGAGGGCTTCGGTTTCCTGGGGGTTGAGGCCTGCGGCGGGTTCGTCCAGGCAGATGATCTGCGGCCGGGTGCACATGGCGCGGGCGATTTCCAGGCGGCGCTGCTGGCCGTAGGAAAGCTCACCGGCCAGGCGGTTGGCGCAGTCCACCAGGTCGACCACTTCGAGCCAGTAGAACGCGCAATCCAGCGCGTCACTTTCGGCCTTGCGGTAGCCCTTGGTGTTGAGGATGCCTGCGAGCATGTTGCGGTTGACCCACATGTGCTGGGCCACCAGCAGGTTTTCCAGCACCGACATTTCCTTGAACAGGCGAATGTTCTGGAACGTCCGCGCTAAACCTGCACGGTTGACCAGATGGGTGCCGCCGAACATCTTGTAGTACACGCGGCTGAGGAAGCTTTTCGGCGACACAAAGTCGACGGCCTTGAAGCGCTCGCCCAGCAGCTGAATCACGTTGGTCTGCTTGCCACGCACGTTGAGTTCGATCTTGCCGCCGCTGGCTTTGTAAAACCCGGTGAGGCAGTTGAACACCGTGGTTTTGCCGGCGCCGTTAGGGCCGATCAGGGCGAAGATCGAGTTGCGTTCGACCTTGAGGCTCACATCGCTCAAGGCCTTGATGCCACCAAAGTGCATCATCAAATGTTCCACGGACAGGACGACTTCCTTGCTCATGGCGCCACTCCTTTACGTGGGGTCACACCAGTACGGCTGATCCGGATCAAGCCGCGTGGTCGCCAGATCATCATCACCACCATCAACACGCCAAACAGCAGTACGCGGTACTCCGAGAAGCTGCGCAGCAACTCCGGCGCCACGGTCAGCACGAACGCCGCGATCACCACGCCGACCGTCGAGCCCATGCCGCCCAGGACCACGATGGCCAGGATCAGCGCCGACTCGAAGAACGTGAACGACGACGGGTTGACGAAGCCCTGGTAGCTGGCAAAAAACACCCCGGCCAACCCCGCCGTGGAAGCGCCGATGGTGAACGCCGAGAGTTTGACCAGCACGTGGTTCAGACCCATGGAGCGGCAGGCGATTTCATCTTCACGCAGGGCTTCCCAGGCGCGGCCGACCGGCATGCGCGTCAGGCGGTGCTTGATGTACAGCACAGCCAGCACCACCAGGAACAGCACGATGTAGATGAACATGAACTTGATGTTGGGGTTGTAATCGAGGCCGAAGAATTCGTGGAACGGAATCCCGCCCTCCTTCGCCTTGCGCCCGAACTCCAGGCCGAGGAACGTCGGTGAAGGCACCGGCATGCCGTTCGGGCCACCGGTGAACGACAGCCAGTTATTGAGCACCAGACGGATGATCTCACCGAAACCCAAGGTCACGATGGCCAGGTAGTCACCGTGCATTCGCAATACCGGGAAGCCGAGTATGCACCCCGCCAGCGCCGCCGCGATGGCCGCCAGGGGCAGCACGCTCCAGAAACCCAGGCCGAGATACTGATAACCCAGCGCCAGGCCGTAGGCGCCGATGGCGTAGAACGCCACGTAACCCAGGTCAAGCAAGCCGGCCAGGCCAACCACGATGTTCAGGCCCAGGCCGAGCAACACGTAGATCAGGCCGAGGATCACCACGGTCAGCAGGTACTTGTTGGCGAAGATCGGGAACACGATGGCGATCACGATCAATGCCGGGATGATCCAGCGCAGCCGCGACTTGTAGTCCGGTGGCAGCACATGCACGCCGGAACCACTGCTCTCGAAGCCCTGCAGAATCTTCACGCCCTTGGGGGTTTGCAGGAACAGGCTGAGGGCAAAGCGCCCGACCATCACGATGGCGACCAGGATGGCCACGCGCGCGGGTTCCAGGTTGAAGCTGTAGCCGTCGAGGACCACGCCGACGATCGGACCGAACACGATCAGCGAAATCAGCCCGGCAAGGATCGTATCGACGACACTTTTCTTGATATCGATAGGTTTGGCAGCAGACATGTTTACACCTTAGCCACGAGCGGGCGACCCAGCAGGCCCTGGGGACGGAAAATCAGAATCACCACCAGCAGGGAGAAACTGAATACGTCTTTGTAGTCAGAGTTGATCAACCCCGAGAACAGCGACTCGGAAATACCCAGGATGATCCCGCCCAACATCGCCCCAGGCAGGGAGCCGATGCCGCCGAGTACCGCTGCGGTAAATGCCTTGATGCCGATGATGAAGCCGGCATAGAAGTCGAAAGTGCCGTAATTGAGGGTGATCAGCACGCCGGCCAATGCGGCCATGGCGGCACCGATGACAAACACGTAGGAGATCACGCGGTCGGTGTTGATGCCCAGGATCGAAGCCATCTTGCGGTCTTGCTGGGTTGCGCGGCACATGCGACCGAGCTTGGTGTACTTGATGATGTAGGTGAGCAACGCCATACCGGCGAAGGCCGCCACGAGGATGAATACCTTGGTGTACGTGAGCTGCACGAAGCCGGTGCCGATGTCGACGCGCCAGGCGCCAGCCAGCAGGGTTGGAATGCCTTGTTGTTTCGCACCCTGGGCGATCTGCGCGTAGTTCTGCAGGATCAGGGAGATACCGATGGCGCTGATCAGCGGGGCCAGTCGGGTGGAGTTACGCAGTGGTTTATAGGCGACACGCTCGATGACCCAACCGTACACGCCGGTGACAACCACGGTGAAGATCAGAGTGCCGAGAATGAGCAGCGGGAAGGATTCGATGCCGAAGTAAGCCAGCAGTGCCAGACTGATCGCCGCGAGGTAAGCGGAAATCATATAAACCTCGCCGTGGGCGAAGTTGATCATGCCAATGATGCCATAGACCATTGTGTAGCCGATGGCGATCAGGCCATAGACCGACCCGAGGGTCAGGCCGTTGACCAGTTGCTGCAGGAAAATACCATCCATAACGCAATCTCACGCGGTGAGCACCTGCACACCGGTGGGTGTGCGGCGCTTCTGGAGGAAAAGACAGATCTCGATCAGAACACGGTCCCCTTGTGGGAGGGGGCTTGCCCCCGATAGCGGAGTGTCAGTCAACAGTTGTTCAACTGACCCACCGCATCGGGGGCAAGCCCCTCCCACATGGATTACTTCTGCTTTTCCAACTGGTGGTACTTGCCTTCTTTATCCCACTGGTAAACCACGTAGTCGGAGATTTTCAGGTCGCCTTTACCGTCCCATTCCTTCTTGCCCATCACGGTCTGGACCGGGTTGGCCTTGAGCCATTTGGCGGCGTCTTCGCCTTTGTTGGACTTGGCACCGTTGAAGCCGGCAGCCAGGGCCTGGACCGACGCGTAGGCATACAGGGTGTAGCCTTCGGGCTCGGTGCCATTTTTGCGGAACTCTTCCACCACAGCCTTGCTGTCCGGCAGCAGGCGCGGGTCGGCGCCGAAGGTCATGTACACGCCATCGACGTACTGCTTGCCGCCAGCGGTGGCCACCAGTTCGTCAGTCACGATGCCGTCATCGGACATGAACTTGACGTCCTTGAGGCCGGCTTCACGGATCTGGCGAACCAGCGGGCCGGCTTCCGGGTGCAGGCCGCCGAAGTACACGACGTCCGCGCCGGTGGAACGGATCTTGGTCACCAGGGCGCTGAAGTCTTTCTCGCCACGGGTCAGGCCTTCTTCGAGCACCGGCTTGACGCCGCGCTTGGTCAACTGGGCAGCGGTGGCGTCGGCCAGGCCTTTGCCGTAGGTGTCCTTGTCATTGATGACCGCGACTTTCTTGCCTTTGAGCACGTCGACAATGTAGTCGCCGGCGACGATGCCCTGCTGGTCGTCACGCCCGCACATGCGGAACATGGCGCCCAGGCCGCGTTCGGTAACTTGTGGGTTGGTGGAGCCTGGGGTGATGGCGATGATGCCCGCTTCGTCATACACCTCGGAGGCTGGGATGGTGTTGGACGAGCAGAAGTGCCCGACCACGCCGATCACTTTGTCCTGGTCAGCCAGGCGGTTGGCCACGGCCACGGCTTGTTTTGGCTCACACGCATCGTCGCCGGCAACCAGCACGATTTTCTCGCCGTTGATGCCGCCAGCCTTGTTGATCGTATCGGCTGCCGCTTGGGCACCCTTCATGTACTGCTCACCGAAAGCGGCGTTGGCGCCCGTCATGGGCCCCGCTACGCCAATCTTCACATCAGCTTGAACAAACGTAGAAACACCCAGCGCCGCTGCAACGGCGAGGGCCAGAAAACCTTTCTTGTAAAACGTCTGGGACATGAGTGGTGCTCCGATATTTTTGATTTTTGGCACGACAACTTGCATTCAAACTTTTCACTGAAAGCTCAGAGCAAGCCCCGTGCCATTACGTTTTTATTCTTCAAAAAGACACCGTGTCATTGTTATTACTGGCGTTTCGACTCGACTCGCCAGCACGTGCAACCGTCTAGCCTACAGAGGTGCAACCAACCCCCTTAAAAAGTACAACCCTGGCAGGTGCCACCTGCAACCGGATGGATAAACCGCAGCCCCTGCACCTGTAACAGCATGCGTAACGGAACTGCACATTTACAGTGCGCAACTGCTACGACCTGCACCAATACAGATTAGTAGCCGGCTAAGAAAATGCAGGCTTCTGAGCGGTATTTCGCTGATCAGATCACGATCCTCAGGCATTGCCCGGCGTGATACAGCGAGAACCCGGCCTCATACAGGCAACTGCGCAAGCCCACGCCGGCCAGCGGCTGCATCGGCGCGAAGGGAATCGGCAGGGCCTGGGGATCCTGGTGACACAAGTAGTCGGCAAACGCCTTGCCGACCACACTGCCGGTGGTCACGCCACGCCCGTTATAGCCGGTGACGGCGACCAGGCCAGGGGCCGGTTCGAACAAGCGCATCAGGTGATCGGGAGTGAAGGCGATGCAGCCGGTCCAGGTGAACTCCCACTGCACCGATTTGAGGTAGGGGAAGTAGTGCTGCTGCACCCGATCGGCCCACGCCTTGAGAAACCACGCCGGTTTCTGGTTGCCATTGCCCAGGCTGCCAAGCAACAAACGACCCTCGGCATCGCGGCGGATGCTGCTCAAGACCTGGCGCGTGTCCCACGACCCCTGGCCGCCGGGGAGTATCTGCCGGGCGGCGTCATCGGTGAGCGGGGCCGAGGCGACCTGGTAGTAATAACCGGGGAAAAAGTTACGCCGCAGCTCGGTCCATTCGCCTTCGGTGTAGGCATTGGAGGCAATCACCACCTGCGCTGCCTGCACTGCACCGTGCTGGGTCTGCACCGACCACTGCGCACCCTGGCGTTCCAATTGGGTGACCGGCGAATGATCGAACAGTTGCCCACCAAGCCCGACCGCAGCATTGGCCAACCCAGAGGTGTAGGCCATCGGGTTCAAGGTACCCGCCCGCCGATCCAGCAACGCGGCGGCGATCTTTTTAGTGCCGGTGGCGTGCTCGCAGGCCTGGCCGGTGAGCAGCTCGACCGGCGCGCCGCGACGCTTCCATTGGTCTTCACGACTGCGCAAATCCGCCTCGCCACGGGCGTTGTGCGCCATGTGCAAGGTGCCCTCGCGGCGCAGTTGGCAATCGATGTTGTATTTGTCGATCAGGCTGAACACCAGCGAAGGTGCTGCGCCAAGCATGCGATTGAGCTGACTGCCCACCGCTTCGCCGAAACCGGCCTCGATGTCATCCGGCGGGATCCACAACCCGGCGTTCACCAACCCGACGTTACGACCTGAACCGCCGTGGCCGGTGCGATGGGCTTCCAGCACGGCGACGCTTTTGCCCTGCTCCAGCAGGTGAATGGCGGCCGAAAGTCCGGTAATACCGGCGCCGATCACGCACACGTCCACTTTCAACTCGCCCTTGAGCGCGGCGCGATCCGGCCGGCTGGGGGTGAGGTGTTCCCACAAACATGTTTCGCGTAGTGCCATTGCCAGACTCCGGTGAGACCTAACAAACAACAATCTTGATGTGCAATGCGGTCACATGTGGGAGGGGGCTTGCCCCCGATAGCACTGGCTCAGCTGTACATCTGTTGACTGACACACTGCAATCGGGGGCAAGCCCCCTCCCACATTTTTAACCGCGTTTCGACAGTGGTTTAGTCGAAGGTAATGCCCTGGGCCAGCGGCAATTCCAGCGAGTAATTCACGGTGTTGGTCTGCCGACGCATATACCCACGCCACGCATCCGAACCCGACTCACGCCCGCCACCGGTCTCTTTCTCGCCGCCAAACGCGCCGCCAATCTCTGCGCCGCTCGGGCCGATGTTGACGTTGGCGATGCCGCAGTCACTGCCCACGGCCGACATGAATTGCTCGGCCTCGCGCACGTCTGTGGTGAAGATGCACGACGACAGCCCTTGGGGCACGGCGTTGTTCAGGCGCAGGGCTTCGGCGAAATCGCTGTAGCCAACCACGTAGAGGATCGGCGCGAAGGTTTCGGTGCACACCACGTCGCTTTGCTCGGGCATTTCCACAATCGCCGGCGACACGTAGTAGGCGTTGGGGAATTTATCTTCCAACTGGCGCTTGCCGCCGAACACCTTGCCGCCTTCGCTCAAGGCCTGCTCCAGGGCGTCCTGCATGTTATCGAAGCCGTGTTTGTCGATCAGCGGGCCGATCAGGTTGCCTTCCAGCGGGTGGCCGATGCGCACTTTGGAATACGCGGCCTTGAGGCGGGTGACGATCTCTGCCTTGACCGACTCATGGGCGATCAGGCGGCGCAGGGTGGTGCAACGCTGGCCGGCGGTGCCGACGGCGCTGAACAGAATGGCGCGCACGGCCATGTCCAGGTCGGCGCTTGGGCCGAGGATCATGGCGTTGTTGCCGCCCAGTTCGAGGATGCTGCGGGCAAAACGTGCGGCGACTTTAGGCGCCACTTCGCGCCCCATGCGCGTGCTGCCGGTGGCGCTGATCAGCGCGACACGCGGGTCATCCACCAGCGCGGCGCCGGCATCGCGGCCACCGATGATCACTTGGCTCAAATACTCAGGGGCACCGTCGAATTTCTTCAGCACGCGCTCGAACAGCGCCTGGCACGCCAGGGCGGTGAGCGGGGTCTTTTCCGAGGGTTTCCAGATCACGGCGTTGCCGCACACCAGCGCCAGGGTGGTGTTCCACGCCCACACCGCAACGGGGAAGTTGAAAGCGCTGATTACGCCGACCACGCCCAGCGGGTGCCAGGTTTCACGCATGTGGTGGCCCGGGCGTTCGGAGGCGATGGTCAAGCCGTACAGCTGGCGCGACAGGCCGACGGCGAAGTCGCAGATGTCGATCATTTCCTGCACTTCACCCAGGCCTTCCTGAGTGATCTTGCCCGCTTCCCAGGACACCAACTCGCCCAGGTCGGCCTTGTATTCGCGCAGCACGTCGCCGAATTGACGCACCAGCTCACCCCGACGCGGCGCCGGCACTTTGCGCCAGGCGTCGAATGCATGCTCGGCGCGACTGACCTGTTGCTCCACCTCGGCGGCACCTTCCCAGTGCACACTGCCGATACGGCTGCCATCAATCGGCGAATGCACGGGCTGTTTACCCGCCTGGTACAGCGCCGGGTTTACCCCGAGACGATCAAGCAATGCGGCAACCATGGGTCACTCCTTCAATCTGCAGACAAAAAATCGCACCGCGCCACGCACGGCGATCCAGGCCTTATTTGTAGCTGGCCCAAGACTTGCCAACAAACGACGATTAGGCGAGATATCATTCCGTTTATTCATGCAAAGCATAAAAAGAGGCACGCCGTGCTGAACAAAAGACATTTGCCCTCGATCACCGCCCTGCAGTGTTTCGAAGCCGCCACCCGCCACCTGAGCTTCACCCGCGCCGCCGAAGAGCTGAACCTCACGCAGAGCGCGGTCAGCAAGCAAGTGGCGCAGTTGGAAGAACTGCTGCAACACCTGCTGTTTCGCCGCGTGCGTCGCCGCCTGCAGATGACCCCGGCAGGCGACCTGTACCTGGTGGAAGTGCGCAAGATCCTCACGCAAGTGGAGATGTCCACCCATTACCTGCGCTCCTACGGCGGCGAGACCGAAGTGTTGCGCGTGTCCACGCCCTACACTTTCGGCGCGCGCTGGCTGGTGCCGCGCCTCAAGGGCTGGCGGCTGCGTCACCCGCAGATCCATCTGGACCTGTGCAACGAGCAGGAGCCGGACGAACTGCTGCAAGGCAAGGCCGACCTGGCCTTCTACTTCGGCCAGGGCGCACGCCCCGGCACCGAGAGCCTGAAGCTGTTCAGTGAAGAACTGGTGCCGGTGTGCGCACCTGAGAGCCTGCCCGCCACGCCCTTCACCGACCCCACGCAACTGAGCGAACTGGTGCTGCTGCAAAACGCCTCGCGCCCCCAGGGCTGGCATGACTGGTTCGCCAGCCAGGGTTACCAGACTGAACACAGCTACCACGGGCCGCGTTTTGACACCTTTTATATGTGCATTCGTGCAGCGCAGGTCGGCTGTGGCGTGGCGCTGTTGCCGCGGTTTTTGGTGGAAGAGGAATTGGCCGACGGCAAGCTGGTGATTCCCTGGCAGCATGCGATGCCGAGCCAGGATGCGTATTACCTGGCGTATCCGGAACATTCGGCAGAGGTGCCCAAGGTGCGCGATTTTGTGAAGTGGATGATGGAGCAGGTTATTTAGTGCCTGAAAGATAGCCATCGGGGGCAAGCCCCCTCCCACATTTACTGTGTTCACCAGTCAAACTGTGTGAATGCAGTTAGTGTGGGAGGGGGCTTGCCCCCGATGAGGCCAGTAGCCACACCAAAAAAAATCACTGGCAAAACCCCACAGGTCTATGCGCCACTAGCCCCCTTCCTTAATTGTGCGTAAAGGCCGGCGCCCAACGCCGACCCGTCTGGAGATTCCCGTTATGAGCGAGAGTGTGTTTGCCGATCGCATCGTGCAGAACCTGCTCGACACCGACTTCTACAAGCTGACCATGATGCAGGCGGTGCTGCACAACTACCCGAACGTGGAAGTTGAATGGGAGTTTCGTTGCCGTAACAGTGAAGACCTGCGCCCCTACCTGGCGGAGATCCGCTACCAGATCGAGCGCCTCGCCGAGCTGAGCCTGAGTCCGGACCAATTGGGCTTCCTGGAACGCATCAGCTTTATGAAGCCGGACTTCCTGCGTTTCCTCGGGCTGTTCCGCTTCAACCTGCGTTATGTGCAGACCGGCATCGAGAACGGCGAGTTGTTTATTCGCCTGCGCGGCCCGTGGCTGCATGTGATCCTGTTTGAAGTGCCGATGCTGGCCATTGTCAGCGAAGTGCGTAACCGCTACCGCTACCAGACCGTGATCCTCGAACAGGCCCGCGAGCAGCTGTACCGCAAGTTCGACTGGCTGACGGCGAATGCCAGCAGCGAGGAACTGTCGGAACTGCAAGTGGCCGACTTCGGCACGCGCCGGCGCTTCTCGTACCGGGTGCAGGAAGAAGTGGTCACTGTACTCAAGCACGACTTCCCAGGGCGCTTCGTCGGCACCAGCAACGTGCACCTGGCCCGCGAGCTGGACATGAAGCCCCTGGGCACCATGGCCCACGAATGGATCATGGCCCACCAGCAACTCGGCCCGCGCCTGATCGACAGCCAGATCGCCGCCCTCGATTGCTGGGTCCGCGAATACCGGGGCCTTTTGGGCATTGCCCTGACCGACTGCATCACGACCGATGCGTTTCTCGGCGACTTCGACTTGTACTTCGCCAAGCTGTTCGACGGCCTGCGCCACGACTCCGGTGACCCGGTGCAGTGGGCCGAAAAAGCCATCGCCCACTACCACAAGCTGGGGATCGAGCCGATGAGCAAGACACTGGTGTTCTCCGACAGCCTGTCGCTGCCCAAGGCCCTGGAGATTTTCCGGGCGCTGCGCGGTCGCATTAATGTGAGCTTTGGCATCGGCACCAACCTGACCTGCGATATTCCAGGGGTGGAGCCGATGAGCATCGTGCTTAAAATGACCGCGTGCAATGGTCAGCCCGTCGCCAAAATCTCCGATGAAGCGGGCAAGACCCACTGCACCGACCCGAATTTTGTCGCCTATTTGCGTCATGTTTTCAAAGTACCTGCCATTTCCAGCAAGGAGTGAATCATGCAAGCCGTACAGCGTGAGATTGCGCAGCAACTCAAGGTGCAAGCGCCGTTCAACAACCAGGCCGACCTTGAGGCCGAAGTGACCCGCCGCGTGGCTTTTATCCAGGATTGCCTGCGCAACTCCGGGCTCAAGGCATTGGTACTGGGCATCAGCGGCGGCGTCGATTCCCTGACCGCCGGCCTGTTGGCCCAACGTGCGATGCAGGAACTGCGCGCCAGCACCGGTGACGAGGCTTACCGTTTTATCGCAGTGCGCCTGCCTTACGACACCCAGTTCGACGAAATCGACGCCCAGGCCTCGGTGGACTTTATCGAGCCGGACGAGCGCCACACCGTGAACATCGGCCCGGCGGTGAAAGCCCTGGCCAGTGAAGTGGCTGCGTTCGAAGGCAAGGCGGCGGTGTCCCGCGATTTCGTACTGGGCAACACCAAGGCGCGCATGCGCATGGTGGCGCAATACACCATCGCCGGCGCGGCCGGTGGCCTGGTGATTGGCACCGACCACGCGGCGGAAGCGGTGATGGGCTTTTTCACCAAGTTCGGTGACGGTGCGTGCGACCTGGCGCCTTTGAGCGGGCTGGTGAAGAACCAGGTGCGTGCGATTGCACGGCACTTTGGCGCGCCGGAATCGTTGGTGGAGAAGATCCCGACTGCCGACCTCGAAGACCTGTCGCCAGGCAAGCCGGATGAAGCGTCACATGGCGTGACCTATGCGGAGATTGACGCGTTCCTGCACGGTGAAGCGGTGCGCGAGGAAGCGTTCAGGATTATCTGCGAGACGTATCGCAAGACTGAGCACAAGCGGGTGATGCCGTTTGCGCCTTGAGGTGAGTCAGGCAGTTTTGTAGTGACTGTCAGATAGTCATCGGGGGCAAGCCCCCTCCCACCTTTTGAAATGCGATCCAATGTGGGAGGGGCGGTGCGACGATTCGGCTTGCCCCCGATGAACGATAACGCGGTCTTACTTGACGACCACCGTGCCTTTCATCATCGAGATGTGGCCTGGGAACGAGCAGAAGAACGCGTAGTCGGTCCCGGCTGCCAGCTTCGACACATCGAACGTCACCGAATCTTTCTCGCCGGCACCGATGATCTTGGTGTGGGCGATGATGCGGTCGTCACCTTCTTTCAGGTAGTTCTTGTCAATGCCAGCGGCCATGCCTTCAGTGGCAACGGGTTGCATGTTGGCGGCAGTGGTCAGCACCCAGTTATGGCCCATGACGTTTTTCGGCAGGTTGCCGGAGTGAGTCAGTTCGACAGTGAACGTCTTGCAGCTCTTGTCGATCACGACTTCCTTGGTATTGAAGGACATCTGGTCAGTGGAGTCGACGGTGACCTTGCACTCTGCGGCAAGCAACTGGCCGCTCGCCAGAGTCAGCAGGGAAACAGCAACGAGTTTGGCAAACATGTGAATCTCCAAGGCAGGGTTTAAAAAACGCGGATTGCGATAAGGGTGCATCAAACAGGCTTGAATTCTTATGATCTGAATCAACAGATTGTATACAACTTTAGGCTATCAGACTTATCAACACAATCTACCAGCCAAAGTCGCAGTACCTCCCTATGATCGGCCCATCACCCACTGGAGTCCGAACCATGCGCCTCAATCACCTGTTCAACGGCCTGCTGGCCGCGTACGCCTGCGGTAAGTGAAGGCAAAGCGCGCTGCTAAGCTGCTACCATAGCGACCCAAGGCAGCTGCGCGCCGCCACCCTCACCTTCGACCCTAGAGGATCGCCCATGGCCAAACCTAATTACTCCTTCGCCAAACGTCAGAGAGACTTGGCCAAGGAACAGAAGAAAGAGGAAAAACTGCAACGCAAGAAAGCCGCTGCAGACGAAGAAGCCGGCGCACTGAACCCGGACGTCGATGCTGAAGAAACGAGCGACGAGACTGAAACACCAAAGGATCCGGCTGAATAATTTCTTTTGTGGTGAGCAGGCCCACCCTGCTCACCCTCCTCAACCGCTACTCCAGCGGCATCACCGTCACCCGCACCTCCGGGTCATGGCTCCCTCCCCCCAGAATCACCCCACGCAACGGCGACACATCGGAAAAGTCCCGGCCCCAGGCCAGGGTGATGTGCTCCAGTGCCGGCTGCACATTGTTTGTCGGATCAAAATCGACCCAGCCTGACACCGGGCAAAACACCGAGACCCACGCATGGGACGCGTCGGCGCCGATCAGCCGTGGCTGGCCGGGCGGTGGCTGGGTGAGCAGGTAACCGCTGACATACCGCGCCGCCAGCCCCCGCGAGCGCAGGCAGGCAAGCATCAGGTGGGCGAAGTCCTGGCACACGCCACGACGGCGCTCCAGCACTTCCACCAGCGGAGTGGCGACCTGGGTGGCTTCGGCATCGAAAGTGAATTCGCTGAAGATCTTTTCCATCAACGCCTGCACGCCCAACAGCAACGGCTCACCGGGCGGGAAGCAACTTTCGGAGAACTCGACGAAGGTTTTTTTCAGGTGCACGTAGGGCGATTCAAAGCGATACCGACAGGCTTCGATTCGCTCAGCCGTCATCGGCTGGCTGCTGTAGGTCAGGCTGTCACGGGTCTGATCCCAGGCCGGTGACTGCTGGAAATCCAGTGCGGGCCGCGCCAGTACTTCCACGGTCAGCCCGGCGTTGACCAGTAGTTCATCATGGGGCCGTTCGAACGCCAGGCGAGTGATCGGGTTGCCGTACACGTCCAGCTCATCGCGGCGCGAGGTCGGCTCCGGGCTGATATCCAGTTGCTGCGAGGTACAGCGCTGCCAGGCACAGGGCCGTGGCCATAAGTGCGCCAACTGCTGGGCCAGGGACACCGGGCTATCGTAGTGGTAGTGGGTATCGTGAAAAATCTGATAGCGCGCGCTCATTACACCGACACCGTTTGCTGGCTGACATCATCCACATGGGCAAAATGGCGCAGAGCCAGGCGATCCGACACTTGACCGCTTTCGTCGGCCACCGCTTGCAGCAGGTCGGCCAAACCGTCCAATGCGGCACGTACGCCGGACTCGCCAAACAGCGGGTTCTCCAGGCAGCCCAGGTCGAAACGCGCCAAACACTCCACCAAGGGCGCCAGCCCGGTTTCCCGTGGGACACCGAAGTCGTCATTAAGGCGACGCACGGTGCGGCTGACCAGCTTGAGCTGGAACAGCACCGCATGGGGGTTCTGCTCATCCAACAGCAGCAGGTCGAGCACGGGGATCAATTGCGGCACCGCCAGGTAGCGCGAGCGGTAGGTGATGCTGCTGTTACCCAGCTCCAGCAACCACTCCAGCCCCGCCTGATCGAACACCGCCACACCCCGCAGGAACGCTGCCAGGCTACTGCTCAAGAACTGCAGGCGCTCGATGCGCCGCCCCATCATCAGGAAACGCCAGCCTTCGTCACGGGTCATGTCGTCCAGGGCAAAGCCGGACAGCGCCGCCAGGGACATCACCAGGCGGTTGAGAAAATCGAGTAGCTCGCCAAAGTCCGGCGCTTCACGTTCCAGCTCCATGGCTTCGCGTTGCAGCTCCACCAGCGCCTGCCAGTTCTCGCGGGACAACTTGCCACGCACCTGGGACGCCGCCCACTGCAAGCGTTGCAGGTTGGCGCGCAGGCTCGATGGCCAGTCGTCGCCGAGCAATGCGCCAAGCAGACGCTCAGGCAATTCGCCCTCTTCGGGCAGCAGGCGCAGGTTTTCGCCCAACTCCACCGCCGCCTGCAACGCCAAGGGATCGTCGCCGTCGACGTAACGCGCCAGCACGATACGCAACCAGCGCGCGCTGTTATCGCAGCGCTCGCAATAACGGCCAAACCAGAACAGGTTTTCCACCACCCGTGACGGCAGATAAGGATCGCGGCGCACCAGGTCGTGGGCACCAATCGTGCGCTGGGCACGCCACTGCTCGCCACCGGCGGCGCGCTCGCCGAGTACCCAGGTGTCCTTGCTCGCACCGCCGCGCTGCATCGACACCACTTCGGCATCGGCCTCGGCGGCCACGCGGGTCAGGCCACCGGGCAATACGCGATAGCCCTCGTCACTGGCCACCGCGTACACACGCATGCCGATGGCGCGGTGCTGCAGGTGGTCATCCACGGTGTGCCACACCGGCGCCTGGGACAGTTGCGCCAGCTCCTGGGCGACATAGGCGTACGGCCGCGCCCGCATGCGTTCGGCCAGGGCGTCGCGCTGTTCATCGTTCAGATCGCGACCGAATACCGGGGCGAAACTCTGCGAGGGGAACGCGGGTTTGATCAGCAGCTCCGGCAGTTTCTCCAAGGCTTCTGCGAGCACCGGCGCTTCGCCGCACCACCAGGTGGCGATGGACGGCAGGATCAGTGTTTCGCCGAACAGGAATTCGTTGATCTTCGGCAAAAAGCCGAGCAACCCAGGGGATTCCAGCACGCCGCTGCCCAAGGCATTGGCCACCAGCACATTACCCTGGCGCACGGCATCCAGCAGGCCCGGCACGCCGAGGGCCGAGTCGGTGCGCAGTTCCAGCGGGTCACAGAAGTCATCGTCCAGGCGCCGCATGATCGCGTGCACCCGGCGCAGGCCGCTGAGCGTCTTGAGGAACACGGTGCTGTCGCGCACGGTGAGGTCGCCGCCTTCCACCAGCGGGTAGCCGAGCTGGCGCGCGAGGTAAAGGTGTTCGAAATAGCTTTCGTTGAAACGGCCAGGCGTGAGCAGCACGATCAGCGGTGGCTGGTCATCGCCGGGGGCCTGGCGGGCCAGGGTTTCCTGGAGCGTGCGGAAGAAACCAGTGAGGTGCTGCACCTGCAAGTCGCGGTACAAGTCCGGGAAGGCGCGGGACACGATGGTGCGGTTTTCCAGCGCATAGCCGGCGCCCGACGGCGCCTGGGTACGATCGGCCGTCACCCACCAACGCCCATCCGGTGTGCGCGCCAGGTCCACCGCGTACAGGTGCAGGAAGGCACCGTCGGGTGGCTGGATACCCTGGCACGGCCAGAGGAAATTGTTATGCCCGAACACCAGCTCCGCCGGCAGCAGGCCTTCCTTGATCAAGCGTTGCGGGCCATACAGATCGGCGAGCACCGCATTGAGCAGGCGTGCCCGCTGGGCGATACCGGCCGACAGGTGCTGCCACTCATCGGCGGCCAGCACATGGGGCAGCAGGTCCAGTTCCCACGGACGATCGGCGCCCTTGGGATCGGCGTAGACGTTGTAGGTCACGCCGTTTTCCTGGATCTGCCGCGTCAGCAGCGCCTGGCGCTGGGCCAGTTGCGCGGGGGTGCTGCGTTGCAGGTGATCGAGCAGGCGCTGCCAATGGGCACGCACCGCGCCACTGCCATCCAGCAGTTCGTGATAAGTGCCCGCAGTCAGCGGGTAACGGTCGAGCAAGTCGGACATGGAACGCTCGGCAGAGGCAAAGGGGCTCAGATTAACTCAACAAACACTGCAAATCCCCTGTGGTCGCCGGGCTTTTGTGGTGAGCGGGCTTGCCCCGCGCGAGGCAAGCTCGCTCACCACAAAAGCCCAGGGCACAGTGAAATCGCATTCAGTCTTTTTTATTGGAGAAACGTCGTAGATCCAGAGTCATCGGCAGCTCGTCATTAATCTCCAGGTTTGGCACCGGCAGTTTTCCAGGCGTATGCCCCAAGCGGAAAAACCGCTCCTGCCGCCGGCTCTCAGCGCCGTTGGCATTCACCGGCAAGCTGTCGTAATTGCGTCCGCCCGGATGCGCGACGTGGTACTGACAACCGCCCAACGAGCGTTGCATCCAGGTGTCGAGCAGGTCAAACACCAACGGCGCGTGCACCGGGATGGTCGGTTGCAGACAGTTGGCCGGTTGCCAGGCGCGGTAACGCACGCCCGCGACAAACTCGCCGACGCGCCCGGTGGGTTGCAGCGGCACCGGGATGCCGTTGCAGGTCAGCAGATAGCGTTGCGGTGGCAACCCGCTCAACTTCACTTGCAGGCGCTCCAGGGACGAATCCACATAACGCACCGTGCCGCCTACTGCGCCCTCCTCGCCCAGCACGTGCCAGGGTTCCAGGGCCTGGCGCAGTTCCAGCTCGATACCGCTGACGGCGTAATCGCCGACCTTGGGGAAACGAAACTCCAGATGTGCGGCGAACCATTCGGCGCGCAGCGGGTAACCGGCGGCGTTGAGTTCGACGATCACGTCGGCAAAGTCCTGCTCGATAAAATGCGGCAGCAGGAAACGGTCATGCAACTCGGTGCCCCAGCGCGCCAGTTTCGGCGGCGCGTAAGGCTCACGCCAGAACCGCGCCACCAGCGCCCGCAGCAACAATTGCTGGGTCAGGCTCATGCGCGCATGGGGCGGCATTTCAAAGGCGCGCAGCTCCAGCAGGCCCAGGCGGCCAGTAGCGCCGTCGGGCGAGTACAGCTTGTCGACACAGAATTCGGCGCGGTGGGTATTGCCCGTCACGTCGATCAGCAGGTTACGCAGCAGGCGATCCACCAGCCATGGCGGGCATTCTTCACCCGGCTCGGGCATTTGTGCGAAGGCGATTTCCAGCTCATACAGCGCATCGTTGCGCGCTTCATCCACCCGCGGCGCCTGGGAGGTCGGGCCGATAAACAGGCCGGAGAACAGGTAGGACAACGATGGGTGGTTATGCCAATAGCTGATCAGGCTGCGCAGCAAATCGGGGCGGCGCAGGAACGGCGAATCCTTGGGCGTGGCGCCGCCGAGCACAAAGTGGTTACCGCCGCCGGTACCGGTGTGGCGGCCGTCGATCATGAATTTTTCGGTGGTCAGGCGAGTCTGGCGAGCCTCTTCGTAGAGAAACTCGGTGCGCTCGACCAACTCATCCCAGGTCGCAGACGGCTGCACATTGACCTCAATCACGCCTGGGTCCGGCGTGACCCGGAAGTTGCTCAGGCGCATATCAAACGGCGGCTCGTAGCCTTCCAGCAGCACCGGGCAGTGCAGCTCTTCAGCGGTGGCTTCGATGGCGGCCACCAACTCCAGGTAATCCTCGACGCGCTCCAGGGGCGGCATAAACAGGTACAGCCGCCCTTCACGGGCTTCGGCACACAGCGCGGTACGGGTCAGCCAGTCGGCGGATTCATCCACCTCTGGCACACGGTCCTCGCTCGGCGCGGGTTCGCCGTGGCTTTGCAATTGCGCGGTGGTCGGCAGCTGCGGTTGATCCTGATTGGGATCGGTGGGATGCACGAACGGATACTCCGCCGCCGTCACCCACGGCTGCGACGCCAGTGGCAGGCGATAGCCCAGCGGCGAATCCCCCGGCACCAGGCGGCAGTGATTATCGCGCAGGTACCAGCGCCCGCTCTGCCAGCGGTCATTGGCGGCGGTGCGCGCCAGCGGCAGCACTTGGCCGATGATTTTATCCAGGCCCTGGCTGAACACTTTGCGTAGGCGTTCACGCTCCAGGTCATCATTCAAACGAGGGTCTTGGGCGGTGACGTTCTGTGGCAACGCACCTTCACGCCACAGGTAGTAAAAATTGTCTTCAAAGGCCGGGAACACAAAACGCGCCGGTAATTTGAGGCGCTCGGCCACACTGGCCAGGAAACGCCCGGCCATCACGCCATCCGCACCGTAGTCCTCTTGCTCATCGGCAATCAGCGCGCTGTTGTGCCAGATCGGCACACCGTCTCGACGCCAGTAACAGTTGAGCGACCAGCGCGGCAGTTGCTCGCCGGGGTACCACTTGCCCTGGCCAAAATGCACCAGGCCCTTGGGCGCGTAGTGCTTGCGCATGCGCTGGAACAGCTCGGCGGACAGGCGACGTTTGTCCGGGCCAAGGGCTGCGGTGTTCCACTCTGCGCCGTCGGGGTCGTCGATGGAGACGAAAGTCGGCTCGCCGCCCATGGTCAGGCGCACGTCGTCCTTGAGCAGGTCGCCGTCGATCTGCCGGCCCAGCGCCTGAATTGCCAGCCACTGCTCTTCGGTGTAGGGCTTGGTCACCCGTGGGGCTTCCCAAATGCGCTCTACCGACATTTCGTGGGTGAATTCGCACTCGCACGGTTCCACCAGCCCACTGATTGGCGCGGCAGACGATGGATCAGGACTACAGGCCAACGGGATATGCCCTTCACCGGCGAACAGTCCGGAGGTGGCATCCAGGCCAATCCAGCCCGCGCCGGGCAAATACACTTCGCACCAGGCGTGCAGGTCAGTGAAGTCCACCTCTGTGCCGGACGGGCCGTCGAGAGCTTTGACGTCGGCGGTGAGCTGGATCAGATAACCGGAGACAAACCGCGCCGCCAACCCCAGGTTGCGCAGCAATTGCACCAGCAGCCAGGCCGAGTCACGGCAGGAGCCGGAGGCGTTGTCCAGGGTGAACTCCGGGGTTTGCACGCCCGGTTCCATGCGGATCAGGTAGCCAATGTCATTGGCCAGGCGCTGGTTGAGCCCCACCAGGAAGTCCACGGCGGGCAACGGCGTGCGGTCGATGCCGGCCAGGTAGGCAGCAAACTTCGGCGTCAGCGGCAGGGTTTCCAGATATGGCGCCAGCTCACGCTGCTCATCGGCGGCGTAGCTGAAGGGGATTTTTTCGGCATAGGGTTCGAGAAAGAAGTCGAACGGGTTGAAGACTGCCATCTCAGCGACCAGGTCCACTTCGATCCGCAGTTCATCGGTCTTTTCCGGGAACACCAGGCGCGCCAGGTAGTTGCCTTGGGGGTCTTGCTGCCAATTGATGAAGTGCTGCTCGGGCAGCACTTTCAGCGCGTAGGACAAAATCCGCGTGCGGCTATGGGCGGCCGGGCGCAAACGCACGATCTGCGGGCCGAGTTCGACAGCCCGGTCATAGCGGTAATGCGTAACATGGTGCAACGCGACATGAATCGACACGGCGGCCTCCTGCGAGCCAGGGCATGGACACAACGCGCGCAAGACTTATGCCACTGCGGCGGTCATTGCGCTTTATCGTAAGACCCGGTGCAGTACAGCACCAAAACGGCGCCATCGCAGGTGCCGTGGTGCGAGGGTTGCACATATTTGTGGCGCACGTGCGAACGTAGGTGGTGAATCTACCCAGTCAGCGAGCTTTGCGTTGTGCAATGACGGCTTGGCGCAGGCGGCGGATTCCAACGAGTTTTGTACGCATCTCTCGTTGAACCTTGCTGTTAAGTGTCAACAATCCGAGGAACGGGAATAACAGCGCCAACCCATAGAGAACTTTATGAGGCTGGTACTGAACCATTGGAAATACAAACAGTAGACAGGCGACGTAGATACCGACCATCACCCATACCCAGGAGGGTCGGCCCCGCAAAATCATAAAGTTGCTATGGACCGTCAACAGAATGAGCAGCGCCCCGACCACTATGATCTTGAGCCCCACTTGAGCCATCGGCACATCCCGAAAATAGGTGACGAACGCCAGCGCCACAGCCAACGCCAACGAGAAGTACGCAGCGAATACGCCGCCCAGAAACGTCAGAAAGTAATGCCTGAAAAAGTCTCGCAACGTCATCAACTCGTTCATTCGTTTATTTCCTCGTACACCCCTATCGCAATGGTGTTGACGTTTCCGGAGTACGCGCTCCCGCCAAACCCTACGCTGGCGCCCAGGACTTCTTTGATCTGGGTAGTGGTGCTGTGCTTGAGCTGCGCAGGGGTGAAACGCTTGGTGAGTTCACCCGACGCCTGCTTCAACTTGAGCATTTTTGCGCTCAAGCTCGGATGGTTGATGCTCAGTAGCTCTTTCGTGAGCTTGGCTCTTTCCTGTCGATTCAACCCGCGAAGCACGTCACGCAGGCTCTTACCCGTCGATGCTTTGGCGGCACTGACCAGCTTGACCGTCGTCAGGGCCGAAGCGCCCACGCCTGCCAGTGATACCGCGTCTAGCACAATGGACGCATTCTGATACCAACCTTCACTGTCGAGCCAATCCTTTACCTCAGGTTTGGCTACCTCCAGCGCTGTTCGAGCAATGCCGTTGAAACACTGAAGCGAACTTGCACCGGCAGCCGCATACCCCACCACAACGATGACGGAACTGGCGCCGGCACTGAAAGGCACCAGAATCGTTCCACTGGCGATCGCAACCCAACTGATGACAGCGCCCAAGCAGGAGATTCCGGTATTTACGGATTCGCCAATCAGTCGGGACTCTCGAGGATTGCTCACGACATGTTGAGCAAACTGCGTCGGCGCAATGTACTTCTGCGCCTCGCGCAAGATGATGCGCTTGGGCTTGATGCTGCAGATCGGCTTGAACTCGCGCAGGGTGATGATGTTGAAGTCGGCGTCGATGTACACCACGCCCGCGCCGACGATGCCGGGGTCGGCGTCGATGGCGGCGAACAGGCGCGGCAGGTTGATCTGGCTTTCGATGCGCTGGCGCGCCATGAACTGGGAGCGGTTGGAGTCCATGCCGATGCCGGCCAGGGGGTTGCCCATGGTTGTTCGTCCTTGAAAGTGAGGGTGGCAGATCGGGCCTCGTCGGGGGCAAGCCCCCTCCCACATTTGGGTCTGTGAACACCGTCAGTGTGGGAGGGGGCTTGCCCCCGATAGCGATCTAATGGGCGCCACCTTACCAAACAGGCTCACCCCCGACCAGAAAGCAAAACGCCAGCTCAAGGCTGGCGTTTTGCATATTCAAGCAGCGATCAACGCGGCACAACCGGCTTGCGCGCAGGCTTGCCGCCCTTGCCCTTGGCCGCATCGGTGCGCTCTTTGGCGGCCTGCTTGTTACGCGCCTGGGCCGCAGCCTTGGCCTGCTCACGCTTGTCCCACGGGTTGCTGCCGTCGCTGCCACGGGGCGGCAGGCCGGTGTGCTGGGTGAGAATCTTGGTGGTGGTTTCCTTGGCGACCTTGTGGCTGCCGGCCGGCGTCGAGTTCTTGCGCCGGGCACTCTGGTAGCTGTCGGTGGACGGCTGGTGCAGCGGGATCAGTTGGTCCTTGCCCGACCCGATCAGGTCGGCACGGCCCATGCGGGTCAGCGCTTCACGCAGCATCGGCCAGCCTTTCGGGTCGTGGTAACGCAGGAACGCCTTGTGCAGGCGGCGTTGCTCCTCGCTCTTGACGATGGTCACCGCGTCGCTCTTGTACGTCACCTTGCGCAGCGGGTTCTTGCCCGAATGGTACATCGCGGTGGCGGTGGCCATCGGCGACGGGTAGAACGCCTGCACCTGGTCGGCACGGAAGCCGTTGCCCTTGAGCCACAGGGCCAGGTTCATCATGTCTTCATCGGTGGTGCCAGGGTGGGCGGCGATGAAGTACGGGATCAGGTACTGCTCCTTACCCGCTTCCTTGGTGTACTTCTCGAACATGCGCTTGAACTTGTCATAGCTGCCAATGCCCGGCTTCATCATCTGGTTGAGCGGACCTTCCTCGGTGTGTTCCGGGGCGATCTTGAGGTAGCCACCGACGTGGTGCGTTACCAGCTCTTTGACGTATTCCGGCGACTCGACAGCCAGGTCGTAGCGCAGGCCGGAAGCGATCAGGATCTTCTTCACACCCGGCAACGCACGGGCGCTGCGGTACAGCTGGATCAGCGACGAATGGTCGGTGTTCAGGTTCGGGCAGATACCAGGGAACACGCAGGACGGCTTGCGGCACGCGGATTCGATTTCCGGGCTCTTGCAGGCGATGCGGTACATGTTCGCGGTCGGGCCACCGAGGTCGGAGATGACGCCGGTAAAGCCAGGGACTTTGTCGCGGATCTCTTCGATTTCGCGAATGATCGACTCTTCGGAACGGTTCTGGATGATGCGGCCTTCGTGCTCGGTGATCGAGCAGAAGGTGCAACCGCCGAAGCAGCCACGCATGATGTTCACCGAGAAGCGGATCATGTCGTAGGCCGGGATCTTTTCCTTGCCGTAAACAGGATGCGGAACACGTGCGTAAGGCATGCCGAACACGTAGTCCATTTCTTCGGTGGTCATCGGAATGGGCGGCGGGTTGAACCACACGTCCACTTCGCCGTGTTTCTGCACCAGGGCACGAGCGTTGCCCGGGTTGGTTTCCAGGTGCAACACGCGGTTGGCGTGGGCATAGAGCACCGCATCGCCACGGACTTTTTCCACCGACGGCAGGCGAATCACGGTCTTGTCGCGGGTCATGCGCGGGCTGGCCAGGATCTGTACGACCTTGGCTTCTTCCGGGTCATCCACCGGGCCTTTTTCCTGCTCGATGGCGCAGGCCTGGGTGTCCTGGGTATTCACGTACGGGTTGATGATCTTGTCGATCTTGCCCGGCCGGTCGATGCGCGTGGAGTCCACTTCGTACCAGCCGGCAGGCGTGTCACGGCGAATAAACGCGGTGCCGCGCACGTCGGTGATGTCTTCGATCTTGTGGCCCCACGACAGGCGCTGGGCAACCTCGACGATGGCCCGTTCGGCATTGCCGTACAGCAGGATATCGGCGGTGGCGTCGATCAGGATCGAGTTGCGCACGCGGTCCTGCCAGTAGTCGTAGTGGGCGATGCGGCGCAGGGAGGCTTCGATGCCGCCCAGCACGATCGGCACGTTTTTGTAGGCTTCCTTGCAACGCTGGCTGTACACCAGGCTCGCACGGTCCGGGCGTTTGCCCGCCATGCCGCCAGGGGTGTAGGCGTCGTCGGAACGGATTTTCTTGTCGGCGGTGTAGCGGTTGATCATGGAGTCCATGTTGCCGGCCGCGACGCCGAAGAACAGGTTCGGCTCGCCGAGCTTCATGAAGTCGTCTTTGGACTGCCAGTTCGGCTGGGCAATGATCCCGACGCGGAAGCCCTGGGACTCCAGCAGCCGGCCGATGATCGCCATGCCGAACGACGGATGGTCAACGTAGGCATCACCGGTGACGATGATGATGTCGCATGAATCCCAGCCAAGCTGATCCATCTCCTCCCTGCTCATCGGCAGGAATGGCGCAGGACCGAAACATTCGGCCCAGTACTTGGGATAGTCAAATAACGGCTTGGCTGTTTGCATGACGGTGACCGGTGTTGAGATGAAAAATCGCGGGCGCGGAATATAGCACAAATTTTGACCAATTCCGACCTTTGCAGTCGGAATTGGCGACGACGTTTTTACTCGTCGTCGAAGTTGTAACTGCCCGGCGCCAGGTTTTCGAAGCGGGTGTACTTGCCGATAAACGCTAGGCGCGTGGTACCGATCGGGCCGTTACGCTGCTTACCGATAATGATTTCAGCGATGCCTTTATGCTCAGTTTCCGGGTGATACACCTCGTCCCGGTAAACGAACATGATTACGTCAGCATCCTGCTCGATCGCTCCAGATTCGCGCAAGTCGGAGTTGATCGGGCGCTTGTTCGGCCGCTGCTCCAGGGAACGGTTGAGCTGCGACAGGGCAACCACCGGGCAGTTGAATTCCTTGGCCAGGGCTTTCAACGAGCGGGAAATCTCGGAAATCTCGTTGGTACGGCTGTCGCCGCTGGAACCTGGGATCTGCATCAGTTGCAGGTAGTCGATCATGATCAGGGCGATATCGCCGTGCTCACGCACCAGGCGTCGGGTCCGTGCGCGCATTTCCGACGGGCTGATGCCCGCCGTGTCATCGATAAACAGCTTGCGGTCGTTGAGCAGGTTGACCGCCGAGGTCAGGCGCGGCCAATCGTCGTCTTCCAGGCGACCGGCACGTACCTTGGTCTGGTCGATGCGACCGAGGGACGACAACATACGCATGATCAGCGATTCGCCTGGCATCTCCAGGGAGTAAACCAACACTGCCTTGTCGCTGCGCAACACGGCGTTTTCCACGAGGTTCATGGCGAATGTGGTTTTACCCATGGACGGACGGCCGGCGACGATGATCAAGTCAGACGGCTGCAGGCCGCTGGTCATGCCATCCAGGTCGGTGTAGCCGGTGGACAGGCCAGTGATCGCGTTGTCGGTGTTGAACAAGGTATCGATACGGTCGATCGCCTTGGTCAGCAGGTCGTTGACGCTGACCGGGCCACCGGTTTTCGGCCGTGCCTCAGCGATCTGGAAGATCTGCCGTTCGGCTTCGTCGAGAATTTCTTCAGCGGTACGACCTTCCGGGTTGAAGGCGCTGTCGGCGATTTCGGTGGCGATGCCGATTAACTGGCGCAACGTGGCCCGCGCACGGACGATCTGCGCATAGGCCTTGATGTTGGCGACCGATGGCGTGTTCTTCGCTAGCTCACCGAGGTAACCCAGGCCACCCACTTGGGAGGTCTGACCCTCCTTGTCCAACTGCTCGGCCAGGGTCACCACGTCGATCGGCGAGTTCTGGTCGGCCAGCTTGGCGATGGCGCGGAAGATCAGGCGGTGGTCATGACGGTAGAAATCGCCATCCGAGACTTGATCCAGCACGCGCTCCCAGGCGTTGTTGTCCAGCATCAAACCACCGAGCACGGCCTGTTCGGCCTCGATGGAATGCGGCGGCACCTTCAGGGCAGCGGTTTGCAGATCGTATTGCTCAGGAGCGGAGATATCGTTCATGGCCACTTGGAATTTGGGGATCGTAAAAAAACAAAAGGCACGACCTGTAAACAGGATCGTGCCCGATGTTAACTGGCTGACACGCGAGGTGCCAGTCAGTTAGGTGCTGCTTAAGCTGCTACCACTACAACGCGTACCGTGGCTTCAACTTCAGCGTGCAGATGCACGGCTACGTCGAATTCGCCTACGTTGCGGATGGTGCCGTTCGGCAGACGAACTTCGCTCTTCTGCACTTCAACGCCGGAGGCGGTCAGTGCATCAGCGATGTCGTGGGTGCCGATCGAACCGAACAGCTTGCCTTCGTCACCGGCGGTGGCAGTGATAGTCACTTCCAGCTCAGCCAGTTGGGCAGCGCGAGTTTCGGCCGAAGCTTTTTTGTCTGCTGCTGCTTTTTCCAGCTCAGCACGACGCTCTTCAAACGCAGCCAGGTTGGCAGCGGTTGCAGCGGTGGCTTTGCCGTATGGCAGCAGGTAGTTACGACCGTAACCGGCCTTAACGTTCACTTTGTCGCCCAGGTTGCCCAGGTTGGCGACTTTTTCCAGAAGGATCAGTTGCATGTGAAAATCCTCTAACTTTTAACCTTCACCGTTCGCGTTATCGGCGTCTTTCGGCGCCAGACGACCGCGAAAATCAATCAGGCCGTCGACAATGGCCAAGACCACGAGTAACGGATAGATCAGCTGCATGAACAGCAACAGCGTGACGTACAACCCCACCAGCCAGAACCTGGCCAGGCGCTTGCGCGCAACAAGCCCATGAATCAGGGCCAGCCCGGCAAACACCAGCGGTACGCTGCAAATCGGCGCTAACAAGGCCATCTGGGTCCCGAAGTTCGGTCCGATAACCATGCACGCCAGCAGCAACATCGCTGGTCCCGCGGGGATTCTGATACTGCGAAACTCGCGACCAAAACCACCTGGGTTGTACAACAACGCCTGCCAATAACGCCCAAGAATCAGGCTCAGCACGCTGACGACCTGCAACAAAGCCGCAATCAGGCCGGTCAGGACCGGGGCAATCAGTGATGCAAACCGCGCTCGCTCATCTACCGACAATTGCTGGTAGAGATCCCCGAGGGCCAGCGGCAGGATCTTGACGATCTCCTGCGCCAGCGCCTCGATTTGCGGGCGGAAAGCCGCGCCAAGCATCACTGAGTACACCAACCCCAATGCCACGCTGACCAGCAGCGTGCGGACCCAGGACTCACTTGCGCGTAAAACCAACGCAAGGCTCGATGACCCCAGCAGTACCAGAAGTACCCGTGGATCACCCATTTGCAGCCACCAGATCAAGGCAGGCAACAAACCCAGGGCAAGAACGCCAAGAGCGTCCTTCAAACCGCGCCGCAGCAGCACAAGGCAACCTGCGGCAGCACCCAACCAATAAAGCAACGGCAATGCCGCACATCCAACCACTACCAGAGTGGCCTGCACACGACCGCGCATGATGAACTCAGCTAAGGCGCGCATGCATTCAATCCCTTACTACTTGTCGACTGCCCGGTCTCAGCGGCCGTGGCTGTCGGTGTAGGCCAGCAGGGCCAGGAAGCGGGCGCGCTTGATAGCGGTGGCCAGCTGACGCTGATAACGTGCTTTGGTACCGGTGATACGGCTTGGAACGATTTTGCCGGTCTCGGATACGTAGGCTTTCAGAGTGTTGAGATCTTTGTAATCGATCTCCTTCACTTCTTCAGCGGTGAAGCGGCAAAACTTACGACGACGGAAGAAACGTGCCATTTGATAGGCTCCTTAATAAGGTCCGTGGATTACTCGTCAGCGTTATCGCTGCTGTCGCTGTCATCACTGTCAGCGCTATCAGCGCCTTCGTGCTCAGGACGGTCGCGACGCTCACGGCGCTCACTGCGGTTTTCTTCAGCCTTGAGCATCTCGGATTGGCCGGTAACGGCTTCTTCGCGACGGATGACCAGGTTACGGATCACTGCATCGTTGTAGCGGAAGTTGTCTTCCAGCTCGGCCAGGGCCTTGCCAGTGCACTCAACGTTCAGCATCACGTAGTGAGCCTTGTGAACATTGTTGATTGCGTAGGCCAGTTGACGACGGCCCCAATCTTCCAGACGGTGGATTTTGCCGCCGTCTTCTTCGATCAGCTTGGTGTAACGCTCAACCATGCCGCCGACTTGCTCGCTTTGATCCGGGTGGACCAAAAAGATGATTTCGTAATGACGCATGAATGCTCCTTACGGGTTGTAGCCTGCCGCTCAAAAACGGTCAGACAAGGAGTGAATGACACTTATGGATCTTGCCGCAGGGGAGGCACATGCGTGCCTGCCAGGTGGGCAAGGGGCGCAATTGTAGAGAAGGGGAAGAACGGGCGCAAGGTGATTGGTGATTATTTGAACAACCTTCCGAACACCACAAACCAAATGTGGGAGAGGGCTTGCCCCGATAGCTGATGGTCAGTCACATCATCTGTAACTGAACCACCGCTATCGGGGGCAAGCCCCCTCCCACATTTTGCATCTATGCCAGGCTCAGAATTACTTCTTGGCCTTGACCTTGACGCCACGCTGACGCCGGGCTTCGAACAGGCATACGCCCGTCGCCACCGACACGTTCAGGCTGCTGACGCTACCTGCCATCGGCAGGTGTACCAAATAGTCGCAATGCTCGCGGGTCAAGCGACGCATGCCCTTGCCTTCAGCACCCATGATCAAGATAGTCGGGCCGGTGAGATCCTGGTCATAAATACTGACCTCGGCCTCTCCCGCCGTACCCACGACCCACAGGCCACGCTGCTGGAGTTTCTCCAGGGTGCGCGCCAGGTTGGTCACGGCCACCAGCGGAATCACTTCCGCCGCCCCGCAGGCGACTTTACGCACGACGGGCGTCAGGGTAGCGGACTTGTCTTTAGGCACGATCACCGCCAGCGCACCGGCAGCGTCGGCCGAACGCAGACAGGCGCCGAGGTTGTGCGGGTCGGTTACGCCGTCCAGCACCAGCAACAGCGGCGCGCCTTCGGTGCGGTCGAGCAGCTCGTCGAGCATGGCTTCGCCCCAGACCTGGCTCGGACTTACGTCCGCGACCACGCCTTGGTGAACGCCTTCAACCCAAACGTCCATTTCACGACGCTCGGCCTGGCCGATGGCGACCTTGTTCTGGGTCGCCAACTCGACCAGCGCTTGTACGCGCGGCTCGCTGCGACCTTCTGCCAACCACACTTGCTTGACACGCTTAGGGTGATGACGCAGCAGTGCTTCTACGGCATGGACGCCGTAGATTTTTTCCAGACTCATGACTTGGCCTTAGGTTTGCGCGACCCGCCGCTTTTCGCAGGGGCCGAACCCGCTTTTGGCGGGCCTTTACGGTGTTTACTTGGCTTGCTCGACGGCTTTTCCGCCCCGTGGGACTTTCCCCCAGACGCCGCTTTACCACCGCTTTTGGCTTCGTTGAGCAACTGCTGCTTCAACTCGCGGCTCTTGCGCAGTTCGGCGTTTTTCGCCGCTGCGTCGCTTGGGCGGTAGGCTTCGGGGGCCTTTTCCTTGACGGAGGAACGGCGACCGGCCTTGGCCGGCGCAGGCTCGGCGGTCGCTGCTTTCGCAGGAGCGCCTTTGCCCTTGGTAGCCGGCGCGGCGGTTTCGCTGCCACGTTTTTTACGACCGACTGGTTCGGCTGGCTTGTCTGGCATACCGAAGTCGATCTTGCGCTCGTCGAGATCGACGCGCATGACCTGCACTTCCACGGTATCGCCCAGACGGAAGCTGCGACCGGTGCGCTCGCCCGCCAGGCGGTGATGCACAGGATCGAAGTGGTAGTAGTCACCCGGCAAGGCCGTGACATGCACCAGGCCTTCGACGTAGATGTCGGTCAACTCGACGAACAGGCCAAAGCCGGTCACGGCGGTGATCACACCCGGGAAGGTCTCGCCCACGCGGTCTTTCATGAACTCGCACTTGAGCCAGTTCACTACGTCACGCGTGGCTTCGTCGGCGCGGCGCTCGCTCATGGAGCACTGCTCGCCCAACTGTTCCAGGGCCGCTTCGTCGTACGGATAGATCCGTGCCTTCGGAATCGTCATGGCACCGGCGCGTTTGACGTGCGGGGTGTTCTGCTTGGAATGGATCACGCTGCGGATTGCGCGGTGCGTGAGCAGGTCCGGGTAACGACGGATCGGCGAGGTGAAGTGGGTGTACGCCTCGTAATTCAGGCCGAAGTGGCCTTGGTTGTCAGCGCTGTACACCGCCTGGCTCAGGGAGCGCAGCATCACGGTCTGGATCACGTGGTAATCCGGACGGTCCTTGATGCTGGCCAGCAAGGCCTGGTAGTCCTTCGGCGTCGGGCCGTCCTTGCCTTTGTGCAGGGACAGGCCGAGCTCGCCGAGGAAGGCACGCAGTTTTTCCAGACGCTCCGGCGGCGGACCATCGTGCACGCGGTACAACGCAGGAATCTCATGCTTCTTCAAGAACTCAGCAGTGGCCACGTTGGCCGCCAGCATGCATTCCTCGATCAGCTTGTGTGCATCGTTACGTGTGGTCGGGGTGATTGCGGCGATCTTGCGCTCGGAACCAAAGACAATCCGGGTTTCCTGGGTTTCAAAATCGATCGCGCCACGCACGTGACGAGCACCCAACAGCACCTTGTACAGCGAGTAGAGCTGCTTGAGGTGCGGCACGACGCCAGCGTATTCGGTACGCAGGGCCTTGGCTTCGCTGGTCTTCGGCGTTTCCAGGATGGTGCTGACCTTGTTGTAGGTCAGGCGCGCCTGGGAGTGAATCACCGCCTCGTAGAACTGGTAATCGGTCATTTCACCGGTTTTCGAGATGGTCATCTCGCATACCATGGCCAAACGGTCGACTTTCGGGTTCAGGGAGCACAGGCCGTTGGACAGCTGCTCGGGCAGCATCGGGATCACGCGCTCAGGGAAGTACACGGAGTTGCCGCGCACCTGGGCTTCGTTATCCAGGGCCGAACCGATCTTCACGTAGCTGGACACGTCGGCAATCGCGACGAACAACTTCCAGCCGCCGGAGAACAGGCGCAGCTTGCCAGGCCTGGCTTCGCAGTAGACCGCATCGTCGAAGTCGCGGGCATCTTCGCCGTCGATGGTGACGAACGGCAGATGGCGCAGGTCGATGCGTTTTTCTTTGTCTTTCTCTTCCACTTCAGGCTTGAGCTTGGCGGCTTCCTTGAGCACGGCCTCAGGCCAGACGTGAGGAATATCGTAGGTGCGCAGCGCGACGTCGATTTCCATGCCCGGCGCCATGTAGTTGCCGACCACTTCAACGATATCGCCCTGAGGCTGGAAGCGCGCAGTTGGCCAGTGGGTGATTTTCACCTCGACGAACTGGCCGACCTTGGCAGCGCCATTGCGGCCCGGGGTGATCAGCACTTCCTGCTGGACCTTCGGGTTATCCGGCACCACAAAGCCGATACCGCCTTCTTCGAAGTAACGGCCGACGATGGACTCGTGGGCACGGGACACCACTTCGACGATCACGCCTTCACGGCGACCGCGACGGTCCAGGCCGGAAACGCGCGCCAGGGCACGGTCGCCATCGAACACCAGGCGCATTTGCGCTGGGCTCATGAACAGGTCGTCACTGCCGTCATCCGGGATCAGGAAGCCAAAACCATCACGGTGGCCGGCAATGCGGCCGAGGATCAGGTCGAGCTTGTCCACAGGCGCATAAGTGCCACGGCGGGTGTAGATCAGTTGAGCGTCGCGCTCCATGGCACGCAAACGGCGGCGCAGGGCTTCGAGCTGGTCTTCGGTGGTCAGACCGAATTCTTCAACCAACTGCTCGCGGCTAGCAGGCGAACCCCGATCGGCGAGGTGCGCCAGGATCAGTTCGCGGCTAGGAATAGGGTTTTCATATTTTTCCGCTTCACGAGCGGCCTCGGGATCGAGGGACTGCCAATCGGCCATTAGAGAGTTTTCACCTTGTCTATATGCGGGTTAGTTTGGCATACGCGTATTGAAACGGGAAATTTCAGGCATCAACAAGCGTTTAAATGCCCTTTATGGCCCTCGGTGCGCACCTTGCACGACCATTGGCGAAATTTTCCAGGCTTTTTTCATGGCAGGGGTTTACAGCCTACAAGCCTCTCCGTATAGTGCGCGCCATCGACGACGGCAACGTTGTTGATGCTGCCCAGGTGGTGAAATTGGTAGACACGCCAGCTTCAGGTGCTGGTGATCGCAAGGTCGTGGAAGTTCGAGTCTTCTCCTGGGCACCAAATTCAGATCAAACCCGCGAAAGCGGGTTTTTTCGTTTCAGGCTTTTGATTTTTAACGCAAAACCCGTTTTATTTTTTTGAATCAGGGGTTTACAGATCAAAAAGCCCGCCGTATAGTTCGCCCCATCAACAGCGGCAACGTTGCTTGATAAGCCCAGGTGGTGAAATTGGTAGACACGCCAGCTTCAGGTGCTGGTGATCGCAAGGTCGTGGAAGTTCGAGTCTTCTCCTGGGCACCAAATTCAGATCAAACCCGCGAAAGCGGGTTTTTTCGTTTCTGGGGTTTAAAAACTCTGCCAGCGTTTGCTGCTACGCCGCACCTGAGAAACTTTATCGTTTATCCTTGCAATGATTTGTTGCATCTCAAGTGAGGAAAACCCCGGATGATGATCCGCGATACCCGTCCCAAGACATCCCTTCTGCGTGGCCTGACCATCACTCTGCTCGGCCTGGCCCTGCTCTCGCCCGTCGCTTACTCTGCCGACAAAGTTTCCCTGACCTTGTACAACGGCCAGCACAAAGAAGTCGGCGATGAGCTCGCCAAGGCCTTCGAAGCCAAGACCGGCATCCACGTCAATGTGCGCAAAGGCAGCAGCAACCAGCTGGCCAGCCAGGTCGTGGAAGAAGGCGACCGCTCCCCCGCCGATGTGATCTATACCGAAGAATCTCCGCCACTGAACAAACTCGGCGAGCAAGGCCTGCTGGCCAAGATCGATGCCAGCACCCTCGACGTACTGCCCAAGGATTACGTCGGCAGCAATGGCGACTGGATGGGCGTGACTGCGCGCACTCGTGTCGTAGCCTTCAACCCCAAATTGATTGCGGAGAAAGACCTGCCCAAATCCGTACTGGATTTCGCCGGCCCCGAGTGGCAAGGCAAAGTCGGTTTCGTGCCGACCAGCGGCGCGTTCCAGGAACAGGCCGTGGCAATCATCAAGCTGCACGGCCGTGAAGCGGCTGAAGAATGGCTCACCGGCCTGCGCGCGTTCGGCAAGGTGTACAGCAATAACATGGTCGCCCTGAAGGCCGTGGAAAACGGCGAAGTCGCCACCGTCCTGGTGAACAACTACTACTGGTTCGCCCTGAAGAAAGAAAAAACCAACCTGGACTCCCAACTGCACTATTTCACCGACGGCGACGCTGGCGGCCTGATTACCGTGTCGTCCGCTGCCGCGCTGAAATCCAGCAAGCACCCCAAGGAAGCCCAGCAACTGCTGGCGTTCATGGCCAGTGAAGAAGGCCAGCGAGTCATCACCAATACGTCGGCGGAATATCCGTTGCGCAAAGGCATGGAATCCAATCGCGGCCTAAAGCCTTTCAGCGAGCTGCAACCGCCGAAAGTCACCCCTGCGGACCTGGGCAACGCCGAAGAAGCCCTGGAGCTGGAACGTGACGTTGGCTTGAACTGATGACCCCATCGCTCTCCGCTGCGGGGTTCAGCCCCCGCCGCAAACGCCCGTCGATCTGGCTGCTGCTGCCGGTACTGTTCCTGGTTGGCCTGAGCCTGTTGCCGCTGGCCTATGTCGGCCTGAAAGCCTGGCAGGCCGGGTGGGCGGAGGCTGTGCATCTGCTGTGGCGGCCTTATGTGTTCGGGCTGCTGCGCAACACCCTGGCGCTGATGGTTGGGGTGACGGTGACCTGCGGCGTGATCGGCCTGTCCCTGGCCTGGCTGCTGGAACGCAGCAACCTGCCTGGGCGACGCATCTGGGGCGTGATCCTGTGCCTGCCGTTTGCGGTGCCTGCATTTGTCAGCAGCTTTACCTGGGTGTCGCTGAGCGCCAACTTCGAAGGGCTGGGCGGAGCGATCCTGGTGATGAGCCTGTCCAAATACCCGCTGGTGTTTCTGCCTGTGGCGGCGACATTGCGCAACCTTGACCCTTCCCTGGAAGAGTCCGCTCGCACGCTGGGACTCAATCGCTGGGGTGTGTTTTTGCGCGTCACGCTGCCGCTGCTGTGGCCATCGCTGCTGGCGGGGGCATTGCTGATTGCGCTGCATATGCTGGTGGAATTCGGCGCCTTGTCGATCATCGGCCTGCAAACCTTCACCACCGCGATTTACCAGCAGTTCGAGCTGGAATTCAGTAACGCCAACGCCGCGATGCTTTCAGCAGTGCTGCTGGTGATGTGCCTGACCCTGCTGTGGCTGGAGCTGCGCGTGCGCGGCAAGGGCCGACACGTACGTATCGGCCAGGGCGCGGCGCGGCATGCCGAGCAGGTCAAACTGGGTAAATGGGCACCGCTGGGCCAGGTGTATTGCCTGGCGCTGGCAATCATTGGCAGCGGCATCCCCCTGGGAATGCTCGCTTATTGGTTGGCCGTCGGTTCGTCGGCAGCGTTTCCGGTGGCCGAGATCAGTGAGGCGCTGCTGTCTTCCCTGGCCCTGTCGCTCGGCGGCGCAGCATTGTGCCTGGTACTGGCCGTACCGGTCGGGTTGCTGGTGGTGCGCTACAAAGGTCAATTGGCGATCTGGGCTGAGCGCCTGCCGTATCTGCTGCACGCCCTGCCCGGCCTGGTAATTGCGCTGACGCTGGTGTATTTCGCCCTGCATTACGTGCCTGCGCTGTATCAGACGTCGGCCCTGCTGCTGATCGCCTATGCGTTGCTGTTTTTGCCGTTGGCCCAGGCGCCGATCCGCACCGCATTGAACAAGGCCGCGCCGCAATTGGAAGAGGCTGCGCGCACGCTGGGCGCTTCGTCGTTCAGCGCGTTTTGCCGGGTGACCTTGCCGATTATCTTCCCGGCACTGGGGGCCGCGTTTGCGCTGGTGTTTCTGGATGCGATGAAGGAATTGACGGCGACCCTGCTACTCAGTCCGACGGGACTGAACACACTGGCCACGGCAGTGTGGTCGCATACGTCGAATGTGGAATTCGCGGCCGCGGCGCCTTATGCGGCGTTGTTGATTCTGGTGTCGGGGCTGCCGGTCTATCTGTTAACCACTCGAATGTACTTGAGCCGCTGAGATCGCTATCGGGGCCCCCTCCCACAGGTTGAAATACAGTCAACAGGTGGGAGGGGCTTGCCCCCGATGAGGCCCGAACAGACGACACTAGGCGCGAAACTGCCCCAAACTCGCCTTCAACTGCGCCGCCAACCCATCCAGCACCTTGCCACTGGCGGTCGTTTCAACCACCGCCTGCGCGGCACGCTCGGCCTGGGCATGAATCACCTCCACCCGCCCGCGCACTGCATGGGCGCCCTGGGCCTGATGCTCAGCGGCACGGGTGGCCAGGCCAATCGCTGCGTGCACTTGCTCAACCGAAGCCTGGACCGTCTGCTGCAAGCGCACGCTGTCACGCAGCACCAGCAACCCTTCATTCGCCTGGCGCCCGGCCTTGCCGATGGTTTCCACCGCCTCACGCGCGCCCTGCTGCAACGCCACGATGTGCGCCTGGATGTCCCCGGTGGAGCTTTGAGTTTTACTGGCCAGCGCACGTACTTCGTCCGCCACCACGGCAAAGCCGCGCCCGGTCTCGCCGGCACGCGCCGCCTCGATGGCTGCGTTGAGGGCCAACAGGTTGGTTTGCTCGGCGATACCATGAATCACCGTCAACACCACCTCGATCTGCTCGCTTTGCTGAGCCAGCCGCTCGATCACCTGGGAGCCGGCCTGGACTTGCCCCGCCAGCGCCTCAATCAAACTGCCGACTTCGGCCGACGTTCGCGAGTTTTCATCCGTGGCCTGGCGAATATCAACGACCTGTTGCAATGCCGCTTGCATGGCATGGCTTTCGGCCTGGGCCTCGTCGGCCATTTGCGACAGCGCACGCAGACTCTCGGCCACTTCATCGCGCTGCAAGCCAGCGGCCGCATCGGCACCGGCATTGCGCAAGGTCATGGCGCCGATTTCCACGCCGGTACGCTGGGCCACGTCACCGGCCTCGCGCACGATGGGCTGCAACTTATCCACAAAGCGATTGACCGCCGAGGCCATGTCGCCAATCTCGTCCTTGCTACTGATCTGCACACGCTTGGTGAGGTCGCCCTCCCCCGCAGCCAGGTCGTCCATGGCCGCAATCAGCAGCTTCAGGCGATTGACCACACGACGGCCGAGCACGACCGCGATCAGTGCCAATACGCCGAAACCAACCAGCGCCAGTCCCATGCCGATACGCCAGCGCAGCGTGCCCGCAGCCTCCTGCACCGCGCCAGTGGTGTTGGCGGTCATTTCGGTTGCGGTGGCTTGCGCCGACTGCAGGCGCGCGCCCATTGCCGCAGCGCTGTCCGCAGCTGCGCCTTTGAGACTGTCGCCGACCAACTGATCACCGCTGGCAATCAGCGCGGCAAAACGCTTGTCCAGTGCTTGCAGGTCAGCCTCGACCGACGCAGTCGATACGCCCATGAGCACCTTGCCGATTTCTACGCCATTGGGGCTGATGGAGGCCTCAACGTAGAACACCGAAGGATCGTTCTTCGCGGCATTCAGGACTTTGTCCAAGGCGCGGTCGCCCTGGCCTTTTTCCAGCAGCGCCTTGTTGATCGGATTTTCGCGGTTCAGGTAACGGGTCAGGTGCTCACCCGCCGCATCGTCGTAGACCACAAACAGCACGTTGGGATTGCGCTGGGCGCGCCGAGCAAACTCGGACAATGTGGGCACATCGCTGTCCCACATGGCGCGGGGCGCCACCGAGGCCAGCAGTTGCGCCATGTCATTGGCGGAGTCCTTCAGGTCTTTTTCCAGGGTCGCACGCAGCTGCTTCTGTTCTTCCTGCAGGCGTGTGGAAAGGCCTGCCGTCAGGCGCTGGCGGGTGCTGGCAGACAAACTGTCGAGGCTTGAAGTGACTTCCTTGCCTGCCTGGGCCAACTCACCAGACAGCTTCTGGCTATCGATCCCCAGGCGACTGCCCAAATCAGCCTCCAGCGCAGTGACGGTGCTCCGGGTTAGAGCGACGGCCACCAGCACTTGCACCAAAAGGGCGATACCCAAGGTAACGAACACCGGTCGCAACAGACGACTTTGTAACAACGAAAGAACGGCAGACATCAAGAATCCCTCCACCACGGGTGCCATTAATTTGATAGCACCGCGAAAGAAAGAAACACAGCAAGGGTCGTGCCGCTTGGCGAACAGAAACGAAAAAGGGCTCCCGAAAGAGCCCTTTTCTTTTTACATCAACAGCTTATTAAGCGAACGGATGACGCAGAACGATGGTTTCGTTGCGGTCAGGACCCGTCGAAATAATGTCAATCGGCGCACCGATCAGCGCTTCGACACGCTTGATGTAGGCACGGGCGTTGGCCGGCAGTTCTTCCAGGGTCTTGGCGCCCACGGTCGATTCGGTCCAGCCCGGTACTTCTTCGTACACAGGCTGCAGGCCTACGTAGCTGTCAGCGTCAGTCGGAGCAACATCGTTGCCTTCTGCATCTTTGTAGCCGACGCAGATGTTGATGGTTTCCAGACCGTCGAGCACATCCAGCTTGGTGAAGCAGATGCCCGAGATGCTGTTCACATCGATAGCGCGACGCAGGATAACGGCGTCGAACCAGCCGCAACGACGTGCACGGCCGGTGGTAGCACCGAACTCGTGACCTTGCTTGGCCAGGTGCGCACCGACTTCGTCGAACAGTTCAGTCGGGAAGGGACCCGAACCTACGCGGGTGGTGTAAGCCTTGGTGATGCCCAGGATGTAGTCCAGGAACATCGGGCCAACGCCCGAACCGGTCGCAACGCCGCCAGCGGTGGTATTGGAGCTGGTCACGTACGGGTAGGTGCCGTGGTCGATGTCCAGCAACGAACCTTGGGCGCCTTCGAACATGATGTCTTTGCCAGCGCGACGCAGGTCGTGCAGCTCGGCCGTGACGTCCAGCATCAGCGGCTTGAGCAGCTCGGCGTATTCCTTGCACTCGGCCAGGGTCTTGTCGAACTCGATGGCTGGCTCTTTGTAATAACCGACCAGCATGAAGTTGTGGTAATCCACCAACTCACGCAGTTTGTCTTCAAAGCGCGGCATGTTGAGCAGGTCGCCCACACGCAGGCCACGACGCGCAACCTTGTCTTCGTAGGCTGGGCCGATGCCGCGACCGGTCGTACCGATCTTCAGCTCGCCACGGGCCTTTTCACGGGCCTGGTCCAGCGCAACGTGGAAGGACAGGATCAGCGGGCAGGACGGGCTGATACGCAGGCGCTCGCGCACCGGTACGCCTTTCTCTTCCAGCTTGATGATCTCGCGCAGCAGGGCATCAGGTGCAACTACCACGCCGTTGCCAATCAGGCACTGCACGCCTTCGCGCAGGACGCCCGACGGGATCAGGTGCAAGACGGTTTTTTCGCCATCGATGACCAGGGTATGGCCAGCGTTGTGGCCACCTTGGTAGCGCACTACGGCGGCAGCATGTTCGGTCAGCAGATCAACGATCTTGCCTTTGCCCTCATCACCCCATTGGGTGCCCAGGACTACGACATTCTTACCCATAACACTTGTCCTCATTCGCGCAAACTTGGTGCCGGCGATGGCCGGCAGGAAAACTCAAGAAGCCAGTGGCGATACTTGCCAAAGCCCGTTCTGCAGAATCAATTGCCGGTCGCAGTCCGCATCACGGGCGGCGGCCAATGGCTGGCCAGGCAAAGCCTGGACAACACGCTGACCCTCACTGCGCAACTGGCATACCTGCTGCCAGAGTGCTGCGTCCGTACTGTCGGGCATCCAGATGCCACCAGACGGCAGCTCGACCTCAGCACGCCCCAGGGTCACCAGGGTTTTCAAATCGGTGGAGAAGCCAGTCGCCGGACGGGCGCGACCGAAGTCGGCGCCGATATCGTCGTAACGACCGCCTTGGGCGATGGCCTGGCCAACACCCGGGACAAACACCGCGAACACCACACCGGTGTGATAGTGGTAACCGCGCAGCTCGCCCAGATCAAAGTACAGCGGCAAATCGGGGAAGCGCGCCGATAACTGCTCGGCAATCGCCAGCACGTCATCCAGCGCAGCCAATACCGGCGCTGGCGCATTGGCCAGGCGCTCACGCGCAGCCGTCAGCACTTCACGACCGCCGCACAGGTTCACCAGCGCGCGCAGCATGCCGGCGAGATCCGCAGGCACGCCGTCGGTCAACGCGATGACTTCATCGATAGCCTTGCGCTGCAGGGCATCGAACAACTGCTGCTCGACCTCACCAGACAAACCGGCCGCACGGGCCAGGCCACGGTAGATACCAACGTGACCCAGGTCCATGTGGACATCGGGCACGTCAGCCAGTTGCAGCATGGCCAGCATCAAGCTGATCACTTCAACGTCACTGCTCGGACTGGCATCACCGTACAACTCGGCGCCCAACTGGATCGGGCTCCGGGAGGACGACAAGGCCCGCGGCTGAGCATGCAGCACGCTGCCGGCGTAGCACAGGCGGCTCGGACCTTCGCGGCGCAGGGTGTGCGCATCGATGCGCGCCACTTGTGGCGTGATGTCTGCCCTGAAGCCCATTTGCCGACCCGATTGCGGGTCGATGACCTTGAAGGTGCGCAGATCCAGGTCCTGGCCCGCGCCGGTCAGCAGGGATTCCAGGTACTCGATATGAGGCGTTACGACAAACTCGTAACCCCAGCTCTGGAACAGATCCAACACCTGGCGACGCGCTACTTCAATGCGCGCAGCTTCTGGTGGCAGTACTTCTTCGATGCCATCTGGCAGCAGCCAGCGGTCTACCGTTGCCATTACGCCATTCCCCTTTGATCCGGGCGGCCAGCCCTCGGCCGAGCCTTGAGTGAAGCAGAAAACACCCGCCCTCTGCATAAACCACGCGCAAGAGCGACGTGACGAACGGCCTGCAAACGGCCTCGTCGGGCACTTTCCTCGAAAAACCTGTCACGCCTGCCGAATCAAACATGCAGACGCAAAAAAGCCGGGAATTTCCCGGCTGCCGCATCATACACCCGTTTTCTGAAAGGATCACCCCGCCAGGCATTTTAGCCGCCCGACGGAGTGCGCCCTACAGAATCACAGGCTGGTTACTTGGACTTTTCCAGGTAGCGGAAGAAGTCGCTGCTTGGGTCCAGCACCATGACGTCGGTTTTGTTCGCGAAGCTCTCACGGTAGGCACGCAGGCTGCGGTAAAACGCATAGAACTCCTGGTCCTGGCCGTAAGCCTTGGCGTAGATCGCCGCAGCCTGGGCATCACCATCACCACGCGCCTCTTCAGACTCGCGATAGGCTTCAGCCAGCAGTACGCGACGCTGACGGTCTGCATCCGCACGGATACCTTCAGCCAGCTCGTTACCCTTGGCGCGGTGCTCACGGGCTTCACGCTCACGCTCGGTGCTCATGCGCTCGAACACGCTGCGGTTCACTTCCTTCGGCAGGTCGATGGCCTTGACCCGCACATCGACAACTTCGATGCCCAGCTCTTTTTCCGCCATCGTGTTCAGCGAACGCGTGATGTCAGCCATCAGTGCGTCACGCTCACCGGATACCACCTCGTGCAGGGTGCGCTTACCAAACTGGTCACGCAGGCCCGATTCCAGACGGCGCGACAAACGCTCGTCGGCAATCTGCTTGAGGCCGGAGGTCGCGGTGTAGAAGCGCTCGGCATCCTTGACGCGCCACTTGGCGTAGGCGTCAACCATCACGGCTTTCTTTTCCAGGGTCAGGAAGCGTTGTGTCGGTGCATCCAGGGTCATCAGGCGGGCGTCGAACTTGCGCACCTGGTTGACGTAGGGGACTTTCACATGCAGGCCCGGCTGGACATCTGCCTGGACCACGCGACCGAATTGCAGCAGCACCGCACGCTCGGTCTGAGCCACGATGTAGAAGCAGTTCCAGGCAGCGATGACCACGACGACGCCCACAATCAGGGCGGTCAGCGATTTATTGCTCATCAACGACTCTCCCTGGTACGTGATTGCTGTTGCAGCAAGTCAGCGGCTGCACGAGCGCTCGCTTCGTTGGCAGCGGCATTGGAGCCGGAGGCCGGGGCGCTGGTGCTGCTACGACCACCTTCGATCATCTTGTCCAGCGGCAGGTACAGCAGGTTGTTCTGCCCACCCTTGCTGCCGGTCACGAGGACCTTGCTGGTGTTGCTGAAGACTTCCTGCATGGTGTCCAGGTACAGACGCTCGCGGGTGACTTCAGGGGCCTTGCGGTACTCGGCGACCAGCTTGGTAAAGCGATCTGCCTCACCCTTGGCGCGGGAGACCACTTCATCGCGGTAACCGTTGGCATCTTCGATGATGCGCTGGGCCTGACCACGGGCTTCCGGCACGACGCCGTTAGCATAGGTTTCAGCCTGGTTGCGCGAACGCTGCTCGTCTTCACGGGCGCGGATCACGTCATCGAAGGCTTCCTGCACTTCACGCGGTGCCGCTGCGCTTTGTACGTTCACCTGGGTAACGGTGATACCGGTGCGATAGGTATCGAGGAACCGTTGCAGGCGCTCCTTGATTTCGCTGGCCATCAATTCACGACCTTCGGTCAGTACCTGGTCCATCGCAGTGGAACCCACCACATGGCGCAGGGCGCTTTCGGTCGCGTGCTGCAGGCTGATTTCCGGCTGATCAACGTTCAGCACGAAGTCCTGCAGGTTGCTGATCTTGTACTGCACGGTCAGCGGCACTTCGACGATGTTCTCGTCTTCGGTCAGCATCTGGCCCTGCTTGGTGTAGGCACGCTCACGCGTGACGTTCTCCATGTACTTCTTGTCGATCGGCGGGAAGTAGATATTCAGGCCCGGGCCGACAGTCTCGTAGTACTTGCCGAAGCGCAGCACCACGGCCTGCTCCTGCTCATCCACGACGTAGACGGCGCTGTACAGCCATACCGACGCCAGCACGACAAGACCCAAGCCCAGCAGGCCATAGCCACCGCCCTTGCTGGTACGACCACCGTCGTCACCACCACGTTTTTTTCCACCACCGAACAACCCATTCAGGCTTTCCTGCAGCTTTCGGAAGGCCTCGTCGAGATCTGGTGGCCCCTTGCGGTCGCCATTATTGCGGCGCTTACCACCCCAAGGATCCTGATTATTCGAGTTGCCACCCGGCTCATTCCAAGCCATAGCGCTCTCCATCTGATAAAGCAAAGACGCACCCACGGCGCGCCGACCAATGCTACAGAATGCCTGCTACTGCGGCACAACCGCTTTCGGAGGCTTTTATTGCAAAGTGTGTTGTTCGATGAACTCTGTCGGGACTACACCCTCACGGCTGACCAGCCGATTGAGCTCCGAGCGCGGCAACCGAACGGCCAGCAAGCTGACACCTTCTTCGTCGTGTTCTTCTTTCTGTACCGCGCCCAGCTCGAAAAACTGTGCACGCAGTCGAGCAAAACGCTGAGGCAAGCGCAAGGTGCCGACAAACAAATCGCTGCCGAGCAACTCGGCGATGGCTTGTTCAAGCAGCTCCAAGCCACTGCCATCTCGCGCCGACAGCCATACCCGCTGGGGTTTGCCGTTCTCGTCGCGCTGGATTTGTGGCTCAACGCCTTCAAGCAAATCGAGTTTGTTATAGACCTCAAGGATCGGCAAGTCCTGGGCGCCAATCTCGCCCAGCACCACCATCACCTGTTCAATCTGCAACATGCGATCCGGTTCAGCCGCATCGATCACGTGCAACAACAGGTCGGAATTGCTCGACTCTTCGAGCGTAGACCGAAATGCCTCGACCAGCTTGTGGGGCAAGTGACGAATGAAACCCACGGTGTCGGCCAGGACGATCGGCCCGAGGTCGCCAATGTCCAGGCGGCGCAGGGTCGGGTCGAGCGTGGCGAAGAGTTGATCGGCGGCGTACACGTCGGATTGGGTCACGTTGTTGAACAGCGTTGACTTGCCGGCGTTGGTATAGCCCACCAGGGACACGGTAGGGATATCCGCGCGAGAACGCCCACGTCGCGATTGCTCGCGCTGGCTGCGTACTTTTTCGAGGCGGCCCTTGATCTGGCGCAGGCGAACCCGCAGCAGGCGCCGGTCGGTTTCGAGCTGGGTCTCACCCGGGCCACGCATGCCGATGCCACCACCCTGACGCTCAAGGTGAGTCCAGCCGCGAACCAGCCGGGTGCTCATGTGGTCAAGCTGGGCCAGTTCTACCTGGAGCTTGCCCTCATGGGTACGGGCGCGTTGGGCGAAAATATCGAGGATCAGGCCGGTACGGTCGATCACGCGACACTCGAAAACACGTTCGAGGTTACGTTCCTGACTGGGCGTGAGGGTGTGATTGAAGATCACCAGATCGGCTTCTTCGGCGTGGACCAGGTCGCGCAGTTCCTCGACCTTGCCGCTGCCAATCAGAAATTTGGCGGTTGGCCGATGACGCGGCACGTTAAAAAACGCAACGGTCTCGGCGCCGGCCGAATTTGCCAACTCCTGAAACTCCTGCGGATCTTCGCGCGCCTCAGGGTCCTGTCCATCCAAGTGAACGAGGATTACCCGCTCACCACCACCGTGGCGCTCAAAGAACAAAGGAGACTCCTATCAGGCGTTACCTGGCTCAGCGTCACCGACTTCGTCACCTGCTGCGCTAGGCAGACGGATTGGACGAACTGGAACGACTGTCGAGATAGCGTGCTTGTAAACCATCTGGCTGACGGTGTTTTTCAGCAGGATCACGAACTGGTCGAACGACTCGATCGTGCCTTGCAGCTTGATACCGTTGACCAGATAGATGGAAACCCCCACTTTCTCTTTACGTAAAGTATTCAAGTAAGGGTCTTGTAGCGAATGCCCTTTTGACATGTGCCGCACTCCTTTAAGGATCAATAATAAAAAATCGGAAAATAGATAGCTCATGGCCGTCACACCCCCAAGGATAGACGGCAATTGCAAGGACTCAGCTCAATATGGAGACCGTTCCCAAGTATTTCAAGGCGCGTGACAGATTGTCGCTGTCCAGGCTGTCCAACCAGTGCAAATCGCTCCAGCTGCGCAACCAGGTGAACTGGCGTTTCGCCAATTGGCGCGTGGCAATGATGCCGCGCTCCTGCATTTCGGCTGACGTCAGCTTGCCATCCAGATGATCCCAGACTTGGCGATAGCCTACAGCGCGTATCGAAGGTAACCCTGGATGCAGGTCACCTCTGGAACGCAGTGCTACGACCTCGTCGATAAACCCCTGTTCCAACATAATTGTGAATCTTTGTGCAATTCGTTCATGCAGCACCTGACGATTTGCCGGAGCGATGGCCAGATTCGCCACAGTATAGGGCAATTGTGACTGTCCAGAAGCGCCTGCGTCAGCACTTTGCGCACTTTGTTTCAGGCGTAGTTCAGTCATGGTCTGGCCGCTGACACGCCAGACTTCCAGAGCACGACTGAGACGCTGGGGGTCGTTGGGGTGAATGCGCGCGGCCGAGACCGGATCCACCGCCGCCAACTGGTCGTGCAAGGCTTGCCAACCAAGGCGTGCAGCCTCTTCTTCGAGTTCGGCACGCACCTGGGCATCAGCCGGCGGCATATCCGCCAGACCTTCCTGCAAAGCCTTGTAGTAGAGCATCGTGCCGCCCACCAGCAGCGGAATGTTGCCCCGTGCGGTGATCTCGGCCATGGCGGCCAGGGCGTCGGTGCGAAAATCCGCGGCCGAATAGCTCTCGGCCGGGTCGATGATGTCGATCAAACGGTGCGGATGCTCAGCCAATAGCGCTTTAGACGGCTTGGCCGTACCGATGTCCATGTCCCGGTAAACCAGGGCAGAGTCGACACTGATCAGCTCGCACGGCAACACCTTGGTCAGCTCGATGGCCAGGTCGGTCTTGCCGGCAGCCGTTGGGCCCATCAGGAAAATCGCGGGGGGCAAGGTACTCATCAACGGCCGCGCAGGAACAGTTTGTCCAGATCGTCCAGGCCCATTTGGGTCCAGGTCGGTCGGCCATGGTTGCATTGGCCGCTGCGCTCGGTGTTTTCCATGTCACGCAGCAGGCCATTCATTTCCGGCAGGGCCAGACGGCGGTTGGCGCGGATGGCGCCGTGGCAGGCCATGGTGCCGAGCAGCTCGTTGATGTGCGCCTGGATACGGTCACTGGTGCCGTACTCCATCAGGTCTGCCAGCACGTCGGCCACCAGCCGGTTGGCTTCGGCTTGCTTGAGCAGCGCCGGAATCTGGCGGATTGCCAGGGTTTCCGGCCCCAGGCGTTGCAGTTCGAAGCCCAGTTTCTGGAACACGCTGTGGTGCTCTTCGGCGCAATCGGCTTCACGCTGGCTGACGGCCAGGGACTCCGGCACCAGCAGCGGCTGGCCGCTGAGGCCTTCGCTGGCCATGGCGATCTTCAGGCGCTCGTACATGATCCGCTCGTGCGCGGCGTGCATGTCCACCAGCACCAGGCCGTGGGCGTTTTCCGCGAGGATATAGATACCTTTGAGCTGCGCCAGCGCATAACCCAGCGGCGGAATATCACCGCCACCTTCCGGCAAGGCCACTGCGCCCGGCTCGGCACCCGGCAGCGGCGCGAAAAATTCGCGGTAGGCCGCCTGGGCCTCGGCCACAGGCACCGTCGACTGCGGTCGCGGTGTGTATTGGTATTGATAGCCTGCGCCCGCACCGGAGCCCGGCGCGGTATACGCAGGTTGCGACTGCGGCGATTGCAGCAGGTTGGCCGCCAGGCTCATTTCGCCCTGAGGCCCAAACTCGCCAGCTTCGGGACCGCTCGGACGCACCACCGCCGTCACTATCGGCACCGACAATTGATCATCCGGGCGCACGTCGCCCAGCGCGCGGTGCAGGGTGCCATAGAGGAAGTCATGCACCATGCGCCCGTCACGGAAGCGTACTTCGTGCTTGGTCGGGTGCACGTTGACGTCGACCACCGAAGGGTCAACCTCAAAGAACAAGACAAATGTCGGATGCCGCCCGTTGAACAGCACATCGCGATACGCCTGGCGCACCGCGTGGGCCACCAGCTTGTCGCGCACCGCACGGCCATTCACAAAGAAGTACTGCAAGTCCGCCTGGCTACGAGAGAAAGTCGGCAAGCCAACCCAGCCCCAGAGCCGCAAGCCATTGCGCTCGATCTCGATCGGCAGCGCCTGCTCCAGGAACCCACCGCCGCAAATCGCCGACACTCGCCGAGCGCGCGCGGCGTCGTCATGGGCTTCGTGCAGGCTGAGGATGGTCTTGCCGTTGTGCCGCAGGTGGAATGCCACGTCGAAGCGAGCCAAGGCCAGGCGCTTGATGACTTCTTGCAGGTGATCGAATTCGGTTTTCTCGGCCTTGAGGAATTTGCGCCGCGCCGGGGTGTTGAAAAACAGGTCGCGCACTTCCACCGACGTGCCCACCGGGTGTGCCGCCGGCTGGACCCGCGGCGCCATGTCACGGCCTTCGGTTTCCACTTGCCAGGCCTGCTCGGCATTACGGGTGCGGGAAGTCAGGGTCAAGCGGGCCACGGAACTGATCGAAGCCAAGGCCTCACCGCGAAAGCCCAGGCTCATGACCCGTTCGAGGTCTTCCAGGTCGCGGATTTTGCTGGTGGCGTGACGAGCCAGGGCCAGCGGCAGGTCATCGGAAGAAATGCCGCTGCCGTCGTCACGTACCCGCAGTAACTTGACGCCACCCTGCTCCACGTCGACATCAATGCGCTTGGCACCGGAGTCGATGCTGTTTTCCAGCAGCTCCTTGATCACCGATGCAGGGCGCTCAACAACCTCGCCCGCTGCAATCTGGTTAGCCAGGCGCGGGCTGAGCAACTCAATGCGCGACCCGCTGTTCAAGGTAGATTCGCTCATTACTGCGCCGCCAATTCAGTGCCTGGGATGGTCAACACCTGGCCAACTTTCAACTCATCGGTCTTCAGGTTGTTGGCACTGCGCAACGTCGCGGCCGAGACCTGGAAGCGCACCGCCAGCATCGCCAGGGTATCGCCGGGCTGCACACGATGGTCACGCGGGCCTTGGGCGATCTTGCCGGAGTCCCGCAGCCAGGCGATGTAGGTGCCAGGCGGCGGGTTTTGCTGGAAGAACTGACGCACACCGGCGCTGATGGAGCGCGCCAAGGCCTGTTGGTGGCTGGCACTGGCGAGCTTGGACGCTTCGTTGGCGTTGGAGATAAACCCGGTTTCCACGAGGATCGACGGGATGTCCGGTGACTTCAGCACCATGAACCCGGCCTGTTCAACACGCTGTTTGTGCAGCGAAGTCACGCGACCGATGTTGCTCAGGACCTTCTGGCCGACGTTCAGGCTGGAGGTCAGCGAGGCCGTCATCGACAGATCGAGCAATACACCCGCGAGCATCTTGTCCTTGTCATCCAGGGATACGTTGCCGGCACCGCCGATCAAGTCGGAACGGTTTTCGCTGTCGGCCAGCCAACGAGCGGTCTCGGACGTAGCGCCGCGATCCGACAACGCAAACACCGAGGCACCGAACGCAGCGGTCGAGGGCGCCGCATCAGCGTGGATCGACACGAACAGGTCGGCCCCCTTCTTGCGGGCGATTTCGGTACGGCCGCGCAGCGGAATGAAGTAGTCGCCAGTACGGGTCAGCTCGGCGCGATAGCCTTTCATGCCGTTGACCTGGCGTTGCAGTTCACGGGCGATGGCCAGTACCACGTCTTTTTCATGCTGGCCCCGCGAGCCGGATGCACCGGGGTCTTCACCGCCGTGGCCGGCGTCGATCACTACGATAATGTCGCGTTTGCCCGCCGGGGCAGGCGGCGGTGGCGGCAACTTGACTTGGGGCTGCGACGGGTTGACCGGCACGGCGGGCACAGTCGCCACGGCCGGTGTCGGCGCAGGCGGCGGTGCGGCATCGGCGGCGTTGTCGAACAGGTCGACCACCAGGCGGTTGCCATACTGGGCATTCGGCGCGAGGGAAAAGCTTTTCGGGGTCACGACTTTTTTCAGGTCGATGACCACACGCAAGTCGGTCGGTGTGCGCTGGGCCGAGCGCATGGCGGTAATCGGGGTGTTGGCGGTGGACACCTTCAGCGGCGCGGCCAGGGTCGCGCCGTTGATGTCGATCACCAGGCGATCAGGCGCCGTGAGGGTAAAGACGCTGTGCTGGACCGGGCCAGACAGGTCGAACACCAGTCGCGTGTTATCCGGCGCTCGCCACAGGCGAACACTCTTCACCTGTGAAGCAGCCAGAGCATTGACAGTCATTGCCGCAAGCAACACCCCTACGACAGCAACCAACGCGCGAAAGCGCATACCTAACCCCACCAATTATTTGAATTCCAATACCAGAGCAGCACACCACGATTCACCGCGTGGGCTCTGGGGCAACAACTTCAGCTGACGTCCTGATTCATGCGGCGTAATGGTAATGGTCAGGTCCGGCTTTGGCAAAAAGCCTGTGCCTTTATCTGGCCACTCGATCAGGCACAGTGGGTCATCATCGAAGTAATCACGGATGCCCATGTACTCCAGCTCTTCAGGATCGACCAGGCGATAGAGGTCGAAGTGAAAAGCACGCACCGCACCGATCTCGTAAGGCTCGACCAAGGTGAACGTCGGGCTTTTCACCGCCCCCGTGTGGCCCAACCCACGAATGATGGCCCGTGACAGCGTGGTCTTGCCCGCCCCCAGATCGCCTTCGAGAAAGATCAATCCCGCGCCACGCGTGACCTGCGCGACGCGATGACCGAACGCGACCATGGCGTCTTCATCGGCCAGGAAAAGGATTACTTCAGGCACGGCGACTGCTCCTCCAACAATTGACGAATGGCCGGTATCAGGTCGCTGGCCGCCAGGCCACGCCCCAGGCTGCCCTGGCGATCCCCTGCCGTGGCGTGCAACCACACGGCCAGGCAGCTTGCTTCATAAGCTGGCATGCCTTGAGCCATCAGCGCACCCACCAGGCCGGCCAATACGTCGCCCAAACCTGCCGTCGCCATTGCCGGATGGCCCTGATCACAACGGGAAACACGGCCATCGGGGCTGGCAATCAAACTGCCAGCACCCTTGAGGATAGCCACTGCCTTGAATTTCTGGCTCAACGCGCGCGCTACCTTAAGGCGGTCGGCCTGTACCTCGGCTGTCGAAATGCCCAACAAGCGCGCAGCCTCGCCCGGATGCGGCGTAATCACACTGCCGCTCGGAAGACTCACAGTACCAGCAGCCAACTGATTCAATGCGTCTGCGTCCCACACCTGAGGCAGCTGTGCGTTGGCGGCAACCGATATCAGGCTTTTACCCCAGGACGCCTCACCCAGGCCCGGACCAATGACGATGACCGAGATTTTTTCCAGCAGGCCCATAAGCTGGTTGGCTGAGCTCACGCCTACGGTCATGACTTCCGGCATGCGAGCCAACGCGGCAGGCACGTGCTCAAGGCGAGTCGCCAGTGACACCATGCCTGCCCCGCTGCGCAAGGCACTTTGCGCACTCAACAGCGCTGCGCCGCCAAAGCCGCGATCGCCACCAATGACCAGCAAGTGGCCGAACTGGCCTTTATGGGCGTCCGGGGAACGCGCAGCCAGTTGCGGCAAATGGCCGTGCAACAAGGACTGAACGTCGGTTATTTCGTGTTTTGTCTGCGGCATGCGTCTTCAAGCTCCGATGTCTGGCAGAATTATACGCATCTAACCTGTGGTTTCCCGTGTCTCATGCCCGCTATTACCTCCGATCTGCCCGCCCTCGCCCAATCGATCAAAGACTGGGGCCGCGAGCTGGGCTTTCAACAAGTCGGCATCAGCGGCCTGGACCTGGCTGAGCATGAACAGCACCTGCAACGCTGGCTCGACGCGGGCTACCACGGCGAAATGGACTACATGGGCGCCCATGGCAGCAAACGCTCGCACCCTGACGAGCTGGTTCCCGGCACCTTGCGCGTGGTGTCGCTGCGCATGGACTATCTACCCGGCGACACTCAAATGGCGCAACTACTGGCCCAGCCGGAAAAAGCCTACATCTCGCGCTACGCCCTGGGCCGTGACTACCACAAGCTGATCCGCAAGCGCGTACAGCAACTGGCCGACCGGATTCAGGCGCAGATCGGCCCGTTTGGCTTCCGCGCCTTTGTCGACAGCGCGCCCGTACTTGAAAAAGCCATCGCCGAAAAGGCCGGCCTGGGCTGGATCGGTAAAAACACCCTGGTACTCAACCGCAAGGCTGGCAGTTATTTCTTCCTCAGCGAGCTGTTTGTCGATTTACCGCTGCCGGTGGATGAGCCCCATAGCACCGAACACTGCGGCCGTTGCACGGCGTGCCTGGATATTTGCCCGACCAACGCCTTTGTCGGCCCTTACGTGCTGGACGCCCGGCGCTGCATTTCCTATCTGACCATCGAACTCAAGAGCGCCATTCCTGAAGACCTGCGCCCGCTGATTGGCAACCGCGTGTTCGGCTGCGATGACTGTCAGATCGTTTGCCCGTGGAATCGTTTCGCCCGCGCCACCAGCGAGGGCGATTTCAAGCCTCGGCATAACCTGGATAACGCAGAACTGGCCGAACTGTTTATGTGGGACGAGGATAAATTCCTCAGCAGCACCGAGGGCTCGCCCCTGCGCCGCGCCGGCTACGAGCGCTGGCTGCGCAACCTGGCGGTGGGCCTGGGCAATGCGCCGTCGAGCATTCCGGTGCTGGAAGCCTTGAAGGCGCGCCGGGATTACCCCTCGGAGCTGGTACGCGAGCATGTGGAATGGGCGCTGAACCAGCACGCCACGCGCTAGTGCACGTCGTCGTTGTAGACGAACTTGGGCATTTCCCAGTGAAAACGGATCGCCAACAGGCGCAATAGAAAGCCGCTGAACAGGGTCAGCAGGATCGCTTGCTCGCTGGGCAATTGCAGATACAAACAGAGCAAATAGAACCACGCGGCTAGGAACGACACGCTGGCGTAGAGCTCGCGGCGGAAGATCAGCGGAATGTCGTTGCAGAAAATATCCCGCAGGATGCCGCCAAAAACCCCGGTGATCACGCCGCTCACTGACGCCACCAACATACCGTGCCCCATTTCCAGGGCAGTCATGCAACCGATCAGCGTGAAGGCCACCAGGCCCAAGGCATCCAACGCCAGGAACAACGAGCGCAGGCGGCGCATCAGGGGCGCGATAAAGATTGTCACCAGCGCCGCCACCGAGGTCAGCACCAGGTACTCCGGGTGTTTGACCCATGTCAGCGGGTAATGCCCCAGCAACACATCCCGCACCGAACCGCCACCCAGCGCCGTTACACAGGCAATCAGCACCACGCCGAACCAATCCATGCCGCGACGCCCCGCAGAGAGGGCACCGGTCATGGCTTCGGCGGTGATGGCGATCAGGTAAAGCATCAGCAGCATGATGGCGATCCTTGTAAAGTTGTAGTGAGCGGGCTTGCCCCGCGCTGGGCTGCGCAGCAGCCCCAAATAGTTGGCGATGATATTTATCGGGAGGAATGCGGCGACGGTAGTGGGGCCGCTACGCAGCCCAACGCGGGTCAAGCCCGCTCACCACAGGAAGCCCGGACACGGTAAGAAACCGTTTCAAGCCTTGATGAAGTGCTTGCGGTAATGCTGCAACTCGGCGATCGACTCGCGAATATCGTCCAGCGCCAAATGGGTGCTGCCTTTGTGGAAGCTGTCTTTGACTTCCGGCGCCCAACGCGCGGCCAGTTCCTTCAAGGTCGACACATCCAGGTTGCGGTAGTGGAAGTAGCTTTCCAGCTCCTTCATGTGGGTATAAAGAAAGCGGCGGTCCTGGCAGATGCTGTTGCCGCAGATCGGCGATTTGCCCTTGGGCACCCACTTTTCCAGGAAGGCGATGGTTTCGGCTTCGGCCTCGGCCATGCTGATGCGGCTGTCGCGCACACGCTGGGTCAGGCCGGAGTTGCCGTGGGTGCGGGTGTTCCACTCGTCCATGGTGGCGAGAACGGCGTCGCTGTGGTGAATGGCGATCACCGGACCTTCGGCCAAGGTGTTGAGGTTGCTGTCGGTGACAATGGTCGCCATCTCGATGATGACGTCGGTGTCGGGGTTCAGACCGGTCATTTCCAGATCGATCCAAATCAGGTTCTGTGGGTTTTGCATGGCTTGATTCTCTTGGCACCTTGGCGTAGCTGCGCAGTTTAGCAGGCGGGGCCGTGCTAGACTCGCGACCGTTTTACCCAACCTTTGCATTATCAACACGGAACACCAATGGCCAAACGCCAGCTCAACCGTCGCCAAAACTGGCGCATCGAAAAGATTCAAGGCGAACGCGCCGCTCGCGCCGCCAAACGTGAATCCTCCGCCGTGGAAGCGCTTGAGGGCGGCGACCTGGGCCCCGAGCAAACGGGCCTGGTGATCGCGCACTTTGGTGTGCAGGTCGAAGTCGAGGCGCTGGAAGGCGAACTGGCAGGCTCTGTGTCCCGCTGCCATTTGCGCGCCAACCTGCCGGCGCTGGTCACCGGCGACAAGGTCGTGTGGCGTGCAGGCAACCAGGGCATCGGCGTGATCGTCGCCCAGCTGCCGCGCACCACCGAACTGCGCCGGCCCGACAGCCGCGGCCAGCTCAAGCCGGTAGCGGCCAACGTCGACATGATCGTGATCGTGTTCGCGCCGCTGCCCGAGCCCCATGCCAACCTGATCGATCGCTACCTTGTAGCCGCCGAGCACGCCGGCATTCGCCCGCTGTTGCTGCTGAACAAATTCGACCTGATCGACGAGCAGAACGCTCCGGCGCTCAATGCCTTGCTGGCGGTCTACCGAACCCTGGGTTACCCGGTGCTGGAAGTCTCGGCCCATCACGGTAACGGCATGGAACAGCTGCAACAGCAGTTGGACGGGCGCATCAGTGTGTTTGTCGGCCAGTCCGGCGTGGGCAAGTCATCGCTGGTCAACAGCTTGCTGCCGGAAGTCGACACCCGTGTCGGCCCGCTGTCGGAACTGTCCGGCCAGGGCACCCACACCACCACCACCGCGCGACTGTTTCACTTCCCCGGCGGCGGTGAGCTGATCGACTCCCCTGGCATCCGTGAATTCGGCTTGGGCCACGTCAGCCGCAGCGATGTGGAAGCGGGCTTCATCGAATTCAACGACCTGATCGGTACATGCCGTTTTCGCGATTGCAAGCATGATCGCGAGCCGGGCTGTGCGTTGCTCAAGGCCTTGGAAGATGGGCGTGTGCAGCAGCAGCGGATGAACAGCTATCGGTCGATTATTGCGAGTCTCCCGGAGAGTAGTTACTGACCCTGGTGGCGAGCAAGCTTACTTGCAGGGCAGAAACAAAAAGGCCGCGATCATCGCGGCCTTTTTGTATGTACTGTCCCGTCCTGAATAAGGTTTACACCTTCTGACCTTTGTTCAGGAGGACTCAATGGATACGAGAAAAAGGCGCAGCCAACGCGATTACACGCTAGCTTTTAAATTGTCGGTCGTAGACCAAGTCGA
>NZ_JAMQAU010000016.1:0-158938 GCF_023701505.1 Pseudomonas sp. SR18 | reverse complement strand
CCACCGCGTTTTTTCAGAAAAACCAAGTTGCCTGGTTTTGGGGCTGCTGCGCAGCCCAGCGCGGGACAAGCCCGCTCACCACAGAGTTATGTATAAGCCTTTGAGAGTTGTGTAGATAGCTATGCCCATCGGGGGCAAGCCCCCTCCCACCTTTGATCTGTGAATACATTCAACATGTGGGAGGGGGCTTGCCCCTGATGCAGTGTCTCAGTCAAAGAATGTGTTGACTGAGACACCCACATTTTCAGCCCTGCGCTGATCGTCAGAGGGCGATGGGCTTGCGACCGGCAAAGGAGTGGGCCAGGGTGCCGCCATCCACCAATTCCAGCTCGCCCCCCAGCGGAACGCCATGGGCGATACGCGAAGTGATCAGGCCTTTGTTGCTCAACAGTTGAGCGATGTAATGGGCGGTGGCTTCGCCTTCCACGGTCGGGTTGGTGGCCAGGATCACCTCGGTAAAGGTGCCCTGCTCTTCAATCCGCGCTACCAGTTGCGGAATGCCGATGGCTTCCGGGCCCAGGCCGTCGAGCGGCGACAGGTGCCCCTTGAGTACAAAGTAGCGCCCGCGATAGCCGGTCTGCTCCACCGCGTAGACGTCCATCGGGCCTTCCACCACGCACAACAACGTGTCGTCGCGGCGCGGGTCGGCGCATTGCGGGCAGAGGTCTTCTTCGGTGAGGGTGCGGCACTGGCGGCAGTGGCCGACGCCCGTCATGGCCTGGCTCAGGGCCTGGGCCAACCGGGTGCCGCCGCTGCGATCACGCTCCAGCAGTTGCAGCGCCATGCGCTGGGCGGTTTTCTGGCCGACGCCCGGCAACGTGCGCAGGGCGTCGATCAGTTGGCGAATCAGGGGGCTGAAGCTCATGGGCATTGGTCCGACAAAACAACGAGACGCGGTTTATACCCGCGCCCCGGATTAGCGTCAAATCCTCAATCCTGCGCGACCCGCACCACCAACTTGCCGAAGTTGCGCCCTTCAAGCAGACCGATAAAGGCTTCGGGCGCCTGCTCCAGGCCATCGACCACGTCCTCGCGGAACTTGATCTTGCCATCACGCACCCAAGGCGCCATGGCACTGAGGAACTCGGGCTGGCGATCACCGTAGTCGTCGAACACGATAAAGCCCTGGATGCGTACCCGCTTGGTCAGCAAGGTGCGTTGCAGCGCCGGCAGGCGATCAGGGCCGCTGGGGGCTTCATGGGCGTTGTAGCCGGCAATCAGGCCGCACAGGGGAATGCGCGCCTTGGGGTTGAGCAAGGGCAGCACGGCGTCGAATACCTTGCCGCCGACGTTCTCGAAATAGATGTCCACGCCCTTGAAGCAGGCCTGGGCCAGTTGATCGGCGAAGTCTGCGCTCTTGTGGTCGATACAGGCATCGAAGCCCAGCTCGTCCACCACATAGCGGCACTTGTCGGCGCCGCCCGCAATACCGATCACACGCAAGCCCTTGAGCTTGGCCACCTGCCCCACTACCGAGCCGACCGCACCGGATGCCGCAGCCACCACCAAGGTTTCGCCGGCCTTGGGCTGGCCGATGTCCATCAGGCCCATGTAGGCGGTCATGCCGGGCATGCCCAGCACACCAAGTGCCATGGATGGGCTCGCCAGCCCCTTGGGCACCGGAATGAGGTTGCGGCCGTCGGAAATGCTGTGGCTCTGCCAACCCGTGGCGCCGACCACCAGATCACCCACTTCGAATTTTGGATTACGCGACTGCTCGATACGGCTGACAGCACCACCGGTCATCACCTCGTCGATTTCCACCGGTGCGGCATAGGAAGGTGCGTCGCTCATGCGCCCGCGCATGTAGGGATCGAGGGACAGGTAGAGGGTCTTGAGCAGGACCTGGCCGTCCGCCAGCTCCGGCAGGCTCACGCGTTCCAGGCGAAAGTTTTCCGGAGTGGGCGCGCCTTGGGGCCGCGAGACCAGCACGATGCGTTGGTTCAGGGTGAGTTCTTGAGGCATCAGGGGGCTCCTTATCGAATTGATCGGTATAGGGTGCAGACCATCGGTGCCGTGCCAGGGTTCGATCGGGGTTTGATTGAAAGCGGCACAAACAAAAATGCCAGGCACTGGGCCTGGCATTGGAGTCTAGCTAACGCTGGATAATCAGAACGGCATCTTCATGCCCGGCGGCAGTTGCATGCCGGCGGTCGCGGCGCCCATTTTTTCCTGGCTGTTGGCTTCGATCTTGCGCACGGCGTCGTTGACGGCCGCGGCGAACAGCGCTTCAAGCATTTCCAGGTCATCTTCACCCACGCCCGGCAGCACGCTTGGGTCGATGCTCACGCGCTTGATGTCGTGACGACCGGTCATCACCACGCTGACCATATCGCCACCGGCTTTACCGGTGACTTCGGCGTTGGCCAGTTCTTCCTGCATCTTGGCCATCTTTTCCTGCATCTGCTGCGCCTGCTTCATCAGGCCGGCCATGCCACCTTTCATCATGGGAATCACCTCAAAAGTACGTGGATCAAGTTAGTAGCCCGGTGTCATGACGCTTGGGGCACCGGGGCTTCGACAGGTTCAATAGTATCGTGACGGACGACCGCCCCAAACTGTTGCATCATTTGCTGGATGAGCGGGTCTGCGTGGATCGAATCCTCAGCCTCGCGCTGACGGTTGATACGCCGGCGGGTCGCGGCCTGGGCCGGGGTTTCCTGCTCGGGCTTGATCAACTCGATGGCGATGGTCAGCGTGCGCCCATGGTACTGGTTCAGCGCATCGTTGAGGCGACGCTGCTGGGTCGCGTTGAACAGGGCGCTGTGGGCAGGGTCCAGGTGCAACAGCCAGTGGTCGCCATCAATGGAAATCAGTGTGCAGTTGGCGGCGATGCTGCCGGTCATCCCGGAGATCGGCAGTTTCGGGAACAGTTCCAGCCATTGCAACGCCAGGCCGGTGGCCGGGGCTGCGGCAGGCTCTGCTTCGGGCTCGGGGGCCGGCTCGGCAGTGTGTTCGCTGGCAAGGTCGTCAAGGTAGCTGTAGGCCGAATCCATGTCCGGCTCGATGTAGTCTTCATCAAGCGGCGGCTCGTCGTCGAGGTCGATGCCTGGAGTTGCGGCTTCAACCTGAGCGACGGTCGGCTCAGGGACCGGTGCGGACACCCACGCCGGGGCATCCGGCACCACGCTGTCCGGCGTTGGCGCGGGCATCGGGGTCAACTCGGGCTGCTCGCCAGTGGTTTCCAGTACAGGCTCCACGGCGGGCTGCTGCTCGGGCTCGGCTTCGGCCTCCACCGGGTCGTTCCAGGGCAGATCGACCACGGGCGCAGGTGCCGGCTCAACCACTGGCGCGACCACAACGGGCTCAGGCTCAGGAACCTGCGCAACAGGCGCAGGGGCCGCAACCACTGGCGCAACCACCGCCGCGCCAGCCACTGGTTTGGCGGAATCAACTGTGGCCTGGCTGATCCCCACTGGCTTTAGCGGCTGTCTCGGCGCGTCGGCCGTATCGGCGGGCCGGAAGGCCAGCATCCGCAGCAAGACCATCTCAAAGCCACCGCGTGGATCCGGCGCCAGGGGCAGGTCGCGACGGCCGATCAGTCCCATCTGGTAGTAGAACTGCACATCTTCGGCCGGCAACGCCTGAGCCAGACCCAACACGCGGTCGCGGTCGCCATGGCCGTTGTCGACACCTTCAGGCAAGGCCTGGGCGATGGCAACGCGGTGCAGCACATTGAGGATTTCCGAGAGCACGCCGTTCCAGTCCGGGCCTTGCTCGGAGAGGTGGCGCACGGCTTCGAGCAATGCCTTGGCGTCACCTTCGATCAGGGCGTGCAGCACGTCGAACACCTGGCCATGGTCGAGGGTGCCGAGCATGGCGCGCACATCGGCAGCCATGACCTTGCCTTCACCAAAGGCGATGGCCTGGTCGGTGAGGCTCATGGCATCACGCATCGAGCCATCGGCGGCGCGGCCGAGCAGCCACAACGCGTCGTCTTCGAACGGTACGTTTTCGACGCCCAGCACGTGGGTCAAATGCTCGACCACACGCTCGGGGGTCATGTTTTTCAGGGAGAACTGCAGGCACCGCGACAGAATCGTTGCGGGAAGTTTCTGCGGGTCGGTGGTGGCCAGGATGAATTTGACGTAGGGCGGCGGCTCTTCCAGGGTTTTCAACAGCGCGTTGAAGGAATGGCTGGACAGCATGTGCACTTCGTCGATCAGGTAGACCTTGAAGCGGCCGCGGCTCGGCGCGTACTGCACATTGTCGAGCAGTTCGCGGGTGTCTTCGACCTTGGTGCGACTCGCGGCGTCGATTTCGATCAGGTCGACAAAACGCCCTTCGTCGATTTCCCGGCACACCGAGCAAGTCCCGCAGGGCGTCGAAGTGATACCGGTTTCACAGTTCAGGCATTTGGCGATGATGCGCGCAATAGTGGTCTTGCCCACCCCGCGCGTACCGGTGAACAGGTAGGCGTGGTGCAGCCGTTGGCTGTCCAAGGCATTGATCAGAGCCTTGAGCACATGGGTCTGGCCGACCATTTCGCGGAACGAGCGCGGACGCCATTTACGTGCAAGAACCTGATAACTCATCGAAAACCGTCGCAACTGGGAAGCGGAAGCCGGTAATGCTAGCGGAGCAAGGGGGAAATTGCATCCGGCACGCTCGCCTAATCTGACTAAGCTGTCCTGACTGGCCCCTCAAAGGCCTGAACCCGGAGAGTGTATGCGCGTAGTCCTGGGCGCTTTATGGATGATGACCACGGCCTGCCTGGCGGCGCCTGCACCGTTGCGTTTCTCGGTTTCCGACAGCTGGGCGATGCCCATGGTGCAGTTGGAGAACGGTCGGCCAACCCAGGGTATTTTGTATGACGTGATGTTGAGCCTGGCCACTCAGGTCGGCCACCCGGCGCAGTTCAAGGTGCTGGCCCGGGCACGCATCGCAGCCGCCATGGAACACGGCGAGGTTGATGTGCGCTGTTATGTCACCCAGGCGTGGGTCGATAATTTTTCCGGCAATTACACCTGGAGCCTGCCGCTGATGGTGCAGCGCAACGTACTGGTGAGCACGCACATCCCAGTGCAGGCGGTGTCCCTCCCCCAGTTGGCGCCCCAGGCCATCGGCACGGTGCTCAATTACCGCTACGCCACCCTCGACCCGCTGTTTGCCAGCGGCCAACTCACCCGCGACGATGCCCGCAGTGAAGAGCAGGTGCTGCACAAGCTGGTGGCCGGGCGCTTCAAATATGCGGTTATCAATGAGTGGATCCTGGACCGGTTCAACCAGAACATGCCCGTCGGCCGACGGCTGCACAAAGTGGCGGTGATCGACGAGCAAAACCTGGGCTGCATCGTGCGCAATGACCCGGACGTGCCGGTGCAGAGGATTTTGCGCACGTTGTTGCAGATGAAGATGTCGGGGGAGATCGACGACATTATCCAGTTGTATACCGGACAGCCCGCCTCCAGCGCCCTTCCAGACTGATGGCGGCCACACTGGCCAGCACCATCACCCCACCGAGCACCACCTGCCGTGCAATCTGTTCACCCAGCAGCGTTGCGGCCATCACCATCGCCACCGGCGGAATCAGGTACATCGCCACCGATGCGCGGCTCACCTCGACATACTTGAGCACATAGCCCCAGGCCAGGTAGGCCAGGGCGCTGGGAAAAATACCCAGCACCAGCACCGCCAGGTTCTCCGGCAACGGCGCCCGCACAACGGCCGCCGGCAAGCCAGGCAAATTGACGCAAAGCATCAGGGTGCCCACCCACACCATGTAGCACGCCAGGGTCAGCGGGCTGTAGCGAAGGGCGTAGTGCTTCTGAATGGCGAAATACACGCTCCACGACAACGCCGCCAGCAGGATCAGCAATCCCCGCGGGTCGATATCACCTACACCCTGGTCGCCCCAGATCACCACCAGCACACCGAACAACCCCGAGAGTACGCAGCCCCAACGCCAGGCGCTGACCCGCTCCTTCAAGCAGAAAAACGCGATCAGCACGCTGAACAAGGGCGCCGACTGCGCCAATACACTGGACGCCGCCGCCGTCACCCATTGCTGCCCGGCATTGAGGCTCATGTGGTGCAAGAAAACGCCGAAAAAACCCAGTACCAACAACCACGGCACATCCCGCAGGCGCGGCCGACCGATCCCGACCACCAGCGCCACACCGCCCATGAACACCGAGGCAATCAGAAACCGCAGCAACGCCAGATGACCGGGGCTGTAGCTGTGCAAGCCCATGTGCACACCAATCGGCGAATAGGCCCAACAGAGGATCACGCTGGCGATGACTAGCGTAAGCTTCACGGGTGACGGGGTGTTCATCGATGGCGTCCAGAAACTAAGAAGGAATGCCATCAGTCTTGGCCCCGGCATGCCGTAGGACAATTAAGTGTTTCTGACTTCTGAAATCAGCGGAACTGAGCAATGGAACTGGCCCAACTGAAAATGGTGCGAGCCGTCGCGCAAACCGGCAGCGTGGCCCAGGCGGCCGTGCAACTGCACTGCGTGCCGTCCAACATCACCACACGCATCAAGCAGTTGGAAAGCGAGTTGGGCACGCCGCTGTTTATCCGTGCCGGGCGTGGGCTGGCCATCAGCGCGGCCGGCGAAATTTTCCTGGACTACTGCGAACGCATTCTCGCGTTGGTGGAGGAGTCCAAGCGCGCGGTGGACGCCAATGCCATCCCCCGTGGCACCTTGCGCATCGGCGCCGTGGAGTCCAGCGCGAGCGGCCGCCTGCCACCGCTGCTGGCGGAATACCATCGACGCTACCCGGATGTCAGCCTGGAACTGGTGACCGGCGCCTGGGCTCAGTTACTCGACGATCTGCAACACCATCGCCTGGATGTGGCACTGGTGGCCGCCAGCAACAAGCGCTTCAAACTTGAACACAGCGTGGTCTACAGCGAACGCCTGGTGCTGATCGCCAGCGCGTCCAGCGCGCCGATCCACAGTGCCGAAGACCTGGCGGGCCGTACCCTGCTGGTGTGGCCATCGGGCTGCCCTTACCGGGCGGCGCTGGAAAACTGGCTCAAGCCCCACGACGTCAAGCCGGCCATCGCCAGTTATGCCAGCTGGGGCACGATTATCGGCTGCGTGAGTGCGGGAATTGGCGTGGCGCTGGCACCGGAAGGCATCCTGGCCCGCTATGAGCAGGCCAATCAATTGGCGTCCTATCGGTTTGACGAATTGCAGGCCGTGGACAACCTGCTGTTCTGGCACAAGGACACCCAGCGCCACTTGGCGCGGGATGCGTTTGCGGGGCTGTTGCGCGAAACGTTCGGCTGATGGAGATCAGCTTTTGGGTGCAGCCAACCGCGCGTACTGATCCTGACTGATCCAGCCCTTGAACGAGCGGTCGTCAGCATTGATGAACTCAACCTGGGCCCAGCCATCCTTGAACGCCAGCACACCGACCACATCGTTCTTGACGATATAAGGACGCTTGGCCGCCTTGGCGCCCGGTGTTTTCTGCAGGTAAGCCTTGTCGGCAGATACAGTGACCAGACCGATCCACTGCTTGCTGGCGGTCTGGGTCAGGTCCAGGCCCGTGGCGATCTCCGGCATCAGGACGTTGATGCAGCCGGGATGCTGACGGCCTTCCTCCACGGTCAGGGTCACGCCGTCGGACGAAGGCGCCACGCTGCCAGGGTAGGCGTCGTCGAGCCAGGTGGTGAGCGCGCCGGGCTTGCCTTGCAGGTAGAACGCACAACTGCGTGTTACGCCCTCACCCATTGATTCTGCGTAGAAACCTTCGACCTGATGCTCCGGCGTCACCGCCAGCATCAGCCCTTCGTACTTGCCCGAATGCAGCGCGGCCGAACCGGCCATGGCTGGCGCCACAGCGCACAACGACAACACACCTATCGCGAGTAAACGGATCATCCTATTTTTTCCCTTCAAGTTTTTCGTAGGCTTTTTGCATAAGGACGTCGTAGTTGCCGTAGTCCTCACCGTTATAGTTACGCGCCATGCCGGTAAAGTCTTTGGCCTTCATGGCTTTCATCAACGCCGGGCTTTTGCTGCAAAAGCCGAGGAATGCCTTTAGTTGATTGCCGGCATTGACCTTTAATGCCGCCGAAAACTCAAACACCGTCTTGTAACCGCACGACGCAAAGTTGAAGCCCATGATCTGGAACATGCCCCACGAAGCCGACATCAAGGCGGCTTCCTGGTCCAGGGCAAATGCGGTGGCCATGGTTTCCCAGGCCTTGGCCTGGTCCTTGTTGTTCGCCTGCCACTGCGGCCCGGCCTTTTTCTTGTAGGGGTAGGACAGCAGCGGGTGCGCCTGGTCGTAGATGTGCTTGGTGTATTTGCGAAACAGGTGCCCTTCAAAGGCGATCACCGGCAACTTGGCCGGCCCGAAGCCGGAGCGCCCGCCCGACTCCACGGTTGCGAACGCCTTGATGATATTCACCGAAATACCGCTGCCCAGTTGCGTGGCGGCGTTCTGGAAGTCCGTTTCGCTGAGGGTCATGCCCCCGTCGCACGTGGCCTGGAGCATCAATTGCCGGTTACGCCGCTCGGCCTCGATCATCGCGCGCATGCGGTCCAGGTACACGTTGACCGTGGCCTGCACCGCATCGCCCTGATTGTTGCCGAACACGTTGAGAAAAGTCGGGATGCGCATGCTCGGAAAGGCCTTCACCGGCACTTTCACCGCTTCTTCGATCAGGCTGTTGAAGGTGCGGCCGGTGGGGTCGATCACGCCATCAGGGTGGGCGTACTTGAGATGACGGAATTGGTACTGGCTGATGCACTGCACCAACTGGCCGTCGCACTTGCCGTTTTCGGCCAGCGGGAACCCCATCTTGGGAATGATCAAATTGAATAAATACTGGATGCACTGAACATCGGCAGGCAAGTTTCGGGCTTTACCGGCCGCACCTACCGACGCAGTGATAAGACGGGGTAACCCTTGCAGGCTTTTCATCACAGACATCCTTGTTAGTTAAAGAAGTGATAGCACTTCAATATCAAATCAGCACCCTTGTCACACTCTGAAACAAGTGGCCGGCGCAAACTAACAAGGCGGTCTGGGGTTGTCCAGAGAGGGTTTGGAAAGTTGTGAAACAGCCGTCATCGACCGCGCAATAAAACAATGGCAGCTGACTGAAAATAAATAATTTGGATTTGAATCGAAGGGGGGTATTGCAAGGAAGAGCGTTATGGAGGCAACCCCACCAGCCACACCCCGGCACACAATGTTCCCGCTGTGGCTGCTGCCTTCCGGCTCTGACCAGGTTCACGGGTAATCGTTGCGGGGGGACCGATGGGGTCACCATAACGACGCCTGCCTCTCGGCAAGCGGGGCCATTGTACCGATCTCATCGGAAGTTACAACCGTTGGTGACGGATTAAAAATATGAAGGGGTTCAAGCACTTGCCATGGTCACCAGCTTCTCCCTCATTGGCTGATCATTGTGCCTGCAGTACCTCATCCGCCCGGCCGCCCTCTTCCTGGATCACCAGGTGGATGAAGTGCAGCTTGGCGATCACCGCCGGTGGCAGCACGAACGGGTAGAAATCCGGCTGGCCCATGGCGCGTGACAGTTCATTGAGCATGCCGGCCAGTTCGATCCAGGCGTTGACGAACGACAGGAATGCCGGGCCGCTGGGGTGTTCGGGGTCATACAGCGTGGTGAGAGGGAACGGTTGATAATCCAGGTCCATCTCACGGGCGCTCATGCCAAAGCCCAGGGCGGTGTCGACGGCATCCATCATGTGCAGGTAGTGGGCCCAGGTTTCGGCCCAGTCTTCCCACGGGTGCATGGTGGCGTAGGCGCTGACGCAGGTTTGCTGCCAGTCCGGACTCGGGCCATTCTGGTAATGCTGGTCGAGGGCGTCGGCGTAACTGGCGCGTTCGTCGCCGAACAGGGTGCGAAAAGGTTGCTGCCAGTGGGTATTGGCAATCAGGCGATCCCAGTAATAATGGCCGACTTCATGGCGAAAGTGACCGAGCAAGGTGCGGTACGGCTCGCGCATCTGTACACGGATTTTCTCGCGGTGGGCGTCGTCGGCTTCCTTGATGTCGAGGGTGATCAGGCCGTTGGCGTGGCCGGTCATGGGCGCGTTGCCTTCCAGGTCGATACCGACGAAGTCGAAGGCCAGGCCGGTGTCTTCGTCAACGCTCTTGGGCACGACGCGCAGGCCCAGGCTGATCAGTTGCGCCACCAACCGGCGCTTGGCGGTTTCCACCTTGCGCCAGCGTTCGGGGTTTTCCGGGATCGACAGGTCGGGAATGGTGCGATTGAGGCTACAGGCCACGCACAGCGGTGCGGTGCTGTGGGCCGGGATCAGCCAGTTGCAGGCGGCCGGGGTGTCGAGGTTGGCACAACGGCGAAAGGCGCCGGCGTCCAGGTTGTCGTCCTGCAACCAGGTGCCATCGACGGGGCCGGGCTGCAATGAGGACAGGCGGCTTTGCTGGGGTTGGTAGCCCAGCAGCGCCGCGCAGGCCAGGCATTGGCTGTTGCGAAAGAACAAGGACTGGCCGCAACGGCACTGCCAGACCTTGCTGTTACGCGAGGATTCGGCCATGAACGGTGCGGCGATGCGCGAACTGAGTTGCTCGAAGTAGCGGAACATGGCGATCTCTCCCTAGGTGACTGAGACTAGATCATTTAGCGCTTGGGATCGTTCCACTTTCCTACAGGGCTGCTGCGCCGCCCGGCGCGGGGCAAGCCCGCTCATTACAGAAAACTATGCCGCGTCAGACGGTGATGTTGTGCTTGGCCAGGAAGGCTACGAAGGCTTCTTCATCCAGCACCTTGAGGCCCAGCTCGCTGGCCTTGGCCAACTTCGAACCCGCGCCCGGCCCCGCCACCACGCAGTGGGTTTTCGCCGAGACAGAACCGGCCACCTTGGCGCCGAGGCTTTCGAGTTTCTCCTTGGCCACGTCGCGGCTCATCAGTTCCAGGGAGCCGGTGAGGACCCAGGTGTGTCCGGCCTCCGGCAAACCTTCGACGACCTTTTTCTCGCTTTGCCAGTGCATGCCGAAGTCCTTGAGCTGCTGCTCGATGGCCAGGGCAAGGTTAGCGTTGTCCGGGTTGTCGAAGAAGTCGCGCACAGCCTTGGCCTGCTTCTCGGGCAACGCCTGGCGCATGTCCAGCCAGTCGGCCTTGATCACACCTTCCAGGGTGCCGAACTTGTCCGCCAGTTTCTGCGCGGCGCCAGGGCCCACGGACGGTACGTGCAGTTTGTCGAGCAAACCGCCCAGTGTGGTGCTGGCGGCGAACTCGGCACTGAGGTCGCCCTGATCCTGCAATTGCAGCCCACACTCGTTTGGCGACAGGAGTGCGCCGATTACCTGCTGGTTATGAGTGTCTTCAAAGAAGCTGTGGATCTCGTGCGCCACTTCCAGGCCCACGTCGGGCAAGTACGTGAGCACTTGCGGCAAGGCCTGCTGCACGCGCTCCAGAGAAGCCAAGGAGCGCGCCAGCACCTTGGCGGTCTCCTCGCCCACATCCGGAATGCCCAGGGCGTAGATAAAGCGCGCCAGGGTCGGCGTCTTGCTGTTTTCGATGGCGGCGATCAGCTTCTTGCTGGAAACATCGGCGAAGCCTTCCAGGTCGATGATCTGCTCGTACTTTAGTTTGTAGAGGTCGGCTGGCGAACCGATGAGTTTTTCATCCACCAGTTGCTCGATGGTCTTGTCGCCGAGGCCATCAATGTCCATGGCCCGGCGCGAGACGAAATGAATGATCGCCTGCTTGAGCTGCGCCCCACAGGCCAGCCGCCCAACGCAGCGGTACACCGCGCCCTCACTGATGGTTTCCTTGCCCTTGCTGCGCTTGACCAGTTGCGTGCGCTCCACGTGGGAGCCGCACACCGGGCAACGCTCGGGGATCGGCACTGCGCGGGCATCGGCCGGACGGCGCTCAAGCACCACGGACACCACTTGCGGGATCACATCACCGGCGCGGCGGATGATCACTGTATCGCCGATCATCACGCCCAGGCGCGCCACTTCGTCCATGTTGTGCAAGGTGGCGTTGGACACGGTCACACCCGCAACCTTGACCGGCTTCAGGCGCGCCACCGGGGTGACGGCGCCGGTGCGGCCGACTTGGAATTCCACGTCGAGCAGTTCGGTGAGCTCTTCCAGGGCCGGGAATTTATGGGCGATGGCCCAGCGCGGTTCACGGGCGCGGAAGCCCAGTTCACGCTGGGCGGCAATGCTGTTGACCTTGAAGACAACGCCGTCGATTTCATAGGGCAGGCTGTTACGCCGCTCGCCGATATCCCGGTAGTAGTCGAGGCAATCCTGGATACCCTTGGCCAGCTTCAGCTCATGGCTGATCGGCATGCCCCATTTCTGCAACTGTTGCAGGTTGCCGATATGGGTGTCGCTGATGTCCGTGGTCACGCCATAGCAGCAAAATTCCAGCGGGCGGCTGGCGGTGATCTTCGAATCCAACTGACGCAGGCTGCCGGCGGCGGCGTTGCGCGGGTTGGCGAAGGTCTTGCCACCGACTTCCAGCTGCGAGGCGTTGAGCCGCTCGAAACCGGCCTTGGACATGAACACTTCACCGCGCACTTCCAGGGTCGCCGGCCAGCCGGTGCCATGCAGCTTCAGCGGGATGTTGCGCACCGTGCGCACGTTGACGCTGATGTCCTCACCCGTGGTGCCATCGCCACGGGTGGCGCCGCGTACCAGCTCGCCATCCTGATACAGCAGGCTGACCGCCAGGCCATCGAGCTTGGGTTCGCAGCTGTATTCCACCGCTGCGCCACTGCCAAACAGATCACCCACCGGCAGGTCGAGCCCTTCGGTCACCCGGCGATCAAACTCCAGCATGGTGGTTTCATCAAAGGCGTTGCCCAGGCTGAGCATCGGAATCTCGTGCTTGACCTGAGTAAACGCCGACAACGCCGCACTGCCGACCCGCTGCGTCGGCGAATCCCGCGTGACCAGGTCCGGATGCTCGGCCTCCAGAGCCTTGAGCTCGTGGAACAGCCGGTCGTACTCGGCGTCCGGAATGCTCGGCTCGTCGAGGACGTGGTAACGGTAGTTGTGCTGATCCAGTTCAGCGCGCAGTTCGAGGATGCGGGTATGGGCGGCGGTCATGGGTGTTCTCTCATAAAGCAAAAGAGCAGCCGAAGCTGCTCAATATGTTAGTGCACGGATTCTACAGACAACGCTTAAGATCGAACCTCAGCGTTTCTGTGTCAGGGCGCGACGCTCGAACTCGACGATACGCTGACGGTAATGTTCGATGGTCTGGGCAGTCAGGACGCTGCGTTGGTCGTCCTTGAGCTCGCCGTTGAGTTCCTGGGACAGCTTGCGGGCTGCGGCCACCATCACGTCGAACGCTTGTTTCGGGTGACGCGGGCCTGGCAGGCCGAGGAAGAAGCTTACCGCCGGCGTGCTGAACAGGTCGATGTCGTCCAGATCAAAAGTGCCCGGCTTGACCGCGTTGGCCATGGAGAACAGCACTTCGCCGTTGCCGGCCATGCTTTCGTGACGGTGGAAGATATCCATCTCGCCAAAACGCAGGCCGCTTTCGAGGATGTTCTGCAACAGCGCAGGGCCTTTGAAGCCGGCGGCGTCGCGGCAGATCACGCTGATCACCAGGACTTCTTCGGCGGCAGGCTGATCATTGACCGACTGGCGCGCGGCGCTGCTGGTCTTGCCGACGTTTTCGTCCGGGAAATCATCGTCGCGGCTGCTGAAGCTCGGGCCTTCGTCGACGTCGAGGTTCAGGTCACCCTGATGGGGCTCGGCCACGGCGGCGTTGGCGCGCTTGCCACGCTTGGAAGACGGTTCACGGGCTTCACGCAACGGCGCGCTCATCGACGGCAAGTCGTGTTCGTCCAGCTGCGGCTCTTTATGGGTATCCAGCACACGGGGCGGCCCCAGCAGCTCGGCGCTGCCGTCGTCGTCAGGCAAGTTGGACAGGTTGCGGTCCAGACGGAATTTGAGCTTGCCCTTGCCACCGCGCATGCGGCGCCAGCCATCAAAAAGAATACCGGCAATGACAATAATGCCGATGACGATCAGCCACTCGCGCAGACCGATTTCCATGTAATCCCGTGCCTCTAATAAAAAATGCTGAAAAATAAGGGGTTTAGCACCGTGCAAACCGCTTTAAAACGTGGCGCCAACTCTATGTTCTGACTGACGTTTTGCCCACGCACACGAAAAATTGACATTAAACTAGCACGACCAAAGATAACTTTACACCGTCTGTCAAAATGCCTTGAACAAATATGTCCATTTGCCACTTTCCCTAGACCGGTAAATCACCCTTCAACGCGCTGAAAACTTTCTGTCATGGCGCAACTCAAGATTCCACCATCGCCATCGCTTCTTCGACATCCACCGCGACCAAACGCGAACAGCCCGGTTCATGCATCGTCACGCCCATCAACTGATCAGCCATTTCCATGGCGATCTTGTTGTGGGTGATATAGATGAACTGCACGGTCTGGGACATCTCTTTGACCAGTCGTGCGTAGCGTCCAACGTTCGCGTCATCCAACGGTGCGTCAACTTCGTCGAGCATGCAGAACGGCGCCGGGTTCAACTTGAAGATGGCAAATACCAGGGCCAGTGCGGTCAGGGCTTTTTCGCCGCCGGACAACAAATGGATGGTGCTGTTCTTCTTGCCCGGAGGCCGCGCCATGATCGTTACCCCTGTATCGAGTAGATCTTCGCCCGTCAGTTCCAAGTAAGCGCTGCCACCGCCGAAAACTTTTGGGAATAACGCCTGTAAACCGCTATTAATCTGATCAAAGGTATCTTTGAAGCGGTTACGGGTTTCCTTGTCGATCTTGCGGATCACGTTTTCCAGGGTGTCCAGGGCTTCGACCAGATCGGCGTCCTGGGCATCCAGATAACGTTTACGCTCGGACTGCTGCTGATATTCATCGATGGCCGCGAGGTTGATCGCGCCCAGGCGCTGGATCCGTGCAGCAATGCGCTCAAGCTCTTCTTCGGCGTCTTTTTCATTGGCCTGGGCGGTCAGGGTGTTGAGCACGCCGTGCAGGTCGTAGCCGTCTTCCAGCAACTGGTCTTGCAGGGTTTTGCGGCGCACGGTCAGGGCTTGCCATTCCATGCGCTGTTGTTCGAGCTGGCCGCGGATCAGTTGGGATTGCTGCTCGGCTTGAGTCCGACGCTTTTCCGCATCGCGCAACTCGCGGTCGGCATCTTCCAGGGCGATCTGTGCGGTCTTGAGTTCTTCGTCGACGGTCATGCGCTTGTCGAGCAACTCTTCGAGCTTGAGGCGCAACTCTTCCAGCGGCGCTTCGCCCTCCTCCAGGTTGAGGCTCAGTTGCTCGCGCTTTTCGGTGAGGCGTTCGGATTGCATCTCCAGGCGCTCCAGGGCCTGGCGTGTCGAATCATGCTGGGCACGCAGCGAGCCGAGGCGTACCGCCAGTTGGTGCGCGTGATCCTTGTGCTGCCGGGCTTCCTGGCGCACGCGGTCAAGGCGTTCGCGCAGGCTGTCGCGCTGGGCGAGCAGCAGTTCGCGCTGCTCGGTGTCGAGGGCCATGCTGTCGAGGGCTTCCTGCAAGTGCAGGCGCGCTTCGCCGATCTGTTCGTGTTCCAGGGCGCGTTGCTCGCCCATCTCGGCGACTTCTTCATCAAGACGGGTGCGGCGCAGGGTCAGTTGCTCGGCTTTGGCTTTGCTCGCCGACAGTTGCGCCTTGAGTTCGCCTTGCTGGCGCGCCTCGTCCTGCAACAGGCGGCGCAGGTGTTCGCGACCGGTCTCTTGCTGGCGCTGGGTGGCGCGCAGGGTCTGCAATTCAGTTTCCAGGCTTTCGAGGGTGGCTTCACGCTCTTCGCGCTCGGCGATCAGGCTGACGATTTCCTGGCCACGGGCCAGCACGCCGCTCTCGGCTTCACTGGCGCGGCGCACCCGCAAAAAATGCCGGCCGACCCAGTAACCATCGCGGCTGATCAGGCTTTCGCCGGCCGCCAACTGACCGCGCTGGGCCAGGGCCTGCTCCAGGGAATCCACCGGTTTGACCTGGCCCAGCCATGGCGACAGGTCAATCGCGGCCTCGACCTTGTCCAGCAGGCTACCCGGCACCCGCGTGCCATCGGCGGCGGGGCTGAGCAATCGCAGGTCGCCCTGGGCAAACCCGGCCAGGTCAAAGCCGCCGAAATCATCCACCAGCACTGCTTGCAGATCGGCGCCGAGCACGGTTTCCACCGCCAGCTCCCAACCGGCTTCGACCTTCAGGCCTTCCGCCAGGCGCGGGCGCTCGGCCAGATGCTGCTCGCGCAACCATTCAGCGGTGCCGGTGCCAGGGTCCAGCGCGGCTTGCTGCAAGGCTTCAAGGGACGCCAGCCGCCCGTTAAGCCGCTGCAAATCGCCCTGGGCCTGTTGCTGGGCCTGGGTTGCCTGTTGCAGTTGCTGACGCAATTGCTCCAGGCGCTCCACTTGCTGCTCTTCGCTGGCTTCCAGCTCTTCGAGGGTCATCTCGCTTTCGGCGAGCTGCTCGCTGAGGTCCATGATCGCCGCGTCTTCCGGGTCGGCGGCGAGCAGCACACGCTCTTCCTGCAGACGACGCTGGCGCTCGGCGAGGCGCTCCATGCTGGTCTCCAGTTGCTGGATGCGCGACTGCTGCACCTCGGCCTGGCGACGCGGTTCGGCAGATTGCAGGTTGAAAGCGTCCCACTGCTCCTGCCAGCCGTGCATGGTGGTTTCAGATTCTTCAAGCGCCGCTGCGGCTTCTTCGGCAGCGGCGCTGGTAATTTCCTGCTCGGGGGTGAGCATGTCCAGCTCTTCACCCAGCGTCAGCAGCAAGGTGCGGTCGTGGCCCAGGTGGGATTCAGTCTCCAGCCGCGCGCGTTCGGCTTCCTTGAGATCGTCCTGCAATTGGCGCAGGCGCTGCTGGCCGTGCTGGATGCTTTGCTCGACGCGGGCGATATCGCCGCCCACCGAATAGAAGCGGCCTTGCACCAGATTGAAGCGTTCGGACAGATCATGGTGCCCGTCGCGCAGTCGCTCGATGCTGGCATCGGCGTTGCGCTGCTCGGCCACCAGTGCTTCGAAACTGATTTCCTGGGTGCCGATGATCGCTTCACGCTGCCCCACCTGCTCATTCAGCGCCTGCCAGCGCAGGGCCGAGAGTTGCGCCTTGAGCTGGCGTTCTTCGCCCTTGTATTCCTGATACTTCTCGGCTGCCTGGGCCTGGCGGTGCAGGCGTTCCAACTGGCGCTCCAGCTCTTCGCGCAGGTCGGTGAGGCGGGCGAGGTTTTCGTGGGTACGGCGGATGCGGTTTTCAGTCTCGCGGCGGCGCTCCTTGTACTTGGAGATGCCGGCCGCTTCTTCGATGAAGTTACGCAGGTCTTCGGGCTTGGCTTCGATCAGCTTGGAGATCATGCCCTGCTCGATGATCGAGTAGCTGCGCGGGCCCAGGCCGGTGCCGAGGAAGATATCGGTGATGTCGCGTCGACGGCACTTGGTGCCGTTGAGGAAGTAGCTGTTCTGGCTGTCGCGCGTGACTTTGCGGCGGATGGAGATTTCCGCGTAGGCCGCGTATTCGCCGATCAGGGTGCCGTCGGAGTTATCGAACACCAGCTCAATACTGGCCTGGCTCACCGGTTTGCGGCTGGTGGAGCCGTTGAAGATGACGTCGGTCAACGACTCGCCGCGCAGGTTTTTGGCCGAGCTTTCGCCCATCACCCAACGTACGGCGTCGATGATGTTCGACTTGCCGCAACCATTGGGCCCGACCACTGCCGCCATGTTACTGGGGAAGTTCACCGTGGTCGGGTCGACGAAGGATTTGAACCCCGCCAGCTTGATGCACTTGAGCCGCACGCTTAGGCGTCCGCCAACGCTGCGATGACCAGCGAGCTGCTGCGCTGGCAGTAGGCCGACAGCACCTGGCGAATCTGCGGCACGTCACGGGCCAGCACGGCGGCGAGCAGTTGCTCGAACAGCGCCAGGTACTCGCTCATGGACGCCTTGCGCTGATCCAGGGCCAGGTAATAGGCACGGTTCATCGCCGGTTGCAGGTTCTCGACGGTTTCCTGCAGGTAAGGGTTATTGGCAAAGGGGTACGCGGCGCGCATCACGTTGAAGCATTCTTCGACGAAGGCGCGGATGTCCTCACGCTCGAAATTGGTCACCAGGCGCTGTTGGATCTGCACGAACGGCGCCATGTCGGCCTGGGTCTGCCAGCCTTCAGCGACGGCATTGCCGAGCAAGATGTACAGCTCGCTCATCAGCGTGCACAGGCTCTGGACCTTGTGTGCGGTGAGCTCGGTCACGTGGGCACCACGGCGTGGCAGTATCGCGATGAGGTGGCGCCGTTCGAGGATCAGCAAGGCTTCGCGCACGGAACCACGGCTGACATTCAGCGCCAGCGTGACTTTCTGTTCCTGGATGCGTTCCCCAGGCTTGAGATCGCCGCGAATGATGCGTTCGGCGAGGTGGTGAGCGATTTGCTCGGCGAGACTGTCCGGCGCCTTGAACGTCATGTTTTCCCTTCAAAATCTTCTATCGGTACAAGCGCGGCAGTGTAGCGCATTGGCTGGCTGATGGCGCTACGCCCACCGTGGCGAATTTGGCATGAAACAAGCAGCGGTTGAGCGGCGCCAGCCCGCAAAAAACGCCGGTTCTAGAAGACTGGACCATAATTGAATGTGTTGTGATCGCTCTTTCTTGACCCTTAGGTCAGAAAACCATTGACCGAAAAGTCAGACATGACTAGATTCGGCGCAAAGCGGTTAACAACAATAATGAGTCTGCGAGGCCTTCCGTGATCCAGTTTTTACTCAACCAGGAACTCCGTAGCGAGCACGCCCTGGACCCCAACCTGACCGTGCTCAACTATCTGCGCGAGCACGTGGGCAAATCCGGTACCAAGGAAGGCTGCGCCAGCGGCGACTGTGGTGCGTGCACCGTGGTGGTCGGCGAGTTGCATCGCGACGATCAAGGCGTCGAGCAGATTCGTTATCGCAGCCTTAACTCGTGCCTGACCTTTGTGTCGTCGCTGCACGGCAAGCAACTGATCAGCGTCGAAGACCTCAAGCACCAGGGCCAACTGCACAGCGTGCAGCAGGCCATGGTCGAGTGCCACGGTTCGCAGTGCGGCTTTTGCACCCCTGGGTTTGTGATGTCGCTGTTCGCCCTGCAAAAGAACAGCGACGCCCCCGACAGCCAAAAGGCCCACGAAGCCCTGGCCGGCAACCTGTGCCGCTGCACCGGCTACCGCCCGATTCTGGCCGCCGCCGAGCAGGCCTGCTGCAACAAACCCGTGGATCAGTTCGACAGCCGCCAGGCCGAGACCATCGCGCGCCTCAAAGCCATTGCGCCGACCCAGACCGGCGAACTCAACAGCGGCGACAAACGCTGCCTGGTGCCGCTGACCGTGGCCGACCTGGCCGACCTCTATGACGCCTACCCGCAAGCCCGCCTGCTGGCCGGCGGCACCGATCTGGCGCTGGAAGTCACCCAGTTCCATCGCACGCTGCCGGTGATGATCTATGTCGGCAACATCAAAGAAATGAAGCGCATCGAAGCCTTCGACGACCGCCTGGAAATCGGCGCCGCCACCGCTTTGTCCGACTGCTACACCGCGCTGCACCACGAATACCCGGACTTCGGCGAGTTGCTGCACCGCTTCGCGTCCCTGCAAATCCGCAACCAGGGCACTTTGGGCGGCAATATCGGCAACGCCTCGCCGATTGGCGATTCGCCGCCGCTGCTGATCGCCCTCGGCGCGCAGATCGTGCTGTGCAAAGGCGATGTGCGCCGTACCCTGGCCCTGGAAGACTACTTCATCGATTACCGTGTGACCGCACGCCAGGACAGCGAATTCATCGAGAAAATCATCGTGCCGAAGGGCCACACACTGTTCCGGGCGTACAAGGTTTCCAAGCGCCTGGACGATGATATTTCCGCCGTGTGCGCAGCCTTCAACCTGAAGCTCGATAACGGCGTGATCGGCGAAGCTCGCGTGGCCTTCGGCGGTATGGCCGCCACGCCTAAACGCGCCAAGCGCTGCGAAGCCGCATTGGTCGGCGCCACCTGGAACGCTGCCACTGTGGAGAAAGCCTGCGCCGCCCTGGCCGAGGATTTCACCCCGCTGTCGGACTTCCGCGCCAGTAAGGAATACCGCCTGCTCAGCGCACAGAACCTGCTGCGCAAATACTTCATCGAGCTGCAAACGCCGCACATCGAGACTCGGGTGACCGCTTATGTCTAACCATCACGCCGTGGAAAAAACCCAGGCCGAACTCGCCGAACTGTTCGCCCAGGACCTGACGTCCGGGGTCGGTCGCAGCGTCAAGCATGACAGCGCCGCCAAGCACGTCAGCGGTGAGGCGCAGTACATCGATGACCGCCTGGAATTCCCCAACCAATTGCACCTGTATGCGCGCATGTCCGACCGCGCCCACGCCCGGATCATCAGCATCGACACCGCGCCTTGCTACGCCTTCGAAGGCGTGCGCATCGCCATCACTCACGAAGACGTGCCGGGCCTGAAAGACATCGGCCCGCTGATGCCCGGCGACCCGCTGCTGGCCATCGACACGGTGCAGTTTGTCGGCCAAGTGGTGCTCGCCGTAGCCGCCCGGGATTTGGACACCGCACGCAAGGCCGCCATGGCCGCCGTGATCGAATACGAAGACCTGGAGCCGGTGCTGGATGTGGTCGAGGCGTACCGCAACAAACACTTCGTGCTCGACAGCCACACACACCAGCGCGGCGATTCGGCCGGCGCACTCGCCACGGCGAAAAACCGTATCCAGGGCACCCTTCACATCGGTGGCCAGGAGCACTTCTACCTGGAAACCCAGATTTCCTCGGTGATGCCCACCGAAGACGGCGGCATGATCGTCTACTGCTCCACGCAAAACCCCACCGAAGTGCAGAAGCTGGTGGCCGAAGTGCTGGATGTGTCGATGAACAAAATCGTCGTCGACATGCGCCGCATGGGCGGTGGTTTCGGCGGCAAGGAAACCCAGGCCGCGAGCCCGGCGTGCCTGTGTGCGGTGGTCGCACGCCTCACCGGCCAGCCGATCAAGATGCGCCTGCCGCGTGTGGAAGACATGCTGATGACCGGCAAGCGCCACCCCTTCTATATCGAATACGACGTGGGCTTCGACGACAGCGGCCGCCTGCATGGGATCAACCTGGAGCTGGCCGGTAACTGCGGCTGCTCGCCGGACCTGTCCAACTCGATTGTCGACCGCGCCATGTTCCACGCCGACAACTCGTATTACCTGGGCGATGCCACGGTCAATGGCCATCGCTGCAAGACCAACACCGCGTCCAACACCGCCTATCGTGGTTTCGGCGGCCCCCAAGGCATGGTCGCCATCGAAGAAGTGATGGACGCCATCGCCCGCCATCTGGCGCTGGACCCGCTGGCGGTGCGCAAGGCCAACTACTACGGCAAGACCGAGCGCAACGTCACCCACTACTACCAGACCGTCGAGCACAACATGCTCGAAGAGATGACCGCCGAACTGGAAGCCAGCAGCCAATACGCCGAGCGCCGCGAAGCGATCCGCCTGTACAACGCCCACAGCCCGATCCTGAAAAAGGGCCTGGCGCTGACCCCGGTGAAATTCGGCATCTCGTTCACCGCCAGTTTTCTCAATCAGGCCGGTGCGCTGATCCACATCTACACCGACGGCAGCATCCACCTGAACCACGGCGGCACCGAGATGGGCCAGGGCTTGAACATCAAGGTCGCGCAGGTGGTGGCCGAAGTGTTCCAGGTGGAAATCAACCGCGTACAGATCACCGCCACCAACACCGACAAGGTGCCCAACACCTCGCCGACCGCCGCCTCCAGCGGTGCGGACCTGAACGGCAAGGCCGCACAGAATGCCGCCGAAACCATCAAGCAACGGCTGGTGGAGTTTGCCGCGCGCAAATACGACGTGAGTGAGGCGGACGTGGAATTCCACAACGGCCATGTGCGCGTGCGCGACCAGATCCTGACCTTTGAGGCGTTGATTCAACAGGCGTATTTCGCCCAGGTCTCGCTGTCGAGCACCGGCTTCTACAAGACCCCGAAAATCTTCTACGACCGCAGCCAGTCACGCGGGCGGCCGTTCTATTACTTCGCATTCGGCGCGGCCTGCTGCGAAGTGATCGTCGACACCCTCACCGGCGAATACAAAATGCTGCGCACCGACATCCTGCATGACGTGGGCGCCTCGCTGAACCCGGCCATCGACATCGGCCAGGTGGAAGGCGGCTTTATCCAGGGCATGGGCTGGCTGACCATGGAAGAGTTGGTGTGGAACAACAAGGGCAAGCTGATGACCAACGGCCCGGCCAGTTACAAGATCCCGGCGGTGGCGGACATGCCGTTGGACCTGCGGGTGAAGCTGGTGGAAAACCGCAAAAACCCGGAAGACACGGTGTTCCATTCCAAGGCCGTGGGTGAGCCGCCGTTCATGCTCGGGATCGCGTCTTGGTGTGCAATCAAGGATGCGGTGGCGAGCCTGGGTGACTATCGCCATCAGCCGAAGATTGATGCGCCGGCAACGCCGGAGCGGGTGCTATGGGGGTGTGAGCAGATGCGCAAGTTGCAGGCGGTTGTGCCGGTTGAAACCGAAACCGAGATGGCTCCGCTTTAGGACCGAGGCGCTGCCATCGGAGGCAAGCCTCCTCCCACATTTTGATCTGTGAATGCCATCAAATGTGGGAGGGGGCTTGCTCCCGATAGCGGCCTGACAGACACCACAAGAGGTGACTATGAACAACTGGATCAGCGCCCTCGCCGACCTGCAAAACCAGGGCGAACCCTGCGTACTGGTGACCATCATCGAAGAGCTCGGCTCCACGCCGCGCAATGCCGGTTCGAAGATGGTGATCAGCGCCGCGCAGACCTTCGACACCATTGGTGGCGGGCATCTGGAATACAAAGCGATGCAAATCGCCCGGGACATGCTCGTGCGCGGCCAGCAGAGCACCCATCTGGAGCGCTTCAGCCTCGGCGCCAGCCTGGGCCAGTGCTGCGGCGGCGTGACCGTGCTGCTGTTCGAACCCATGGGCCAGGTGCAGGCACAGATTGCGGTATTTGGCGCCGGCCACGTCGGCCGCGCACTGGTGCCACTGCTGGCGAGCCTGCCGTGCCGCGTGCGCTGGATCGATTCCCGTGATCAGGAGTTCCCGGAACATATCCCCCAGGGCGTGCGTAAAATCGTCAGCGAAGAACCGGTCGACGAAATTGCCGACTTGCCCGTGGGCAGTTACTGCATCGTCATGACCCACAATCACGCGCTGGACCTGGAACTCACCGCCGCTCTGCTCAAGCGCAACGACTTCACCTACTTCGGCCTGATCGGCTCCAAGACCAAACGCGTCAAGTTCGAACACCGCCTGCGTGACCGTGGCTTCGATGCCGCGCAGTTGCAACGCATGCGCTGCCCTATGGGCCTCACCGAGGTGAAGGGCAAATTACCGGTGGAAATCGCCATCTCCATCGCCGGCGAAATCATCGCCACCTATAACGCCAATTTCGGCCAGCACACTGCGAGCGCCGAACCGATTGCCAAACTGCTGCCGGTGTCACGCCGCAGCCAAGCCACAAATTGAGATCACCATGCCTTTGACTCGCAAAGCCTACCGCGCCGCCATCCTGCACAGCATCGCCGACCCCGCCATCGTTGGGATCGAAGCGTCCTACGAGTATTTTGAAGACGGCCTGCTGGTAATCGACAACGGCCAGATAAGCGCCGTCGGCCATGCTAGCGACCTACTGCCGACCTTGGCGGCCGATATTGAAGTCACCCATTACCAGGACGCGCTGATCACTCCCGGCCTGATCGACACCCATATCCACCTGCCGCAAACCGGCATGGTCGGCGCCTATGGCGAGCAACTGCTGGACTGGCTCAACACCTACACCTTTCCGTGTGAAAGCCAGTTCGCCGACAAGGCCCACGCCGATGAAGTCGCGGATATTTTCATCAAGGAACTGCTGCGCAACGGCACCACCACCGCGTTGGTGTTCGGCAGCGTGCATCCGCAGTCGGTGAACTCGTTCTTCGAGGCGGCCGAGAAACTCGACCTGCGCATGATTGCCGGCAAAGTGATGATGGACCGCAACGCGCCGGACTACCTCACCGACACCGCCGAAACCAGCTACCAGGAAAGCAAGGCGCTGATCGAGCGCTGGCACGGCAAGGGTCGCCTGCACTATGCCGTCACGCCGCGCTTTGCGCCGACCAGTACGCCGGAACAACTGGCGTTGGCCGGGCAACTGCTGGGCGAGTACCCGGACCTGTACATGCAGACGCACATCAGTGAGAACAAGCAGGAGGTCGAGTGGGTTAACGAGCTGTTCCCGGAACGCAACGGCTATCTGGATGTGTACGACCACTACAAATTACTGGGCGAGCGCTCGGTGTTTGCCCATGGCGTGCACCTGTGTGATGACGAGTGCGCACGATTGGCGCAGACCGGCTCGGCGGTAGCGTTCTGCCCGACGTCGAACCTCTTCCTCGGCAGCGGGCTGTTCAACCTGCCGATGGCTGAGAAGCACAAACTGAATGTGGGCTTGGGTACGGACGTGGGCGGCGGCACCAGTTTCTCGCTGCTGCAAACCTTGAACGAAGCGTACAAGGTCATGCAGTTGCAGGGCGCGCGGTTGAGCCCGTTCAAGTCGCTGTACCTGGCGACGCTGGGTGGTGCGCGGGCGCTGCGCCTGGAGGACAAGATCGGTACGTTGCAGCCGGGTACGGATGCGGACTTTTTGGTGCTGGACTACAACGCCACGCCGCTGCTCAGCTATCGCTTGAAACAGGCGAACGACATCGCCGAGAGGTTGTTTGTGCTGATGACGCTGGGGGATGATCGGACGGTGTTGCAGACGTATGCGGCTGGGCAGCTCGTACACCAACGCTGATCTCAGCCACAACACAAAACCAATGTGGGAGGGGGCTTGCCCCCGATTGCAGTGGGTCAGCTACACATAGGCTGACTGATCCACCGCTATCGGGGGCAAGCCCCCTCCCACATTTGATTGGGTTTACAACTTTATAGAGGAGCGCCCCGGCTTCTTGGTCTGTAGCAGGTGAGAAAACACCGCATGCAAATCATCCGACGCGCTTTCCTCATCGAGGTTGAGCTTGCTGTCGATGTGATCCATGTGGTGCATCATCAAATTCACCGCCAGTGTCGCGTCACGCGCTTCAATCGCGTCGATCAACTGGGTGTGCTCATCGTAGGAGCAGTGCGAGCGATTGCCGCTTTCGTACTGGGCGATGATCAATGAAGTCTGGGACACCAGGCTGCGCTGGAAGCTGATCAGCGGCGCGTTCTTCGCCGCTTCAGCCAGCTTGAGGTGGAATTCGCCGGAAAGGCGGATACCCGCACCGCGATCACCACGGGAGAAACTGTCGCGCTCGTCGTTGACCATCTGGCGCAGCTCGGCCAGTTGTTCGGCGGTCGCATGCTGTACCGCCAACTCCGTGATCGCCCGCTCCACCAGGCGCCGGGCGAGGAATACCTGGCGTGCTTCCTCGACGCTTGGACTCGCCACCACCGCACCGCGATTGGGCCGCAGCAGCACCACGCCTTCATGGGCCAGGCGCGACAGGGCGCGACGAATGATGGTGCGGCTGACGCCGAAGATTTCGCCCAGTGCCTCTTCGCTCAATTTGGTGCCGGGCGCCAGGCGTTGTTCGAGGATGGCCTCGAAGATATGCGCGTAGACAATATCGTCCTGGGTTCCGCTGCGACCGGCCTTGCCGGCTCGCGGTTGTTTCTTGAGAGGTTGCAACTGTTCGTTCATGGGCACTCGGGTTTGGAGAACGGCGGCGAATTAACGGTAATACGGCAAGCGACGGTCGCTGGCAAGTATCACCTAAAAACAGGGCACATTGTACACAACCGAATGCGCCAACACACTGTACGGCTGTTTGCGCCGGCGGCTGTATTGCAATGAGTCGTTACGTTTGAGTTTAGGCTTGAATCTGCGCCTTCACCGGCAAACACCCAGGTAAAAGGAACACCTCTCCATGACCGACGCCACCCAAGCGCCTTTGCGCCCACTGGCCGACACTTCTCCCTCGGCCATTGTCGCAGGCTTTATCGCGATGATGACCGGCTACACCAGCTCATTGGTGCTGATGTTCCAGGCCGGCCAGGCTGCCGGCTTGACCACCGCACAGATTTCCTCGTGGATCTGGGCAATCTCCATCGGCATGGCGGTATGCAGCATCGGCCTGTCCCTGCGCTACCGCACCCCGATCACCATTGCCTGGTCCACACCGGGCGCGGCGTTATTGATCACCAGCCTGGGCGGCGTGAGTTATGGCGAGGCCATCGGTGCCTACATCACCTGCGCGGTGCTGGTGACCCTCTGCGGGTTGACCGGCAGCTTTGAAAAGCTGGTCAAGCGCATTCCGGCTTCACTGGCGGCAGCCTTGCTGGCGGGGATCCTGTTCAAGATCGGCAGCGAGATTTTCGTCGCGGCGCAGCATCGCACCGGCCTGGTGCTGGGGATGTTCTTCACCTACCTGATCATCAAACGCCTTTCGCCACGGTATGCGGTGCTGGCCGCGCTGGTGATCGGCACCGCGCTCTCGGGGCTGATGGGCTTGCTGGATTTCAGCGGCTTCCACCTGGAAGTGGCGACGCCGGTCTGGACCACGCCGCACTTCTCGTTGGCGGCGACGATCAGCATCGGCATTCCGCTGTTCGTGGTAGCGATGACCTCGCAGAACATGCCCGGCGTCGCGGTACTGCGCGCCGACGGCTACAACGTGCCCGCCTCGCCACTGATCACGGCCACCGGCCTGGCCTCGCTGGTGCTGGCACCGTTCGGCTCCCACGGCATCAACCTGGCGGCGATCAGCGCCGCCATCTGCACCGGCCCCCATGCCCATGAAGACCGCAATAAACGCTACACCGCAGCGGTGTGGTGCGGGGTTTTCTACGGGATTGCAGGCGTGTTCGGCGCCACATTGGCGGCATTGTTCGCAGCACTGCCCAAGGAACTGGTGCTGTCGATTGCGGCCTTGGCATTGTTTGGCTCGATCATCAATGGCTTGAGTATCGCCATGAATGAGCCGAAGGAACGGGAAGCGGCGCTGATCACCTTTATGGTCACCGCGTCAGGCTTGACGTTGTTTTCCATCGGGTCGGCGTTCTGGGGAATTGTGGCGGGGGTGTTGACGCTGCTGATTCTGAACTGGCGCAAGGCATAAAAAAAAGGCGACCCTCAGGTCGCCGTTTTTTTCAGTATCACTTAGCCGCGTTGATCGGCTTTTCCGGATACCACACGTCCAGCAACGGGCTGACTTCAGCCTTGGTCAGCTCGGAACGGGTTTTCAGCCAGGCTTCGACGGCAGCGCGCTGCTCTTCGGAGACCGAGCCACGCTTCTGCAGGCAAACCAGACCGAAGTCATCGCCGCCGACATAGCCCAGACCGTTGGCTTCCATGGCTTCTTTGATGAATGCTTCGAGGAAAGCGTCGATAGCTTCTTCACTCAGGCCTTCGTTGAAGTCCAGGTTCAGTTCGAAACCCAGCTCTTGAATTTGACTACTTAGCGATGCATGTCATTATCGCTGTAATGGCCAAATCAAAGGCCTTCCAGACCAGTTTACCAGCGATGTAAAAAATGACAATTGTCAAAAACCTCTCCGCAATCACCTCCCACCCCTTCAAGGCTATCCATGAAGACGTGAGGAATCTCGTCGAGCAGGCAGCCGAGACGCTGCGCAAGGCGCTGAACCTCAAGAGCTACCTCATCAACCGACCGCTTAAGATGCTCGAAGTCTACTGCGACCTCACAGGCCAGCGGATCACGATGGAGACGCTCAAGACACCAGAGATCCAGTGCATCCTTGAAGGTTTCACGGTGGCGATGGCGGGCAGAAGCCTGACTGATATTGCTGAAAAGGAACGGTTGAAATTCTGCCGCCTTCTATACCAATGCCTCATCACGGCCCGGGACACCCAGCCTGACCTTCACCCCTTGGAGTGGGACTTCACGCAGTTCGAGGCTGATGCTGCTATTTGCGCTTCGATCCTAGAGGCGGCCAACGATTTCCAAGTTTGGTACTGGAAGGGATGGAGCATTCACCGTCCTGACTACAGCTCGGCTCATATTCGCCTGGCTCAGTTGGTAACTACTTACGGACAAGACTTCGTTCAGGATATCTTCACTGAGTTGGAGAAGCATTACCGGAATCGTCCTGACCTATTCCGAATCGAATGGAACCACATGTTCGATTACATGGGGGAAAACGCTCATCACTGGCCTGCTAGCACATTCAAAACAGAAGCTGGCATTAAGCAATTTATGCAAGCTTTTGGAAGGGCACATTTCGAATACTGCGAGGCTGCTGACCTCGATGCGGAAACGCACATAAAAAATTACAACCGCTTCCTGAATAACCTTGAAGCCAACCTGTGCAAAACTGATGTCTGGGCGAAATTGTCATCTCCGATTAAGCGCCCGCCTCCGGCCACCAAACACCCCTCGCAAACTAAAATCAATGAAACAGAAGACGGTCTGCTGGTACAAGACAAGCTGCTCACGAGCATTCCATTACATGTAACTGATGTTGAAGCAGTCGAGATCCTGTTTTTCCACATCAAACATGACGTATCAATTGTACGCCGATGGGCAACCGCGCAAGCTGAAGATTTGAAATCTCGATACAATCGCAGAGTTTCATTAGCCAAGGAAGGAACCAAAATCCTTGAGCACGGCAAGAAGACCTACAGAAACTATTCTCTGGCAGACATTTGTGCCACGCTTGAGTCAATGGACAACAGTGTGCCTCTGAGCTTTCTTTGCAAAGTCTACACATACATTACCGGCGAAGAATGCAGTGCTGCGCAGTTAGCCCACACATTCGGTTTCCCAGTCGCCGGCAGCCTTTTTCCATTCCAATGTTTACTTGTGCTTGAACACCCAAAAATCACGACTGAGTTCCTGAGGAGTTTCGAACTCTACGACGAGCATGATGCCCTGACTGGCTTCAATGAAGCGGCCAGGCAACTGACCGGCTACAAATCACGAAAACAGCCAGATACGCGCGAGCAAGTGATCGATCTCAATGACATCTCCTTCAGCGTTGTCAAAGACCTCATTGATATCACCAGCATTGGCCGACGCAAACTGCGGTCTGAGCGAAACGACACCTATCGTTATCTGTTCCTGACATCAGGCCAGTCGTGCACATCCTTCCGACTGGCCAAAACAACAGCATGGAAAAAATCTTCGTTCGAAAATGACAGTGGGTTGCGCGACCGACTGCTTGAACAGTTCAGACCCCATTGCGATCTGACAGACGCCGAGCTTCTCGGATTCTTTCAGCGCATTCGCTTAACGACGGTGCGCGCATCCAGGGCAGTCGAGATTTTCATTCAAAGTAAAAGCTCTGAAGAGATGTCCAAAGCACTTGGGCATGAGAACTACTATGCCGACTTGCTGAGCCACTATCTCCCGGACGCTCTTTTGGCGTTCATCAAGGCCCGTTGGATCAGGATATTTCAGAAAGCAATGGTGTGTGAGGCTATGAAAGATAGCCCTTACCTCTTCAGGGTGACCCAATTCAACACTATGGACGAGCTAGATAGCTTTCTGGAAAAGCACCGTATTCAGGAAATCCCGCCTGAGGCGTCGGATCCGGAGCGCAAGGCACAGCGCCAAGAAGTCGAGCGCACGGAGGCGATCCTCTCGATTGGCGTACCGTTCCTGGCATCGCTTCTGTCACTTGAAGCGGCAGTGAAAGCTTCCACCGACCGGATCAGGGTCTGCGGCAAGGCAGAATTCTGGGCATCTATTGCGGAAACGGTTCGAACAGAAATCACCAGCGGCACTAAGGGGGTGCTGAAAAACTACCTGAAGGCCGCACTCGAATTAGTGGATGCAAAGAAAATGGAGGGGCTGATCTATGTCTCAGGTCGCTAAGCGTAAGCGCGGCTATGCGTTCCTCGACACATTCGGAGAAACCAACTCGGCGCCACACACGACCGCCCCTTGGCTGTTCGCCGAGTTTGCGACGAATGTCTGGCGAGTCAAAACCTCCCAAAATGAGCCTTTCGAACTGGATTGGGGGGTTCAGCTCTGGGACGGCAGCCTGCTGACAGATGAGCATCATGACGAGCTTTTGCGCTCGCTGAAGCATCTGCTGATCATCGGCGCCAATGGAGTCAACGAGGAATTTTCGACCCTTGCGCTGGTCTCTCAGAACATGCGCGTTATGAACGCGCTGAGGGTCGTTGACTACCTATTAATCCACGCCAAGGGATTCCAACTGATCCCTTTCGGTCTTGGGGCTCTAAACGGTGACGACCTTAAAGGTATTCTCAACCAGCTGGCATCTACGCCTCGTTTCGCGGATTCAGTTTACCAATGGCACACTCGCGTTTCCGCATTCTGTGCAAAGGCGCTAAGCGAGCTTACCCAATCGGAAGAAGAAGAGATTTTTGCCAAGTATCCGACGATGAAGGAAGTCAGCGACGATGAACTGGAGGACTTGAAGCTCGACATCGCAGTTTCTGACATTCCAAGAGTTAGGGCAGCCCTGATGAAAGCTGGCGTCTATTACGGTTCGAGCCACCTTGGCTGGAGAGTCAGTACCAAATCGCTTTCAAAAATCCTCTACCCCGACACGATTCGTGGCTGGGGCACCCCAAAAACAGCACTTAATGCCCTTACATTTCACCCAGAAGACCAAAGGTACTTACGGGAGTATCCCGGTGTTAGTGTAACGACCGGGAATTCTGAAGCTCTACAACAGAGCCTGTACTACTATTTTCGCTACACCATTGTAAATAGCGCAGCGCTGAAAGCGCTCGGACTGCCCTACCCTTCGGACACTGAAGAAATTATCGACTATATTCCTAAGGTCAACGAACCCTCTCGCTTCAGAAGCGTTCCATCAGCAAACCTGATGAAGCTTTTCCGCAAAAGCATGGAATTCCATGTAGAGCATGGCAGAAAAGTTTTAGATGGATTTGTCAACGTAGCAAGCTATTGCCGTGCTCAAGGCATCCCAATGATTCATATCACAGAAGAGGATTTTCTGAGGACTATTGGGCCAGAGCTTGTAAACTTGGGGGTAAAAAAACTTGGACTTTCCAGCCACAACAGCTTCGACAATAAGGAGCACAAAGGTGACAGAGGAAATGGGCGCCAGATTACAAGGCGTCGAAAAGGTACGCCTGAGAAATACTTTACTGATTTGAGAGCAAATCACGGCTTACTCGAATTGGTGTACGTTTATCTGGGAAGCATTCAAATGACGGTCGGCATGCTTATGGCCCGACGCGTCGATGAACTGGTAACGCTCAACGTAAAGAAGTGCCTAGACGAGAGCAAGTCATGGCTTATTTTTAAACTGGCCAAATCGACGCGCAAAGCGCTGGGCTTACGCCAGCGCGAGTCTCGCCCCATCGACGCGATTGCGGTCGAGATGATCGAAGAGCTCCAGCGCTTTCAAAACCAATTGAAGGCAGCGGGTGTAATTGATGAGCTGACCGATTTGTTTGCCACTCCGTCATCACAGGGTTATGACGGCCTGCGAGATTGTACGCTACATCTCTACAACCGCCACCTTGACTTCGCCTGCGACTACTTCGAAAGTGATTTGAATGACAACGGTGAGCGTTATTACGTCCGCCAGCATCAAATGCGGCGTTTCTTCGCCATTATGTTTTTCTACACCAATAGTTACGGAGAGCTGGACACGCTACGCTGGATGCTTGGGCATCGTGATATTGAACACGTATGGCATTACTTGACTGAGTGTCTGGAGCCCAAAGATATCCGAGGGGCTGGTGCTCGGTATTTTGCTGATCGTGCTAAGCAAGATCGCCTGGAAAATTACGACAACCTCAAGAAGTTGTTGGCTGAAAAATTTGGTACGACGTCCTTCAAGCTGGTCGATGAGCAACAAATCGAAAGCTACCTAGAAGCAATGCAAGAAGAAGGCAAAGTACAGATCAAGCCGCATTTTTACAACGATGAAAACGGCAAGTCCATGAAGATTCTTTTCATCGTAACAGAAGAACAATAAGGCGCATCCCAATGAGCACACTAACTAAACGCGAGCAAATAGATCAATCCATTGAGAACATTTTCCGACTGCTTGAAGATGTTTGCCGTGCGCCTGGAACTTACGCCGAAAACGAAAAGGTGCTTCATGCACTGAAGAGTCAAGGTGGCCTCTGCGCGCTCGATGCCGAACTCAGCATTCGAAACGAACAGGTGGCCATTAAGCCGATAAGCCTGAATACACTGAAGAAAAAGCTGGCGAAAAACGGCCCTGACCGCGACTTCATCTATCTGGACAAACTACGAGCCTATGCCCAGGCAGCCATCACCGCACTGAGCGAAGATCCACCAGAACAGAAGAAGCGATCTAATAGCGCCCTGGAGCAGCAGGTTGAATCGCTGAAGGCTTCGGTATCGCAACTCTACGCAGTAAACATGGTGCTCATACAAGCACTAGAGGTTAACCGGCGAGACCTGATTACTATCGCTGACACCCCAGGCACCGGATTGCGACAAAAGCGAATTAAAGATGCGATTGATCGAGTGATTAGGATCCTAGGGATGAACCCTGCTCCTTTCGATGACATTGCCCTGTTGTCTACTGAAAAACACCTGAAGCTGGTGCCTAATGAAAAAACAAGTCGTTAAATACGCCGAGTCAGGTCAGCTTTTCACGCCCATACCGGAGCTTCGACTGTACGACTACATGACTGATGGGGAATTTCACACCATCAGCGGCAATATGATGCCATTCATGTGCTGGCCTGATGGCTCACCGTGCTTGCAGGCAAATGCCTACATGATAAAACTTCGAATGCACTCTGGCCGAGGCGGAAATGGCCCATCGAGGCAGGGCACGAAAGGTGGATCATTCGGGCAGTACGCTGGACAGATCAGTCATTTGATCAGATTTTGCTACTATAATAAGATCAATTTCATCGCTTTTTCCGACGACGACTTTTGTAATTTCATTGACGTCCTTCGCCAAGAAAGAAAGCTCGACAAACCCAAACAATTTAAGAGAAATGAGCGGACAATCACAGGCATCGGCAGGCGCTGTTTAAACTTCCTTGCTCATGTCGCCGAAATGAACGGAATACATAACTTCGTGGGAGTCAACGGTACCATTTCGATTGTTATGGTAGATTGCATCTACTACAGAAATGGTAAAGCATTGAAACGCTCAAGCGTCCATCACAGGTCGTTCAGGACACCGTCTGCGAAGAAAACTCGCAAGCCGATCGGTGAAGCCACCATCGCGAAATTGAGGGATGCAATTGACGCGACCTCGTCGTCCGATTTCTTGAGCACCCGCCGACATTTGATGATCTCGCTGTTTGAAGAAATGGGAACTCGCCGAGCCGAAACCCAGCCTTTGATGGTGGCCGACATCATTGCTGCCAGCAAAGTGAAAAAGCCAACGCTCACGGTCAATACACTTAAGCGCGGCGGCTTGGGGATTACACGTGATCTGGAGCTGAGCCCGCCACTGATCGACGAGCTCATAGACTACATTCGCGGCCCCAGACGGGCCATTATGAAGAAGTTTAAGGACTCCCCGGATCACGGATACTTGTTTGTGACAGAGCGAGGGGGCCGCCCCTTAGGTATCGACAGCATTACGACGGAGTTCTGGAAAATTAGGCGCGCAGCAGGAGTAGATGAGCAGGCTTGTGCTCACCTGTTCCGACACTTGTTCTGCACCAATATAGTTGCCGAGCTAATTTCAGCAACTCAGGCGCTGAGTCCAGATTCGTTCAGGCAGACGTTGATGACCAACAAAATGCTGGCGGAGCGGGCGATGACAAAGAGCGGGCACGCCACCTTGGAGAGCTTGTTGGACTACGTCGATTTTGCGTTCAAACAGAAATCGAAGTACCAGCAGATCATTCAAAACGCCGAAGCTGCCCGAACCTATGAGAACTATGAAAAACGCAGGAAGCGCCTGCGTGATGACTTCAAAAAAGGCAAGCTCACTAAAGAGCAATATATTGAGCGTGATGAGCGCCTGGATGCTGCGATGGATCGCGATCTTCAAGCGGCTTAGCATTCACCTTTGGAATCAAATGAAGGTATTCCGAACGTGAGTGCTCGCATGATTGCATGGTTCCGGGATGTGAAACGAGCCAGAGCGCAGGAAGCGAGTAATTCGCTCTGCGGGCATCTGGCGCGAAGCAGTCGTTCAATCTATCAGAGCCACAACCTAAAGCGCTCCGAGCACGCCCACACAGGGCCTGTCGGATAAAATGCCTTCAGCGCTCGCCCTGCATGAGTTTCTGGATGACCTCCTCCATGATGCCATCCACCTCAGCTTCAGAGACCCATTGAGCGTTAGAGCCAATCTCATACCTCAGGTCAGCCAGGCGCGGTTTGGCTTCACTCGCGATGAAGTAATCCATGCTGCACCGAGCAATCTCTCTTGGCATGTCATAAGTGGGCGGGCCCTGATAAGTGCCAGTGGTACCTATGAGGAACAAACTGGGTGTCAGGGGAAGAACTACGTGCACCAGCTCATCCTCTTTGTCGAGAAACGGGCTGAATGCCCTCTTCCCCTTTACATGAAAGAGCACAATCGAGTCGCCTAGTGGTAGATCACCAGGTGTGTAGGTCTCTACGCTGTAGCTCAATGCCCTGAAGCGATCAGCTCGCTTTTCGGGAGAAACCGATTCGGACATCACTCGGATGTGACTCTGCTTCACCGCACGCGCGATCACGTCTTTATTGCTTGGCCCAAGGGCCGCAATCTGAGCCGCTGCCATTTGAATAAATGGCTCGAAGAACTCTCCCGTTAGCAAATCCCCACGTTGAGCCAGTAACTGCTTGACCTGATCAGCATTTGCCACCTCTCCGATGGCTTGAACGAAAGCTGGAGACTCCAAGTTGAGGTGGGGCATGAGCAATTGAGAGAGCGCCTTCGGATCAGCCATGCGCTGGAGGATGTAACCGATGCACGCATCACCAGCCGACTCGATGTTCTTTCGAACATGTCGGCTGCGAATTTCAAAGTGAGCTAGTAGATCTGGTATCCCGCTGATGTCTTGCTCATCCAGCTGACATCGTCGAAGCCGATCGATCAAAGGGGCATACACCTTCTCTTCGGCAATGGTGATTTTGTCATCGAGGTCTGGCTCGGTCTCAACCGCATAGAAATGCCCTTCCATCCCAATCGCCTTGAGATTGGTCGGCCTGGCCTCTCGACGCCTGTCGTACATCCAGCTCCTAACGTCCTTAGCATTGCTAGGGATTCTGAATCCCTTCTGCAAAAAGCGCGGTATGAAATGCTGATAGACACCTGCCATAACTACTCCTTGGGATCCGCTCAAGTAAAGCAAGCCAGGGGCTTACCTAAAGGTCGATGCTGCCATGTAGGACTTATCATAAGTGCCCAAACCGTCCCGTCCGCACCACATCGACAACTGTTTGAATGAGCTCTGACGCCTACCAGGCGAAAAGAGTACAAATGATCTCCACCCACAAATGGGCACACCTGGGCGCTCTGGGAGCAAATATCACGAAGCTACGACCAGAGTTTGATCCTCGCACCCACGGCTACAAAAAGCTGAGCGATCTCATCAAGGGCTATCCGCACGCCTTCGAAATTCAGGCACGCGGTACGACGAGTGGCAGTGTTGCCATGTACGCGCGGCACAAACAGCAGAACAAATATTGAGCCCAGCCCACCCTACACCAGACCGCCCTGAAAAACCTTCACAGTCCCAAGTCTCCTGCGAATAGAACATCGCGAAGAACGAGCGCGCCCTTCCGCTCAAGGACGATCCTGCGAAGCAGGTACTCATAGAGATACGAGCGAAGGCGGGAGCGCAGTTCAACGCATGAATCCGATTGACCAAAATTGTTCCGGGGCCAACGCAAGCTCAGCTCTCTTTTCAACGACAGTAGCGCGCCCCTGCCCGCTGTGCTCTCGTAGACTCTGGTGAGGTCGTCGAAGCCGGCTGCGCGCTTATAGTCAGCCAGCGCCTCTCTCAAGACTGTGCCCAGCGAATCACCGTATAGCTCCCACGCATGCGTCCAGACCTGCTTTTCTGCATCACTATCCAACGGTAACCTCTATGCCAACCGCATCGTGACCATCAGCGGGAAGGGGCATGATCACCCCCACATACCCCAAGAACGAACACGCCCATGCTCATCCAACTAGATTTGAACCAAAATGATCTGGAGGCCCTCTTGCGCCACTGCCAGACTCACAAACCGAGCACCGGTGACGCGCGTGAAGACCAACGCTTGGCGGACGCGCTAGAAGCCTTGGAAGAGGCGCTGGAAGTGGCTAACACTGCTCGATAGTCTCCGACCGCCTATACGAGCATCAATGTATCGGCTAGCCGAGGAAAGGCTACCCCCTGCAGCCGATGGCTTTGCCGATCGACTCCACAGGTGTTGTCTGACACGGGTACGCTTGAAGGCGCAGTTGTCCCTCTCAAAATTTTGGAGACCGTGCAGTAGGTTTGAAGCCAAAGCGAAAAGCAGCGGCCTGAAGGCCGAAGAGACGATCTTCCTTAGAAGCCCAGCCTTGCCTTCCGGCAATACCATCCAGGCTAAAATCCTTCGAAGATCAAGAGCGGCAAGCAAGAGCAATCACAAGGCTATGTCCGGACATTAGTGGTGAAGCTTACACCGTAGCTTTTCATTTGCTCTCAAATATAAGAACTCCGTCTCGCTTAAAAATTTTCAAGAGGGGGGGGTATCGAAGTTGTCGCAAATTGATAATTAATGTCGCAAATAGGTAAGTTTGTCTGGCGATGTCCGTGGAATGCCGCCTTGTAGGCGATTACAAGGTCAGTAGCTCCCCCACAATTTGGGGTTAATCAGCGACGCACCAAAGACCTGACGGGCACCAGGTGAAGCAGGGATTGCTGCATCATATCGTTACGCGATTGGCGAATAAATCCGACATTACGGAACAGTCTGAGGGAGGAATGCAGCTACCACCTAGGTACGTTCAATTAACGGCGCGGAAGGGAGCGCATGTGCGTGCACACGATCTCCCATTGCCCCAGCCGGAAACGGTTGTACTGGCGAACCAGTACAACTTTTCCATGATCGGTCATGGCGTATTCTCCATCTGATCTCAGCGGGCCGCTGATAGCCTTTACACGCCACGTGCAAAGCGAGCAGATGAGTGCCAGGCAGGAAGGAGAGTCCTTTGGTGGTAGCTGCAGGCGTAATGCTATCAGTGGAGGGCCGGCCTGAGAAGACTCGCATTTACTTTGGTGGCCTTCCCACCTTTCCCCATACCGGCGTCTAAAAACCATCTCCTCCAGGCAACCTCATGCCATCATCTTGTCGAAATGAGCTTCGAAATTCGTTTCGACGAACACGTCCTTGAAACGATCGATGAAGGTGGCAGGATCGATCTCTCCAAAGTCTGTGATGTTGACCGCATCAGTATGGGACTCGCGGTTGATGTAACGAAAAAAGGCCGTGAATTCCGGCTTGTCCTCGCTCAGCTTCATCAGCGCCTGGCGCAGCGTGGGTGCCTGGTGCACGAAGCTGAAGTAGTACTCCAAAATGTTACGCATCATGTTCGGCATTACGCTGGGGGACGTCCTGCCTTGCAAGGCGTCCTTGATCGTCTGCCAGCACGCCTGGTAGTCATTCTGGATTTCCCGCTCCTCCATCGCCACTACCGAGCTGTATTCAGACTTGGTAATACGGAACAGCGCAAACGCCTTCTCCCCATCCTCCTTCAACAGCTTCACCATTTCATGGAAGAAGAAGAGGTTGTGCGTGAGTATAATCACCTGCTTGAAGCGCTCCTTCGGCATCAACACCTGGCGCCTGATCAAGGAAGCTATGTCGTACACGTAGTTATGGGAAAGGCTCGAAATCGGATCGTCGATGACGATGATCCGGTCACTCTTGAGCCTCCCACCTCCAGCACCCATTTCGCCATTGCAGACTTCAAGGAAGTAGAGGAATGAGATCAGTGTTTTCTCGCCCTCACTCAGGGTCTTGAACACCCCCTCAGTCTGACCTGGACGCTCTAGCCGGTATTGGGGTACTGCCCCCTCCTCCCTGATCAGCGTAAAACCCTTCAGTCCGAGCATCCGCAACCAGTATTTGATGTTCTCGACCGCTTGGTCGATGTTTGTGATGGACGCTCTGGACGTGCTGACGATGCCCTGCTGCTCTTGAATACGATTTCTGAGGGCCTGCACTTCATCCTTGGCCGCTTGGCGTACGCGGCCTTGGGCCTTTTCAACTTTGTCGAATGTCACGAAAAAGGCGTTGCACGCACCTCTGTACCATTTCCAGAAGCGTTGCTTAATGCTCTCTTCATGCTGCTTACGGTTTTTTATCTTCCCGTTGATCTCGTCGATCTTCTGCTGCTCAGCCTCGATCACAGAATTCAATTGAGCTGTTAAAGGAACGGTGGACTCCAACGTCGTTACTAGCGAAGGACTGGCGATTTTCCCGGCCAAGGCTTGGAGGTTATTTTGGAGCACAGCTTGCAGCTTGGAGACATGCAGCTTGATTGCTTGGTGCTGATACTCCGGAGCCTCGCACCGACGTAGAAACTGCTCGACTCCGCTCCGGTACCGGCCTTCGAGTTGTCGCAGCACATCCAGGCGTTCCTCGTAGGTCTTGTCGAAGACTTTACGAACCTCAGCGTAAAAATCCGGTGGCAGGTTTTGCTGGCAAAGCGGGCATTTGTCGTGTGCTTCTGTCTCGTAACGCAGGGCATGCTTGACCCAGTCCGAGTTTCCCAGCTGCTGAATAAACGCAGAAAGATAGGAGTCACCTGACCCGGTGATGACCTCTTGCAGAATCGGATCCCCCTCCAGGCTTTGCGCTTGAAACGCGAGCTGCGGGATACCTGGCAGTTCCTGATCGCTGAACTCCTTTAGCGCAGCCGCCTCAGCCAACAGCACTTGGGCAGTTTCGGAAGAGGCCGCCAGCGGTACACTGCGTACGTGCTCTAGCAATCGCTCCTTTGTGTTGAGCAACTTGAAGCAATAGGCCAGTGCAGTACCATCAAACTCGCGCTTGGGCTTCCACACATTCTCCAACAGTACCTCGTACGCAGCGTCATGAACCTTCTTGCTGTTAACTCCCTTCTCCATTTCAGCGTCATGGGCGATCGTAAGCTCAGCGATGGATGCCTCTGCCGTCGCCAGTGCCTCTTTGGCCTCAATGTTTCCCTCATTGAGCGTGAATACCCCTGGCTGAGAAGCCGCTTCCTGGAAGTTCTTCTCCATGAAATGATGGTTGTAGACCAGCACCTCGCGACCGACCTTGATCGGCTCCACCCCGCAGACGCTATAACAGGCCTCGCTTGGGGCTTGGAGATAGTTGCCAATGGTGGTTTTGCCTGTACCGTTCTGGCCATAGAACAGGCTCACGCGCTTGAGCGGAGCAATGGACACGGCAGCGTCAGGCGAATAGCTGGAAACATTGCGGAGAAGGATTTTTTCGAGCATGGCACAGTCCCTGGCAGAGGCAGATCCAGCCCAAAGATAGGCAGAAACCGTGCGATTTCATAGGGCCAGCACGCGCTAAAAAAAACTATTCGTGTCGCTAGTGTGAATCGGGGAAGTGTCAGGGGCAGCAGGCTCATGCCGATCTGGCTCAGCGTCCATTCGCAGGACTGATCAGGGTGGTTCAGTTGGAGAGCTGGGCCGGCTGCGTGGATGATCAACAGAGGGCGTTCTGGGCTGAGCTCTGGTTTGCTCTGATCATTCAGTGGTTACTGCTCAATCGGCGCGATTGTGGTCGGTGACCAGGTTGGCGAATTGCAAAAGGTCGCTGATATGCCCCTGGCCTGACCGATCCAAGTGATGCCCCACGATTCCCACAGCTCTAGGGCCATCCCTGTCGCATTTTCTGGAATCGCCAATCATCACCACTCGGGCTTTCTCTCGGGCTCTTTGAATCTCCGCATGGCGGGCGTCCACCCCCATCTCTCGGCAAATGTGCAGGTAGATTCTGGGGTCAGGCTTCATGACCCCAAGCTCGTAACTGAAAGCGTGACATTGCACGTGCGGGAAGGCTTTCCTGATAACAGGGCCGTAGGGCTGGGCTAGGTTCGAACAGATGCCAATGAGCAGCCCCGCTTCCTGCAGTCGGTCAATCACCTCAAGGGCATCAGGGTATGGCTCGATTGATGCCAGTTCCTCGCCCAACGCATCGTTCATCTCCGCTCGCTTCGAAGAAGAAAGCTCGATCCCCAGATGATCAGCTACCTGGTCAAAACTGAGGTTCGCTGTCATCACGAAATGGGTGCTGTCGGATGTTAGCGCCAAACCCTGTCGGCGGCCTTCTTTAAGCAAAGCGCCGTAAGGGTTGGTGCGTTGACCGATGCGAACAACGGTACCGTATGCATCGAAAACGACTGCTGAAATCATGTGCCCTTCTTCCTGTCCAGCCTTATTCAAAAGCCATTGTTCAGATCAAGTAGTAGTAAGACGGAACTGAGCCCGAGCCTGTTCCGCCACCCGTTTTCCTCAAGACTTAGCCCGCCAGAATTGGACTGTAAACCATTTTTTTGACCTGTGAACTAAGTAGGTTTACACATCAAAAAACCGGTTTACACAATCCAGAGCTAGGAATCGACAGCCCACTGGCTGTCATACGAGCCCGACTCCGCGCGAAAGCGATTGCCTCATCCAAGAGCACACAGGCCCCGGCCACCCCCTCCTCTGGTCGATGATCCGGATCATTTCAGGGGCAGGGATGAGTGCTAGCCTCATCGGCTTCGAGCCAACTCACGACGACGTAATGATCACGCCCACAAAGGCTCTGGAGCAACACGAAGCCCTGCTGCTCATCGACAGTCTTAGCCGGCGGGGTGGCGACTGTCTCTCCGTCCTGAATGAGGCCCGAGCGATCCGAGAAAACCTTGGCCGAGTAGCGTGCCCCTACCCTCGCGACATCGATCAAGTAGGCATCGATGATCACACCCCACTTGATACGCTTCGCAGCTAAGACTTTCAGAGGTATGGGGGGCTCATCGTTCACCGAGCACCTGGCAACTTTCGACACTTCAAATCTCCAAAATTTTGCACGGGTTAAACCCGGTTTCTTCTAATGGGTATCCACGTGGGTTCGAGATCAGCCGGCACCGCCCGAAAGACCGATCGATCGCATGATGGGTATGCCCAAAAATCCAGACATCAGCCTGATCAACGAGCGTGTGCCAACGATTGAAATAGGCAGCACTCAAGTGCCCTGAGTACTCTGACCCGGAAGCCTCAGGAATTGGGCAGTGATGGGTCACGACGACGGTTTGGCCGCCGAAGGGGGTTGCGAGCTGCTCGCGGAGAAATTCGTATGAAGCACGATTCATTTCGATGAGATCCGCAGGCCGGATACGCCGATACTCACTGCCCGTACGGATCATTCGAAAATCGTTCATTCCTCGCACACACGCACTGGAGGCTGCCATCACATCCCCAGTACCACTGAAATCTGTCCAACACGTCGCGACCAGAAGCCGAACGTTGTTCGACGTCCAGACTTGATTATCCAGGAGGTGAACATGCGAGGCCGCTGCTGCCTCCATTTTCTCGCGAGTGCGGGTGAGATGGCCTTTGTAAAACTCGTGGTTGCCGCTGCAATAAATCACATCACAGCTGAACGTCTCATTGGCCCACTTCACACCTCGGTTCAGCAGGTCGATATCCCCTGCCAAAATCACAAGATCTACGTCAACACTCGGCGGGGTGAAGCGGTCGAACTCGTTGTGCAAATCCGAGTAGATCAAAATCTTCATTCAGGAACCTTTGCCTAAGCCGGGACTGCATGCCTGGCCGACCACAGGGGCTGCAGAGACGCCTGTGCATGGCCTTCCAATTGACGGTTTATCGCTATATTGAAGCCCGGTGGAAGCTGTCCATGTGAAATACCTTGGCTGGCCTGGGTAGAGCGACTACAAAAGACCTGCAACTCACCCAATCAGCGACTGCTCAGAAGCTAAGTATCTATATGCTGATGGTGCATGAACTATTGACGCGGGAGGCCGATCAGAAGGCCGTGCACTGAGTGGGTACGTTCGTAGCCTTCAACTGCTGACATACACTCACTACATCAGATGCCTAGCGCGACCACCCCTCACCCACACTAATTCCTAACTGAGAAAAGTCCTCCAGCAGCTGCTTTCGACTCAGGATGGCTGGGATCTTGAAAATCTGCTTGTAAGCTTGGTACAGGCCGAAGGGAATCAGCAGGAGGCCGACACCGAAGGTCGCAGTCGCAATGACGATGCCCGCTGGGATCGACGCAACGCCAATCAGAACGCCGGCCCAAAAACCGGATCGTGACAATTGACGAACTTCGTCTAGGTCATATTCGACCGTGCCGTTTTTGGTTTCAAACGCGACCAGCACAACGGCGGACTTATGAATATTTTTTACATACCACGTCCTTGGCACATCAGATGCAAACGCACCTTTGCCTTCAAGGTACTTAGGAATGATTAGGTTTTTGTAGTAAAAAATCTTGCCTGAGTCATCCAACAAGCGAACCTGCTTGTAGAGGCGCGCGCAGTCTTGAGATGAGTGAAATTCATAATTCTTTACGGTAACTGTTACTTTCCTCAGCTCTGACATCCTAGGCTTCCTTAATACCTACCCTGCACATAAAGCAATCTGAGTCTTAATTTGCCACCGCAGGAAACACGCGAGCGGAGCGCTGACTTTGAGCACCTGGCATCCATCGCAGCCCAGTAGCCCGGTGACCCTGTAGCTAGAACGCCGTGCGACTGGAGCGTCATGTGCTAGCCGCAAAAACCCCAAAAACCCACCTCAATCAATATATAGATTTGTTTGGGCTCAAGCAAACGGGGCATACCGTCTCCTTTTGAGACTGCTCAATGTCTATTCAAAATGGCTTCGCCGCAGCGTTGCGCGCCATTCGCCTCGCGAAAGGCCTTAAGCAAAAGGATCTCAGCGGCACCGTGGCTGCGTCCCATGTCAGTCAGCTGGAAAGCGGAAAGACCACGCCAACACTAAAAGTGGCAGCAGATCTAGCCCGTATGCTCGACCTCTCCCCCGCTGCGTTAATAGCCGTTGCCATAGCTTCTGACTCGCAGGAATCACCCAGGGCTGTGCTGCTTCAGGCACTCAGCGAACTGCAAAACCTCGGGCTGGCTGATCAAATTCCACCTTCATCGGCACTGGATGTGGATGGCACGCACCCGACGAGCATTCGCGCCGCCGCTACGCGCGCGCGCGTTCAGAAGCTGAAAAGCCAAGGGCTATCGCAGATAGACACGGCGAAAGAATTAGGACTCCCAAGATCCACCGTTCAGAGGCATTGGCATGACCTGTGAGCGATTTATGGGTGGAGGTGATTCGGGCATTACTACAGCCGCCAGATCAGACACGATTTGCTAGGCACCAAAGCCGTGTTCTATACGCCCTATCAGATCCATGACTTCTTCGACATCCGCCTCTGCTGGGCGCTTGTTGCCTAACGCCCGCGCTGGGGTGGTCAGCCACTTTTTCGCATGAGTCGCGTTACCGAAAATACCAATAGCTGCAGTCAGCACATTGGGGTCAATCTGAGCCAGGGATTCGTCCTGTACGGCTCCTGGGTTCTCTTCAAGGCCTTGCTCACCCTCATGACACCGGGCGACAGCTTCAGCTATGGCGTTTTCTAAGACGGCGGAGAGGTTCAGATCCATTACCACTGCCCTGTCCAGTAGGTCACCGTTGACCAAAAGATTGAGTGCCTGTTTGGGGGCATTTGGGTCGTAACCGAGAGGCATGGCTTATCTCCTATCCTATATTGCGCAGAGCGAATGGGCTGTCCTACTCGAAGCTCAAAGCCTGCAAAGCCCCAGAAGTGAACGCCTAGCTTGCCATTAAAACTCGTCGTTCGTGATGGGTCAGGTACCAGCCTATACCTCAACGCCCAAGCTCATCCTCAGAGTAGTGGTCATTGGTCATCCCCATAAGTAACTACACTCGATGACGGATGACACTCGACGCTATTTTTTGGAGCGCAACCATGCAGGACAGCATCACACCAGCCACCATCTACTCAGCCTCAAACCCGCGTTTCGCAGGGCGTTTCCCAGACTCCCAGCATGACGAGCTTTGGCTCGCTGACATTAAGGCTTGCGAGCCCGGAGGAGCATGTCGGATTTTCAAGGATGTATTGTTTGTGGAGTCTCAGGAGACGACTTACCTCTACGGCCTGGAACATGAAGATGGTCGGCCCAAGGAGCTAAAAGCGGAGGTGGCAGACCCACAGCAACTTTTCGTCGAGTTTGTGCGAGAGCAGACAGAGCTCACGCTGGCCAGGATGGGACTGCTCGCCCCCGTTTTCGATGGAGCAGAGTATGCCTGCCAGGCTAGGGTCACGGCGGCTTACATGATCCACCGTGAAAATCTGCGGTACTTAGCTTTCGGCTACCGCAATCGCGACGGCGACTACGTCAGGGAGAAACTTGAAGATCCTGAGGACTGGCTCGACAGCGCACGAGCTATCAGGCCTTTTGACGAGCTGGGCACGTCGAAGGCGTAGATGGGTGCAGGGGATTATTGGGAGTGAAAAAGGCGGATGGGCCCCATAGGAGCCCACCTGCCCGGATGCTTCAAATAGGGTGACGTTCCGCCGGCATGCTTTGATACCGAATCACAGATTTAGCCCACGCATCCCCTTTGCTTGCCGCCTTCTGAAATGATGATGGCGTTGTCGCGAGCCACCTCCCAAGTTTCGGTTTGACGAGGGGCTGCTTCATACGCGCATGACAAGCCGCAATGAACACTATCATCCTCTCCTCGATCTGCGGTTCAAAATGCGACGTCTCCGTTGATGCGTAGCGGGCTTCAGAAGCGTATCTCAACCCTTTGGGCAAGGGGTTCGCGGTATCCCAAAACAACGCTGGCATGTCAGACGCAACGAAGCTAGAACCAATAGGCAAATAGTAGGTACCCAAGTCAATAATCGAGCCGTTGAGCTCAACCCAGTAGTGAGAGTGCTCAGCAGAGTCAGATCCATAGCCCTGCATGGATGCTTGACGCTCATCTCGCGAGACGACGAACGCTAAAAAATCCCCCCCCACTACCGCAGGGCTGTACCCCATGGCCTTAAGGAGACTATGAATGCCGAACGACGCGTACAGGCAACGCTTGTAATAATCGTCAGGAAACTGGCTTTTCAGGCACCTGTCCACTACGCAAAGAATGCGCTCCACAACCACGGCTTCAACCAAAACAAGCTCCTTCTTGAATATGACGTTTCTATTCGAATGGTGTGGCCACCACGCAACCTGCCCTGCACAAATTCCTTCAGAGAGAGCTGCCCACATCTGGGACGGCACCGGGCTAGGCCTATCTGCTCTTGCGGGGTAATCGAGAAAAGACTTCTGCCATCTGCACCAACGACTCCACCAGCGACTCAAGCATCAGACGCCCCTTCACCACGTCCAAGTCTGTTTGTTGATCGATTCCGACCAGGCCATACGCTGTGGCAAACTCCGAGGATGGTAGATGAGCATCTGCCTGCCTGAGCTCATTGATACCCACTAGCACTTTGGTCAGTGCTCTCGCCTCATCCTGGGTCACCCCACTCTGCAACACCGCTTCCAAATGCTTGACCGATCCAGGCTTCATTTTGCCTGGCGGAGCGGCGATGACTGAAAGGCCATTTCCATCCAGCGACTCCACAGTGACCCTAGCCAGGTCTTTAGCCAGTTCCAACACGCCCGTTGGTTCGAGTGCACGGAAACGATGAATTCGACCGAAGATGTCATTGATAGCGTGGTGCTGGGCAAACAGATACTTACCAGTGAGCTTCTCGAATTCCGCATTGACCGCATCATAAGCAGGTCGCAACCTCGCTTCTGGGGCCTGAGTGTCGGCGGGGTCAGCTTTTGCCTGCGATGCCAGTAGCTCTTCTGAAACGCCCCCATCTGGCGCCACGTTCGCTCCTGCCCATACTCGCTGTTGCCATAATGGAAGCAGCCCGATGTCCTTGGCGTAGACATTGATGAGCCCGAGATCATTAAGGCCGAAATGCACACTGTGCCCTTGCGAAATACCGATGGAGCCCGTGTCACGGGTATACCAGCTCAAAGAGAAACCCCGATAACTGCTAAGCAAAGTCGTGACGGTCGGTCGGAACCATAGCCAGCAGCCACGATCCCGTAGCTCAGCACCATCGACCCGCTCCCCGGAGCCATCAACCGCAAAGTCCACTTTCGCAAGTGGTGGTTCATTCAATACCCGCTCACTGACCCGGGCTGGTTCGACCACGTCGGTTTTCCACAGCGAACCGCTCAAACTGTGGAGCTTCCTTCCTTGATGCTTTACCGACCAAGATTTGGACACCACAGAGTCGTCAGTTGGCAGGCCCAACACAGGCACTTCATCATCGGTGTCAACATCGGTGCGAGAGGCATGGAAAACAGCGGTAGAGGAACCGTAATGACTACCCCCTTCGTGGATAGCCTGATTGACGCCCTCCCACTTATCCTCCCCTGCCACCTCCTCAACATACCCTGAAGCCCATTTGATATGAGAGGCATCCGATACGATCTGACGTCGACTTTGGAAGCTAGAGACCAACAAATACATCCCATGTGCTTTTAGGTAGTCGCGAAGGTACTCCGACCGTACCTCCAAAAGAACGGGATTCCCGGCCTCATCCCGCGATAGCCTCACCACCTCCTGATAGCCTTCGGCAGGTCGAAGCCAGCTATCCCCTTGCCGCTGCAAGCCCAGCGCGATCACAAAATCTTGATGGAGATGCCACTCGCTGGGAGCCTCACCATCAAACGACTGCTCAATGACTAAGCCAGTGCCTACAGCGCCACCGTGATGGCTACGCCAATCACCGACCCTGGAGTAAGTCGTGGTTCGCTGAGGCTCTGCGGGACTTTCAGCTTCTGGCTCGTTCTCAAGGGGAACTGGATGAGCGGGTAGCGACTTGCTCGGTATCGCATTCAAAGACAGTTTCAGATTCGTGAAGGGTACGCGGATAGACGCAAACAATTTCCCCGGCTCGTCTACGGCACTTTGCGACTCTTGGGCAAGGTCTTCTGGGTGACCATCGTCCGTAGAGTGAATGGGTTTCGGCCAGACATACTCAGTTTCGAAACCGCCAGCGAAAGTGTTCCCACCAATGTCGCTCCAACCCAGCTCATGAATCTGCTCACGATGACCAAGGTTAAACATCACCGAACCGACACCGAGGTACTCTTCAAGGTATCCCTCGTAGCCGTACTCTCCCTCCCTAGAGATCACTGAGGCAGCGCGAAGTGGTATCCAGACTTTCTGAGCAATGCGGGTCTTCCGGATCTTGGTCATCTCAAACCAGACTTGCGGCTTGCACTCTGCAGTTTTGGGTATCGCTGCTATCGCTGGTTGCACCCCCAGCTCATTCCTGAATAACAGCACGATTGTCATTTGGCGGGCATGATCGATCTCACTCAGCTGCTCACGCACCGCTTCGCGTACTTCATCTGGCGGTATTAGCTGATTAAGCTCATCAGCAGGGAAAAATCCGCCCGGGTTCGCAGTGCCGTTTTTATCGGAATACCAGAGGACAAAACTCGGGCCCTGAGCAATTACCGCCTCAGTGCGACTGAGGTCAGTCCATGCGCTGCGCCAGTGCTCCAAAATTGCCATGACCTGATCATCCGAAGCCAACGGTGGGCCATCGGCTTGACGCCCACTGCTAGGGGCGTCCGTAACCATTTCCATATCTTGATCCTTATCCATCAGCCCCTCTCTTATCCGCTGCCTTTCGCCAAGATGTGAATTAAACCACGAGCCCGGAACGGCCTGCATGGGTCGTCTGAATTCGACCATTCAGCCAGCACCAACCGATGTGCATTCGACTCCATCACTTGATCTATCAGATGAAGCGAGACATGCTCCGAAACCCTGATCCGGCTCACGCCCGTGACGACCATTTTGACAAGGACGACTGCATGCCCAACGTACAGCGGCTACTCCTACCCGATACCAATCAGAGCCCTGTGCACGTCTTGGCAGGTGTCAAGGTTGCAGACCGTCTCTGCGAAACCTCCGGCACGCTCGATGTCATTTTCCTGGTGCCCGCCAAAGTATCACTCACCTCTGGCGCCCTCCATGAGGCGCTAGGGACAACGATGCACAGTAGGCTGGTCAAAGGAGTGCCCGTGACATTGCCGAGCGGCGCCCAGATGCGCTGCGAAACGATGAAGACCTTGAAATGGGTATCCAAACCATCCGTGCTGATTGCCATCTTTGCCGGCCAGGACATGATGGACAAAATCGATTCGCTGCAAAACCTGGTGGCTGTCGTGGCTGTCCCATGGACGCCCGATGCAATTGAAAATTGGAATAGAACCTGGTCACCCCAAGTGCTGGGCAAGCCCACAAAATTTGGGAAGTCTGCCGCCCCCGCGATCAAGCTCATTGGCGATCCGATCGTTGAGCAAGCCATGAAGTCTCTGACCTCAGTGATCAACCGAAGCACCGCCGTCCTGAACGCCACCGATGATGATCACGCTAAACGCATTCTTAGAATCTTGCGCTCGCGTAATCACCACGAGCCGGCAGAGAATATTAAGCTCTGGGCGATCAAAAATGGCTGGCTGCCCAAGACTGCTGAGCGGCTGGAGGTCTTGGCTGAAAAGGCGTTCGCTTTGCGTTCAAAACCGAAGCTTGAGAATCCGGCTCATGCTGAGCAGAGTTACCAGCGTTGGACTGAGGCAGCCAAATCGTAGAATCCTATCGACTGGCGTCCGACTCCTCCTATCCGGGCCAGAAATCCGGTATCCACTTCATCGCACCTTCCTCTGCGATGCTGCGCTGCCCCCAATGCAATCAGGCTTTCTCGGCCTGGCGCTCTCTCTGCCTGAAGCGCTTGATGAAGTCGGCGTCCACCAACTCATCAAACGCGAGATCCAGTCCGCAATTCACAAGCGACGCCATGGCGCTATCCGACAACACAAAGCCATCTGGAATGAAGCCGCCCCTCCTCACTCGACTGTCATCGAGCCGGGCCAGGAAAGCTCTTACGAAGTCCGAAAGCCCGGACTTCCGGCTTTCCGTGACAGCTGCAGTAGCTGGGTCACTGGCGGTGATCTCAGCTCTCTGCGCATCGTCACTGATCGCCTGAACCACCTCGCTCAACGCTGGCCAGTACTTCAGATCGTACTGGTACTGAAGACGCACCAGGTCATCCTTCACATAGCTCTCGTATTGGTAATTGTGCTCCGACGCTTCGTGCACGATATCCAGGATGTGATAGTGAGTGTTCGAGCGAAAGCCGGTGTAGTTGTGAATGGTGTCGCGCCGATCCAGTAATGCCGCCAACTGATCAGCGATCTCGCTGATTCGGCGGTTGACCCCTAGCAACTCCTCGCGGGCCTGTCGTGCTGCGCGATTCTTCTCTGGGTTCCAACCATCAGCCGCATGAAGAAAAACATCCCAGAACACGTAGAGTGCCCTGGGAGTCTGAGCTAACGTGACATGAACCTCTTGATGCACGTCTGCCAACTCGACGCGTCGCTTGAGCAGACCGTCGACGATGCCGCATAAGTTCGGCCATATACGCTTCGCGCGCAGATCCTCCACCATTTTTCGGAGTATGGTTTCGCAGTGTTGTACCGCTTCGGTAGGTGCGTGGGACACTCAGTGACTCCTGTCTGTTTGATGTGTGCTGACCCTAGCTTTCGGCGCCTGCTGAGTCGGTACCTATTCAAAGTTTTTCCAGCTCGCGATAGGTACGCGCGCCTAGCCCTGTGTTGCGCTCAGTGCGAAGCGACAGGCTACCTCCTAATCATCCACGGAAATGCCTTCAGGTTGAAAGCTCCTCACCCCAACAAGCCTCCTGTTGCAACAGCGCTTTAGGCCAGTAGACTGCTTGCCTAAATCAGCTTTGACCTGAGCATCGACTCACGCTGCAACCATCTGGCTGTGCGGTTGCAGCCAGACCATGAGCAACGCATAAGGATTTGTATGGCCGGTATCAAGATGACTCATGCCTTCGACCGGAATGGCACCAAATGGGCCGCTGCCGATTACGCCAAGGGCATGGGCGCTGAGCCCCTGAACTGTGAGCGCTGTGACGCCCCTGTCAGCCATGTCGGCTCATTCATGCGAGATTGCTACGATCAGTCCTCACGTGTCAGTGCTTTCTTTCGTCTGCATGCGAATGGAGAGCATCGCCCCTACTGCCGTTTCGGCGTCCACAAGCAAATCGTTGAACTGGCGAGAACCTCCAACGGCTTGATCGAAAGCGTTAAGAAAAATCTCTTCCGAATGCGTTTGGTCGCGGTGACGGAGGAGCTCAAAGCGAGCGCAAAACGTCCCAAAGAGGATGATGGCGACGAGAAAACCGCTACCTCCTCCAAGCGCTACGCTTCAAGCTCTAACCGTCTATCTGCCTACATCAATACTGCACAACGAGTCCTGAAGCTGCGTGCTCTGTGTGATGAAGACGATGAAATTGAGCAACACCTTGAACTGGTGTTCGCCGGAAACACGCCCGTGTCATGGAAGGAGTTCTACTTCGAGCACGCTCGTCAAATGGCGGCACACTACACAGTCTCTCAAAACACCACCCAATACCCCATAGCCATACAAGGTCGGGTAGGTAGGATTGCACCGGCCATTAAAGGCGACCCTACACGCAACGCCCTCAATCTCCAAAAGCTCAAGGTCACCCAGGATCCCAACGAACCTAGCAACGGCATCAGCCTGGAGGTCAGCGTTTGGGCTGCTAAAGCAAGCTGGTTCAATGGCTTGAGCGAAGGTGACGAAGTGGTCGTCTTTGGCTTGTGGAAAGCTCCTGCACCGGTTCAAAGCAAATCCACGAAGGAAGGCTTCTTCAAGACGTACACCAATCGGCGGTTGACCCTCACGCTGGCCGTGAAATCCCAGATTGCCAAGGTCTGACTAGATCACCTGGTGTTTTGTTCGTTTTGTTCACCACTTGACCCGAAGGCCAGCCCCCCCCCATTACTGCCAGTGAGATGGTTCCCGGGCTTTGCGAGACGAGATTCGAAACCGAGCCGCCCAAGAATCAACGCAGTCTTTTAAGGAATTGCCATGAGTGACAGAGAATACATTTATCGACATGTGACCGCCGCTCCGTGGAACAAAACCGATGGCGCCTCTCTACGCTTGCCCGTGAAAGATGACGCGCAGGTGTTGGCAGTATCGTTCGTATACTGGCCTAAGGGTCGATCCGACTCCTCCGCGCATGATCCAGGTGGTTTGATTTTCGAAGTCTGTGAGTGGTGCAAGGTCTTGTCCCCTGACGGCGAGAAGCAGTGGGATGTGAAATTTAGAAAAGCGATCGAGACATCTGGAGCCGTCAGTAATTTGTTCAAAACCGATGAGAACGTAAGTTTAGCCCGTGGAGTGAGAGAGCTATTCAGCAAGAGCACGCCCTTTGAGGTCGAAGGTTTTGTCGCAGAGACAAAGGGCGAGCCCTACCTAGCGATCAAGGGAGCCAAAGCCGCTATGGCCCGGTTCTATGGCATAGATTCTACTGCCATCACAGTCACCTTCCAGGACTAGCCACTTCTTGGCTAACGGGCTCCCTAGTGAGCCCTAGCGAGTGTTACGGAAGGCGAACCATCGAGGTGCACTGGCTTCTGGGTTCGGTGGCCAGCCAGATCACATTGATGCGGATCATTGAGCGACAGCCCCGATAAATTGCGCGCAGTCTTCGGGATCTGAGGTTGGCCATTTCACTGTGATCACTTGTCCAGCCATGGGCAACTCTATGATCACTGACGCTTCAGCTGGCCGTTTAGGAGCGGCTTTTAGCGGGACGAATGCCGGTAGTGAAGCTGCTGCGGGCGGGTCTCGAAAGAGCGGTATCCATTTGCGTATGACGTTGGCATTGATACCGTGGCTGATGGCGACACGGGACACAGTTGCGCCAGGTTGCAGGCATTCCTGAACGACCTGGGCCTTGAAGGGTTTCGGATAAGAGCTTCGTTGGCGCATGGAAACCTGACAATAAGGGTGATCGCGTCCGCTTACGATGCCAGCGTTCGGAGTAGCGCCGAGATCGCTTTAATCGCCAACTTCGATGGTCACTGTACTCCCTGCCGCATCAGTTGGCTGGACTGCTGCGGAACGGTCAGCCAGAGGGCAGGATGCGCAGTGGTGTGAAGGGTCATCCATGATGCCCGTTGTCGTATGCTTGCTGCGCAGCAAAGCTCTCCACTTGAAAACGACGCCGTCAGCCCCCATCACATCTCCACCATCGATGATGAACAGGGGCAACATTGCCGCAGGTAGGCTGTACCAAAAGCCAATGCACGACGCTATTTCGTTGGTTCCTAACGGCTTATCGGGCTGGATTTGGTCGCCAATGCCCTTGCACAATTTTCGAAGTGCCTTTTCATCAGTATCCACGTAGCGCAACAAAGCGAGATTTTGAAAAGCTAGCCCCTTTTGCCCAGATTTGGCACCTAGTAGGCTGAATCGATTACCGTCAGGACATGTAACGCGCACCGCTCCCTCGGCCACGACTTTCTTGTGCACAAGCTTTTCCAAATCCCGCGCAATCCGTTTTTCAGCTGCGTCTGTCATAAAACCCAATCGCACATCGAGTCGCTGGCTTGAATGAAGCGCATTGGATTTCTTGTCGCATGCCTTGTACAAACAGTGAACCCGACGCAGGGTCTCTCCTCCGCTCCAAGAACCATCACCAAAAAGCCGGACTTGGTGCTGCTTCTTCATGACAGGCAAACGCCTGCTGTCATGCAAAACATTGTTATCGATATTGGCAGAGAGCACGTTGACCATCGACATGTCTCCACTGTGAGGATCGGCACCTAGGAAAAAGGCGTTCTGATCCACAGCGGGAAGATCGTCGAAATAACTTGCCAAGTCAGCTGCGTTCGCGATTCGAAATTGGGCTAATAACGCAGCGCCGGCTCGCCGCCCCAGGATGGGATCGACCTTTGCAAACTGAGACACCCACTCATCGGGGGGGATGCTCTGGTAGGGAGTCTTGGCGCATTCCCGACGAGATCGAGTGCGCCAGTTCAGATTTCTCCCGTCTAACCAGTCCTCAATCTGCTTAATGAGCTCATGCTTTCTGAAGCGTTTGATATTGAACTGGGCGACACTCGCAGATGTTAAGTGCTGAGAAACGTAGACTAGGGCATTGGGCGAGCCCGCGAGACTGATGACCAGATTGTCGTTAGCAGCCTTATCGGAGCCGAGAGTGCAGATTTGAATGTGGTCACTCCAGGCGCCCGCTGAAAGCTCATCCCATTTACTCCTGGCGCCTCTCAACCCGTCCTCGGGCATCGCAACGATCAAACGTAGCATCGCCAGGAACTTACAGCTTTGACTGAGTAAGCAATGTTGCGACAACGTCCATTGGAACCATGATTTTCGATAGCTGCGAATTATCAAGCGTTTCCAAGGCCCTGATCAGCAAATGACGAGCACCCTCAGCGGAGGAGCTGGCGTGCTGAGTCGGCATTGTCGTACTAGGCGTTTTGATGCCGGCCCGATCGAAGCCTTTAAGCTGGTTGGCACGATCCGCCTGAAATTCAGCAATCAAGCGTTCTCTAGTAGCCTCATCCGTCGTGACGTCACTCACACGTCTAGAGAATATTTCTACGATCCATGAAACACGCTGAATGCCCCATTTCTTGAACAGCCCAGGCACAGCCTTGAGTGACGTAACCCAGGCCGCATATAGACTGGTCTCGAAATTCTCGGCGGTGTCTGCAATCTGCTGTGTGGACTTCCCTTCCTGTTCAAGCAAGGCCAGAAACCGTAGGCTCATCTCACGGTGGTCTTGCTCCGACAAGCCTTGAATCACCTGGGCATCCACATCCACGTCAATTCCGGTTCCGAGGAGGAAAAGCGTGTTTTGCTTAGGATTGAAATAAATCGTCTCGGTCGGACGCGTAGAACAAAAAGCTTTCCACAGTGCTCCGTCAAATGATGGCGTGATACGCTGAGATTCGACTTGGTACAGGTAATCGTAGCCCTGCCGTTCAGGCGTCGGAGTGACGATTCCCGAGAGAAAATGATCCACGAAAGAACGTAGATTTGTGCGATTACCGCCTAACCACGACTTGTAGTTGTCGGGAGACAGCACACCATTGATCATAGCCCCTAGTTGAGTACCAAGGATTTTAGATGTTTGGTGCGAATTGAGATGTTGAGCGACGGCTGAGCGCAATCTCTCCAACGCGTCAGGAGATGGAGGAGAACTTACCTGCGTCATGCATGCCCCTAAAAGGAACGACGGCCCACATAGCGTGGGCCCGTTGGCTAAGATTCTAAGTGCTTCACGGCTAGCTTTTCCGCTGCACTAGGGCAATTATCGCGAGCGCCCCTCGGGTGAGACGTAACAGAGACGTCCTGCGCACATATTTTATGCCATGTACCAAATATACCGGCAGTTTTAAACATGCACCCGTTCAACGAGTGTATCAGCTTTCTGATCGAAAAACAAAGACCCGTTGCCCGACACAGCGCAACACTGGCCTCACCTGCCTTGAGGCATCTATAGAACACCTCAACGCCCCTCCTGATCGACCTCCGCCATTCCACTTGGTGAGATGCTCCGGCCGAGCCCATTCTTTGACATCACTGTCGCATTGAAGTGGCGAACACCCCTGTCCTCAACGCTGGAGATCGAAAGTTGTACCCACCATCTCCACGTTCTCGGGTACACGCGATCACTGCCAAATGTGGTGCTAAAAAACGGATCCTGACCATGGAGGCTCGCCATGACAGGTGCCTCATACGCTCAAAGACACACTCAGCTTGAGGCGCACCGCCACACGTGGTCAAATTCTCTAGATCAATGGTTTCAGCAGTTATCGACCACTTGGATTGCCTCGTGTCGAGGCATAAGCGAGAGCGTTATATGACGACTTTTATTACAGTGTTTATCGCAGTTTTCGTAGCCATAATGGCCCGAGAGCTGAAAATCTCCGAATTCAGACAAGCGTGGATCAACTCGCTTCGGGATGAAATCTCTGAATTCACAAGCAAAGCACATGAGTGGATGCAGCTTTACCTTGATTTCAACAGTGCTGATCAAGATGCCAAGGAGGAGACGTATCCAAAGCTCAACACCCTAAAATACGACTCGTACCGTCTCCTGCGCAAAATTCAGATGAGGTTCCACCCCGACGACATAGCGGGTAACAAGCTCCTGGCTTCATTGGAGGACTTACTCGACCCTGCCAAACCTGCAGCAGATCCGATTAACCTCAAAGGCGACAATCGATATTCAGCATGGCGAACCCTCGCAGATCAAGCCATCGTAGAAGCTCGCCAATTACTCAAAGAAGAATGGGAAACAACCAAAAATCCTTGGAGAAGAATATGGCGCAAGCTGGTAAGCATGCGCCGCCAGCGCTAACAGAAATGACGCTATGCTGGATTGTGCTGCCCGTGTGGCAGCGGATCGCTGAATTACCCGCATCTGGAATTCCAAATCAGGTGCGGAAAATTCACGGTAATCGCGCGTTAGTGGGGGCCTAATCCCATGTCTCAATCGTCCGTTCATGTCCGTCGGATACTTTGAAAGTACCGTCGGAACAGGCCCACCGGCACTGAGAAGCTTATACAGCAGGGATCTCCGCAGTCTGCTTCGCTAGCCCGCACTGATCCTCTTGTTCGCTGACGCGAGCCTATGCTTCCCACCAATCTTAGGGTGCAGAGCAAGCGCTTCTTCGTAAAACTGAACTGCCTCGGGTACTGACCGAAGTGCTCGTGCGCCCCCCCCCTGGAACTTCAAGGCGGTGGCTTTCCAAGCAGGATAGTTGTCTGCGCCAAGCGATGGGATGGCATTATGCTCACCGGTTGCTAGGCTACAAAAGCAGCGTAGTAATCATCGCCAACCAGGGTCGGCAACCATTGGAAAACTCCTGGATAGCATGTTCCATACCGTGCCAACGGATTAGCATCATTGCCACGCATGTTTTTACGGTCAGGTGGCTTGTTGGCCTTCGAGCGCAGTGGCTGACTCCTCTGCGTTCCGAGGGCTGCAAGGCTGCTGATCAATTACTAGCATTCAGAATGCGGCGCTGCTCCTGACACCGAGGCTGGTTGCAGCAACCCTGAGCGTGCGAGAGCCAGAAAATGATTGGTTCAGACGTAGGCGTTGAATGAACGGCCAGGAGAACATGTGCTCCCGATGAGTAGCCGGCTGACGGCGAGCTTTCAGCCCTGAAATACGCCGCTGCTCTCAAATGCCAGGTTGTTCGGGTTGACGAGCGCCTGAGCCTGTCACGACCACGGGGGCAAAATCATGACGGGCCTGCATCAGTGGATGCCCGACCAGATCTGGGCGACGCAGATGATCGGCTCATCTAACCTCGCTACATTTGGTGATCGTACCGGGCCATCTTCAGCATGGAGCAGACGAAGTCCAGCTTCTCTTCAGTCGGCTCATCATCACGTAGCCAGCGTATCTTGATGCCTAGGTACTGCGCCCATTCGATACCCTTCTTGAAACTTCGCCGGTCATCATTTTTTGCTGCGAGCTCAACGTATTGGTTGACCAGTTTGTATTGGTTTTTGCCTGCCCTGTATTTGGCATTTTCGAACGCTGCCTGGAAATGAGGCATCGCTGCCTCGAACTGATCCTTACGGTAGTGGTAGACCCCACGTAACCAGGGCACCATCCAGCACAGTTGCTCATCCAGTCCGTAGGCCGCTACCTGAGCAGCATAATCGTCTATCTGCTCCAGCTGTGTGGTCGCATCGCCCTTGAGCTCAAAGCCCTTATTCAGAAGTTCTGCAAAACCCTGGGGAGGGATAAAGGCTGACTGCCGCCGAAGCAGATCCAGATGGGTGCATACGGCGAAAAGACCATACTTACTCTTGAGGGCGTCGAGGACGTCATCACGTAATGGCGCGCCAGGGCGAGCATTTTCTAGCTGCCACACCTTGTCGGCGACAGCGGTCACTTTGCTGCCAAAAAATGCCCAGTAATTTCTACAGGCAGCGAGCCAGACGTACGAGGCCGACTCAGGGGATTCTTGCTGCTGCATCACGGGTGCAAGCTCAGCTTTGAACTCGTCGACATCATCGGCAATCCATACGGCGTATTCTTGAAATTGTTGGCAAGCGTCGGCGAGGTACTGGGAGTCGTAGGCTTTTGTGATTTCCCTCGCGAGGTAGCTCGATACCCGAGCAATCAACAGCGCGACAAAGATGCTGACCTGAAGCTCTTTAGATACCTCTCGCCCGTTTTGAGCCAGGGCAGCGAATGATTCTTCAAAATTTTTGAACAGCGCTGGAAGCGCCGGAAGTCGTACTCCTCGCGTCCACTTGATGGCGTTGTCGAGGTTCTGTTGAAGCGCGTTGTTGTCGCTTTGAGGGTTCTTGCCAGGGTAGTGAAACTGCGTCTGTGAAAGACCACTGCGCGCGTATGCCCAGCGCATAACCTTTTCCAGAGGCAGTACTAGGCTGCCATCCGCTGCCACCGTCGGCAGGTACCAGAATGTGTCATCTGGCGTTTCCAGCTTCAGGTCTGCAAGTCTGTGTCTAAGCACGCTTTGATTCAGCGACACGACCAGTACAGGAATTGCCGTCGTCGAAATGAAGTATTGAACGGTTTCCGCTTTGCTGAGGTATGTTCCTTCTTCGCTAACCAGCCGGCTGTATGCATCCAGCAGATCGTTGAGTGGATCGCCTATAGCACTCATGATCTGGATGCTGGGTATGTACGCTGTCAGGATGTTGCTGAGCCCCTGAATCACCTGGCCAAGGTTTGAAAGCAGCCCACCTTCTTCTTTGGCTAGCCTTATCAACTGCTTTTGGATGGTTTTCTTCTGCGTCTCGTCAACGTCATCACGACTGGCCTCCTTACGCGGAAGCACGCCGATGGCATCGTAGGCCAGCTTCACCAACTCGCCAGTGGTGGCGAAGCAAGTATCTCTATTCATCTGAAATCCTTGATACCCCGGCCAATGATGACCGGGGTGCGCATTCCTAGCGCTGGTTAGGGTTGAGCTGCTTGCCGCGATTGCCATGAACGTGAGCGTTGGCCTGATTAGTACCTGACGTGCCACGGTTACTGTTCAATGCATCTGACCTGTCGTTCTGCTGCTGACGCTGCTGACTGGTGGGACTGGTTGGCTTGGCCATGACTGCTTCCTATTGGGTGGAAAGAAGGTCGCATGCTAGCCGCGCGAAATAATGCAGTATCTAGGCTTTTTGGAGACGAGATTTCATCAGCACCGCAGCAGGCCTTCTGCGTCGACACTCTCGCTTTGATTTCAGCGTTCACAGGATTGTTCCGCATCCGCATGCACGAAGGCTCCAGCCAAAGATCCCCACTCTGGCCAACCTATAAGCCATGCTCCGCCAGATCGACCTGGGAGGACATCACAATCCAAAGTCTCCTGCGAGTAGAACATCGCGAAGAACAGTAGCTCCCTGCCCCTCAAGACCTAAGCTCCAACCTCAGCACTCAAGCAACCCACCACCATCAGCGATGCCGGCCAAGGACGTACGAGCTTCCTTGGCCATATTCAGTTTGCTCCGCTATAAGCCGGCGCGCTTCACACTGGGGCCCAGAGCAGGAACAGCCCGTTACGCGTCTTGCTCAGGTTCCGGATCACGCGCGGCCCTTTTGAGCGACTGGATCAGGCGCTTGAAGCCCTTGGTTTGAGCAAACTTTTTGTAGAGGGCCGGGGTGATTTCAGGAAGCTTGGCAACAGCTTCCCCCATCGTACTCCTGAGCTCAGTCGAGTACCTGAACGCTGCGATCTGCTCGGCTTTCGCATCGAAGATGCGGATTCCATGACCATCCGGCCACCCTCACGGCAGGCATCGCCCGCACGCCTGGGCCTATTGCACGACATCGTTCTCGGCACTGAAAGCGGTGGTCTACGACTCGGCCATGGCCAAGGCACTGGATTACAGCTTGAGACGCTGGGTAGCGCTGACGCGCTACCTGGATGATGGTGCTGTGCCCATCGATAACAACGCCGTGGAGAATCAGATCAGACCGTGGGCGCTCGATAGGTCGGACTGGCTCTTCGCAGGATCGCGGCGTAGCGGTAAACGGGCAGGCGAATCTAATAGCCGCCGGCCAAGGTATCCAGCAGGATGAAGGTTGAGTAGAAATGTTAGGCTTGCGGCCTTTTTCTGCATGGAAGGAAGCAGCGACAATGAGTGAATCGAATGCCGCCAAGGCGGAGCTGATTGCACTTTATCTAGGCCTGAAATCTGATGCCAATATCTGTTGCGAAAAGATAAGTCCCACCATGACTGGGTTTTGGGATCGCACCTATGTGCGCGCCGTGTTCGCCATGTTCGAAGGTGTCGCGTTTGCGACGCGTCAATACATATTAGCCCAGGCGGAATCTGGTCTTTACGAGATCACTGTCCAAGAACGCAATCTGCTTAGCGAGCAGACGTTTTCCCTGGACGCCAAGGGTGTTATCCAAAGGAAGGAGAGCTTTCTGCAATTCCTGCCAGGATTTCGCTTGACGATGGCAGTTCTCGGCCGGTGTCTTGGCAAGACTGACTACGTCACCAGCGCATTCGGACATAACGGGTTCGAGAGCTTTCGGAAAGGCGCCAATATTCGAAATCAGGTCACGCACCCGAAATCTCCAGCTCAGATGATGCTATCCAACCAAGACATCGAAACGGTGAAATTGGCAGAGCGTTGGTTCGATAGCCTGATGACAGAATTATTGGTCGACGCGTTCGGAGCTGCGTCTTAAGCCGGGACAAACAACGCAGAGAAAAGCACGAGTGTATGAAACCGCTCGTGCTTTTCCGCTCCAGCTCACTGCATACTGTTAGGTCGCATCGTCTGAGTTAGCGCTCTGCTTGCTGACGTTGATAGGGGTAATTTTCGGATCGTTGACGGGTGTGTCAGTTACCGCGTTATTCGCCATTTGCAGTGCAAATCTCGCTCCTGCTTCCCCTGCCTTCTGGCAAACAGCGTCCATCCCGCCTTGTTTGGCGATACGCACCAGCAACGCAGCGCCTCCGGATACCTTTACACCTTGGTCTGTGATGACGGAGGAGTACCAAGAAGCTGGTTTTGCTGGCTCAGGGGCGTTAGGGTTTTGAGGGTCGTTATCGCTCATCGTTTTTTCTCCAATCTGGGTGACATGTGAGTGCAGGCAAGTGGCTTAGAATTTCGACGTAGGATTGAGTGCGATGATGTCGCGCTTCAACGTCCGGACGAAGTCTGCTTCCGGGTTACCGTCCCAGTTGAGGATTGGTGAATCAGGAGCGATGTTGAAGTACAGGCTGAGGCTTCCGGGCGCACATTCCTGTGGCAGAAAGCCTTTGTGCAAGGCGGCAATAATGAAAGCACCGTGCGGGATGTAGCAATACACCTCTAGAGCTCGCAGCATGAGCTCAATAACGTGCTTTAGCTCGTAGCTTTTGGCAAGAGAATCGCGGTTTAGGGATTTTTGAGGCACAAGGTGGTTCACAAATGCCAATGCATTGTTGGCATGGGGAAGTAGGTGATGGACTAACTCCTGCTGCTCCCGGAGCTGATCTTCGAATGAGATCCAAGGACGGGTGATTTCGAAGTCCCGCCACATGCCAATCCCGTATTGGGTAATACGAGGGTTGCGCTTCGTCACCGTCAAAAGATTATCAATCGACATCGGATTTCGGTGGCGTTTGGCGTCCTCAATGGCGTTACTGCGTAGCAAGTCCAAGCTACGATCCCAGTTGACCGGCATGCCATGCAGGCTGGCGACATAATCCAGACAGGCAGTGTAAGGATCGTTGGTTTGCTTCTGACGACGTTTAGCCTCATTGCGCGCGGCACGCACAGTTCTCCCCGAAGGGAAGGTGAGGTAATCGACAAGGTTGGCGTAAGAGGACATTTCCGTCTCCAACAACGGACGCGTCGCCGACAAGCGCATCCATAGTGGATACGAAAAGCATAGGTCTTTAAGAAGGGGCGCTTTTCCTATAAGCGGAACTCGTCAACAGGTATGTTGGTCGGCGAGGCGAGCCCAGCGCAGGGCTAGTTACTAAGCTAGCGCAGATTACGAGGTGCGCGCAAGTACTCTCTAAAGGTGGGCGAACAACTCGCTGACGCGACTACGCAGCCTGAGCCGTTCAACGTCTGCCTGGACGCAGCCTTGAAACCTCGGCTGATCGGACAAAACAGGCATTTGAACGGGTTAGCTGATAGACTGCGCGCCGTAATTACTTAGAGGATTTTTTGATGGCCACTAACCGCTCCCGTCGTCTGCGCAAAAAGCTTTGTGTGGACGAGTTTCAGGAATTGGGCTTCGAGCTGAACCTGGCCTTCAAGGAAGACCTGGATGACGAGGCTGTCGATGCATTCCTCGATGCCTTCCTGAGCGAAGCAATGGATGCCAACGGTCTGGACTACGTCGGCGGCGACGATTTCGGCCTGGTTTGCAAGGCAGAACGCGGCTCGGTTACCGAAGAGCAACGCGCAACCGTCGAAGCATGGCTCAAAGGCCGCAGCGAAGTGACCAAGGTTGAAGTCAGCCCACTGCTCGACGCCTGGTACCCAGAAAAGCTGATCAACGCTGCTAAGTGATCGCGCTGAGCTGCAGTGGATAACTGCTGGCTTGTGAAAAACCACCCTTCGGGGTGGTTTTTTTTGGAGCATTGCAGCGCACTCAGTCTGCAAGCGAACTCCAGTGTGCATGAACAGCGCGTTAGGCACGCCCTAACCCTCTCAAGGCCAGAGTATGTGAGAACTGCCCTCATGCCACTGCGATGTATCAAGGTCAGCCGTATCTAGGCCATACGCACGCAGCAACCAGCGGGACTTCGCCCCGTGCTCCTCGCCCACTTCCGAACGACCGTGAAGACAAGTCCTATTGTTAACCAAAATGACGTCTCCGGGTGCCAGCGAGTAGCTTTCTACACAGATCTTGCACGCAGCTTCGAATGCGTTCATGGCCGCCAGTGCATCCTTACTTTCTTCCGTATCAGTCTGCGTTGAGCTATGGCTGTACCTGATCCATGGCGAGTCGTCCACCCAGAAAAGCAGCTGGGAACCCTCTACGAACAGATCAAATCCAAATAGCTCCTTCAGACGCTTCTTGAACGTGAACTGCGGGCCGATGATGTATTGCGGCTGAGCCAACTCGTGGAGTTGACCTTCACTCAGATGGCGTAACACGCTCCTCAGCGGCATGACGGTGGTAGGGACTTGATTCGGGTTGCGCATACCTGCAAGACACACAAAATCTGGCGAAGGAGAAATGCGCACGTCATAGGGATGCTGTTCACCGCGCACTGGCAGCCACACGGCATCGGTATGGCCCTTCATGGAGCCTCTAGACTTCTCCGCCTCATAACCTTCACCTGGTTTCACCACCAGGTTGACGAACAACGCCCCGCCATTTTCAGATCCATACGAAATGGTGCTGGAGCCAAGGACGGCATTGGCAACAATGATCGAAGCGCGCGCAACGATCGTCGCCTCGATATCAGGTACTGGCAAGAATCCCACGGGGGTATCGACGTCAACGTCTGGGTCGAAAACGCCCACCAGATGGATGCATGGAGTCTCCCATGCATGTGCGATGAGATCTGAATGCACAATGCCGCGCATCGCAAGCGAATGGACAACCTCACCGACCAATGCCTGCCCCAAAGCGACCGGATCACTCAATTGCTGCAGAGTGTCGCCAATGTCCATGGAGCTCCGCCATGCAGTCACGACCGTACGAATGGCCGCGGAAAAATGAGCGTTGATCAATTGTGTCCCTACCATTCACAGTGATATAAAGTTGATATGGATCCAGCGTTACGCGTAACGCTCTCCATCGACCAGGACTTCCCGACCGGCCCTCACCTGAGATTTCATGAAAAATCACACTGTTACAGCCTCCGATTGTCTCAAGCACTGGGCCCATTGGCTAGACGGTCTCGCCGATCAGATGGTTGTGCAGGCTGAAACCAACCATTGGGAGTGCTTGGTGGGATTGCCGTCGGGGCACAATGTGATCGGCACAGGGCATAACGCATCGCTCGCAGTGCGCAGCCTGCTCAAGGAGCTAGTCGAGCAACTCCCTGCCCCACCCACTCCTTGTGAACATGAAAATGCCAGAGATGTCTCACTCCCGATGCTGGCTACACAGCCAGCGAGACAGGAGAAGCCTATGCAGCCTAAGGATGAGGTCAAGCGTATGGACACAAAGCCCCGCCGTGAAACTATCGGAGTAACAACGAAAAGGTCGTTCCATACGGCCTTGACGCTGTTGGCTGAGGGGCGCGGTGTCGCCAAAGCAGAATTTGCTCGTGATTTGCTTCAGCAGGGATTGGAACGATTTGAGTGCGCAATGGAGACCAAGAACCCCTCCAGCCTGATTCGCACCTACGAACAAGCTGCAAAGTCGTATGAGGGTGAAAGCGAACAGTGGTCTCTACGGCTTGATCGCCCGTTGGCCAAATGGGTGCGGATGACGGCAAAGGAATTTGAAAAGTCCGCATCGCAGATTGCCTCATTCTTGCTAGCCGAATCGCTGCAACACGAAGGGTTGGCCCTTGCCGCGACTGTCGCCACTTCCAAACCCACTAGCAATGCGTCTGCGCCATCCAGTCCTGGCCAACCTTCCGCCTTGCTCGACTATTCATCCTCAGAGCTGGATGAGGCATTGGCAGCCATTAAGTCCTGGCAGCGCCCCAAGCGGGCACGAGAGTTGACCGAGCGTACTGGGCTCGGCGCGCACCAAGACCTTATGCGTCAGGTACTACAAGGGGAGACAATCGCGCCCCCTGTTGTGATAGGGGCGATATCTACGCACATTGACGTACCAATTGAGCTACTGGTAGCTGGATTTTCGAGCAATTTCCAATCTCGATCGGTGCCGATGTTCAAGGCCACTAAAGGCAAACCACAGCTAGCCACCAGCCCTCATTCATGGAGTGAGGCGGTGAAAGCGTTGAATCTATCGTCTGATGAAGAGCAGGCCCTACTAGATTTGGAGAACTGAGACCTTGAACCCATTTGACAGGGCTCGCCAGCAGGCCATCGAAGTCAGAAGCGTTTTGGCCGGCGAATTCCTGTCGGATGACCTGGCTAGCAAACAGCTATTGGATTTCTCGTCAATCGAAGAAGAATACGACGTTGCAATCCAGCTTTTGCCGCATGACCACTTCACCTTGGCCGGTGCAGATGGCGTACTGGTTCGGGAAAAGTTCACTGCCTACGTTCGCAACGACAAATCATGGCCTGAGACCGCTTACCTGATAGCCCATGAATTGGGTCACTGGTTTCTGGATGCTGAAAAGCCTGCTATGTCGGTGGCAAACCTCTCCTCTATGACAGCCCCGCAGGGTACGCCTGCGGTTCTCACTGTCGAAGCATACGGCGCGCGGGAACGTCAGGAACTCCAGGCCAACGTATTCGCCCGAGAGCTTTTGTTGCCTCGCACAGCAGCCCGAGCCCTGTGGGCTAGCGGACTGAATGCCAGAAAGATTGCCTCGTTCCTCAAAGTGCCTTTGGAGGTGGTCAGGCTGCAGCTGTTCGACGCGCTCCTGCTGCCAGAGCTAGCTATACGGCCTACGCCTGGCCTCCCTAACATGACGGTTGCTCAGAGCGATGCAGCGCATGCAAAAGAGAGGTTTGTGAACGTTGTCGCAGGCCCAGGCACTGGAAAAACAACCACGCTTGTTCATCGCATCAAGCATCTGATCGAGCAGGGAGTGAACCCCAGCAAGATTCTAGTGCTTACCTTCACGAACAAAGCCGCTAACGAGCTGGTAGAACGAATGCGCGCCTCAGCGATTCCTGGCGCTGCAGACGTGTGGGCAGGCACCTTCCATTCGTTTGGATTGGAATTTCTCCGCAAATATCACGACTTGTTTGGGCTTCACGCTGACATCGCCATGGTGGATAAATTGGCGAAAGTGAGGCTGATGACCAAATTGCTTCCCTCGATCAAACTCCAGTATTACGTGCGCCTTCAAGACCCTTATGAATGGCTGCCAAAAGTGCTGGACTACATCGACCGACTGAAAGAAGAGCTGGTATCCGTAGATGAGTACAGGGCACGCCTCGCCGGCCTACCTACTCCCGCTCCAGATGTGATGCAACAGCAAGCAGATATCGCAGCAGTTTATGAAGCCTATGAGGCGGCGCTGCGCTCCAAGCACTATGTCGACTACACAGATCTAGTGGCCCTGCCAACGCTACAGGCTCGAAAAGACCGCACAGCTGTAAGCCAGTACATCAGCCATTTCGAGCACATTCTGGTCGACGAGTACCAGGACGTCACGCACGTCATGGTGGAGTTCGTGCGTGAGCTCGCAGTGAGCGCCAACTCCGTGTGGGTGGTCGGTGACATTCGTCAAGCCATCCACCACTGGCGGGGTGCGTCGATCCAGAGTTTGATGAAGTTTGACACTGCCTTCAGGCGCGGCGCGCCGTCAGCTTCCGTAGCTACCTACCAACTCGATGTAAACCGACGCAGCACCCCAGAGATTCTTAATCTCTTCAGCCATACAGGACGCGTCCACTCACTGGAGGCTAGATTGCCATTGCAAGCAGTGACGCCTTATCGTCCCTCTATCAACATCAGGCCAACCCTGTTCGAATGCGACGCTCCGGAAAGCCAGGCCCATACGCTTACGGCAGTGGTTGATTACCTCGCGAAAAATGGTCTGGATTACCGAGATCAAGTCGTCATCAGTCGCAGCACAGCAGATATTGAAAGCGCCGCAGAGCACCTGTCTGCCAATGGGATTCCTTGCCTGTATATAGGTGATGTCTACCAGCGCCCCGAGATCAAGCGGCTTGTCTGCCTGATGCAGTTGTTGTGCACCCGACAGCCTCGATCACTGATTGGCCTGCTTCAAGAGCCAGCATTGGCAATGTCCATGCCGGATATGCAGCAACTCATGACCTGTACCTCACCGGGTACCGGGGTCACGTTGCAACGAGGAAAATGGCTTGGCGTTCCCGGTCTAGGTCTATCTGCAGCGGGGGAAGCGGCTAGTGCGACATTGGCCACGCTCTTGGCCGGATTCAATCGACACACCAATCCTTGGGAGTTTGTATGCACAGTCCTGCTTGATCGTCGCTACGGGCTACCCAATCCCGCCGATACAAGCATCCGCGCTCATACCGAGCGCCTTGCGATATGGCTGTTCGTGTATGCCGTACGTAATAGTGAAGGCAGTGCCAAGGAAGCCAGGTTATCCGCGTTCCTAGTGCGCGAAGACTTACGCCGCCGAATCAACGAGAAGTTGGCTGACCGCAGTGCGCCTCCTGAAGCTCGCGCACTTAATGCCATCACGCTGATGACGGTTCATGGGAGTAAAGGGCTTGAGTTTGACGCCGTCCATGTCACGGACGTTAACAAATCAGCCTACGGGAAAGAGAAACCTTGGGATCACGATCCCCGCTCGACGCAATTGATCCCGCCCGAAGTGCTTAACAGCACCTTGGCAGAGCATGAATTCGAAGAGGCTGTAGAGCGCAACAATCTGCTATACGTTGCCCTGTCCCGCGCTCGCGACCAGCTTTTTCTCTATGAGACAAACTCTCGGGATCGACCTCACGCTCTCGCCACTGCAACTGCTTTCCTTGACCGCCGCACAGGCTTATCCCCTCCTGCGACCGTCATGCCTATCATCCCTGCCTTTGTGAGCAGTGGAACCGCAGCAACTCCTCTGGCCATCGATTACAGTGCGTTTGAGTCCTACTTGAGTTGTCCGCTGCATTACCACTACCGGTATGAGCTCGACCTCACCGCCGAGCAGGACATCGACATATCCATCCGGGCTCGCTGGGCCGTCATGGAAGCACTTCAATCCACTCTCAAAGGCTTGTCAGCGCAGGTGGCGTTTAACAATGCATGGGAAAACCATGACCTTCCGGAGTTCGCACTTGATCAGGCGCTTTACTCGGATGCGGTCAAAGCTTGCAACAAGGGCCTGCAGATCATTCACGACACCGGTAGTACGATCGTAGAAGGACTGCATGCGGACATACATGGCGTTCGTATACAGCTGCCGTGGATGCTCCAGGCGAACACACCACAGGGCATTGAGCTTCATTGGTTACGCACGCATGCCGGCGTAGAAACAACTTCGCGCCACTTCCGCCCTCTGATGCTGGCAATGACCACGTTGAAGGCAAAATCTGGCACCGTGCACTCGCTGATCAGTGAGAAGACCAAAAGAGACATACCCTCCAAAGCTCCCCAGAGCACTGCTGTGCACAAGATGGCTCCGCTGTTTTCCTCAGGATACAGAGGCGCAAAAAAGGGCTGGCTTTGCCGCCGCTGCCCTTACCTGAGCATTTGCGAAAACAGACCCTAAACGGGCTGTACTCATCATACCGATGCACCTGATGTCAGCTGCTCGACTCATTCGCCTGGCCGGAGCTATAGGGTGGCTGGGGCGTCCGGGCGTGCGCTGACGCTTCGATCCTGGATCGATCGTGTGCGGTGCATAGGGAGCGGATTGGGAGCGCTGCGTGGCAGGCGCTTGAGGGGCAGCGGGGTTTCGGGGGGGGGGGGCGAAGAGGAAGAAGGATTTTTGACAACCAACCAACTATTTTTTGCTAATTAGCAAAACTTGAAATTCATCAACGCACAGTTTTTTGCGCAGACGCTGGGAACGGTTAGTCGCCATTGGAACAATCCTCATAAGTAATAACGGGCGGCACTTTAGCAGTTTAAGGCGGCAATTGCCCGACTCTCTGGGACAGGCGGTGCAATGCCTGCAAAAAAACGCCGATTTCCAGCTATGGTTCAGCTACAAGTGCGCCCACCTTGGGGCATAATGCCGACACTTTCATGACCAATGAGGGATTTTTCTTATTTACCCCTCGCCTTTTTCACCCTCCTCAGCAGTAGGGTTTTACTTCTTATGATCAAATCTTTGCGTTCCGTATTTTTTGCCGGTTTTATTCTGCCACTGGCGTTTTCCGTCTCCGCTGCCCCCGTCAACACCACCCTGCCACCAAATGTCCAGCAGGCACTTGCCAAAGCCAAGCTGCAAAACACCGCCCTGTCCCTGGTCATGATTCCTCTGAATGGCCCCGGCACCCCCACGGTTTTCAATGCTGACGTCTCGGTGAACCCCGCCTCGACCATGAAGCTGGTCACCACTTACGCGGCCCTGGAGATGCTCGGCCCCAACCACCAGTGGAAAACCGAGTTCTACACCGACGGCACCCTCAGTGGTGGCGTGTTGCACGGCAACCTTTACCTCAAGGGCGGCGGCGACCCCAAGCTGAACATGGAAAAACTCTGGCTGCTGATGCGTGACCTGCGCGCCAATGGCGTGCAGCAAGTCACCGGCGACCTAGTGCTCGACCGCAGCTTCTTCAACCAACCGCAATTGCCTGAATTCAATGACGACGGTAACGACGAGAACAAACCGTTCCTGGTCAAGCCGGATGCGCTGCTGGTCAACCTCAAGGCGCTGCGCTTTGTGACCCGCAACGACTCGGGCCGCGTGATTGTGTCGGTCGAGCCTCCCATTGCCAGCATCCGCATCGACAACCAGGTCAAAGTCTCCAACGCCAAGCAGTGCACCGGCGACGTGCGCTACAACCCGGTCACTGCCGCCGATGGCAGCATGACAGTGACCGTCAGCGGACAGTTGGCCGAAGGCTGCAGCTCGCAGACGTACCTGTCGCTGCTCGACCATGCCACCTACACCGCCGGCGCCGTGCGGGCAATCTGGCAGGAACTGGGCGGCAGCATCCAGGGCCGTGATATCCAGGCGCCCGTGCCCAAGGATGCCAAGGTGCTGGCCCGCGCATTCTCGCCGGACCTGGCGGAAATCATCCGCGACATCAACAAGTACAGTAACAACACCATGGCCCAGCAGCTGTTCTTGAGCCTGGGCGCCCAGTTTCGCAACGATGCCGACGGCGATGATGCCAAGGCCGCGCAGCGTGTAGTGCGCCAATGGCTGGCGAAAAAAGGCATTACTGCGCCACATCTGGTGATGGAGAACGGCTCCGGCCTGTCCCGTGCCGAACGCGTCAGCGCCCGCGAGATGGCGGCGATGCTGCAAGCCGCCTGGAAAAGCCCCTACGCTGCGGAGTACATCAGTTCGATGCCGATTGCCGGCACCGACGGCACCATGCGCAAACGCCTGAAGACCACGGCCATGCGCGGCGAAGCCCACGTCAAGACCGGCACCCTGAACACCGTGCGCGCCATTGCCGGGTTCAGCCGCGACAACAACGGCAATACCTGGGCGGTGGTGGCGATTCTCAACGATCCGAAGCCATGGGGCGCCTCGTCGGTGCTGGATCAGGTGCTGCTGGACCTGTATCGCCAGCCTAAACTGGCAGCGGCTGCGCCTGTGCTCTAAATAACGACATCGATCCAAGGTGGGAGCTGGCTTGCCTGAAAGACCCTGTTAATCAAGCCCGAAGCCGCTCCGCCTCCACCCGATCCCTGCCCGCCTGCTTGGCCACATACACCGCCGAGTCGGCGCGCAGCAACAACCCGTCAATACCCTCATCGATCCGCCAACTGGCCACGCCAAAGCTGGCGGTGACGATGCCCACCGTTTCCATCGGCTCGTTGCGCAGTGACTGCCACAGCTCCATCGCCAAGCTATAGGCCTGCTCCCCATCCGTATGGGGGCACAGCACCATGAACTCCTCACCACCCAGCCGGCAGAACACATCGGTGCGGCGCAAGCGTTCGCTGATGCGCTTGCACAACTCCTGTAACACTGCGTCGCCGACCGCGTGCCCGTGCTTGTCGTTGATGCGCTTGAAGTGGTCAATATCGAGCATGATCACCGACAACGCCCCATTGGTCCGGTTGAGTCGCGCCATTTCGGCCCTGAGCCGGTCCTGGAAATAGCGGCGGTTGTGGATCCCGGTCAGTGAGTCAGTGATGGACAGCGCACGCAACTCCTCTTCAACCCGCTTCAAATCGGAAATGTCCGACACATAGCCATGCCACAGCGTACCGCCACCCGGTAATTCTTCAGGGGTGGCCTCGCCGCGAATCCAGCGCAAACCGCGCTGCGGCAACAGCACCCGGTATTCTTCACGCCAATGGCTCAACTGCAATGCCGACAGGCGAATCGAGGCGCGTACCCGCTCCAGGTCCAGGGGGTGGATACGCTCGAAGACCTTCTTCGCGTCCTGCTGCAACACCCCGGTTTCGATTTCATAAATGTCGCGCATGCCATCGCTGGCATAGATAAACCGCCAGTTTTCGTGGGGCTCAAGGGTGAACTGGAAGATCCCGCCTGGCACATGGGCGCTGAGTTTCTTGAGCAGGCGGTCGCGGGCCGCCAACGCTTCGTACGCCCGTTTCTGCTCGGTAATGTCCAGGTAGATCGCCAGGTGCCCGATCCACAAACCGTGGTCATCCAGCAGCACCGTGGCCAGCATGGTCACGGTCAACTGGCTGCGGTCCTCGCGCACCAAGGTCCATTCGCGGGCTTCGTGCAGGTTGTCGGGGCTCTCCACCAGCATCGCCTGGCTGGCCGGGATTCGCTTGCCCAGGGCCACGCTCAGGCTGGCAGCACGGGCTTCCAGTTCCGGCGCCAGGTGCAGGCTTTCCAGGGTCAATTTGCCCACCACCTGCTCGGCGCATAACCCGAGCATCTGCTCGGCACCGGCGTTGAAGGTATTGATAACACCGCGCAAGTCGGTGGCAATGATTGCCACCTGGGTCGCAGCATTCAACACGCTGCGCAATTGACCGTGGGCACCGCGCAACTCCTGCTCACGCAGACGCAACTGCACGGTGCGCTGCTCCACCAGTTTCACGGCGCGCTGACGCTGACTGACCAGCACATAGAGCAAAGCGCCGAGCAACAGGCTGAGCAAGCCGCCCATGGTCAGGATGGTGGTCAGGGAGGAATGGTTGGACTGGTCGAACACCTGGCTCGGACGCAGGGTCAGGGCATATACATGGTCACCCAGGGTAAGACGTCGCGCACCGAGCAGATCGCTGCTTCCCACGGTATTGCTGGTCTCATAGAGCACGCGTTTGTCCAGGTCGGATGTATCGACGATCTGCATCACCAGGTTGTCCCGTTCCGGCTTGGGCAAACCATCGGCCACTAACTGACGCATGCTGATCACCGCCATCACGTAGCCAAAGGGCTCGTTCTGGGACTGATCGGAGGTGGGCAGGTGGCTGACCGGCGCCACCAGCAACACACCGGTAGCGTAGGCAGGCTCGACGCCGACCAGTTGCATGGGCTGGGACACCGCCAGCTTGCCGCTCTTTTGTGCACGTTCAAGGGCTGAACGCCGCAGCGGTTGAGCCAGCAGATCAAAACCCAGGGGTGAGCCCAGCAGGCTTTGGGTCTGACTGTAGAGCACCGGCACGTATTCATCGCGTTCGCGCGCCGGAACCAGCTCACCGACAGTATTTAATTCACGGATGACAAAAGACACGCCGCGCTGCTGGGACACCGCGTGTTCAAACTGGCTGCGCTGATCGCGAAACACCCGCGGCGCCCAGGAATAGGCACGGGTGCGCAACAGTAAAGGCTGGGCGAAACCATCGAATTCTTCGGGAGACACTTCGTCGGAATTGACGAAAAACCGCCGAATGCTGTTGAGGCGCTGCTCCTGATCGTCGAAGCGTTCCTGCAGACGGGTATAGCGCTCGTTGACCAGCAACTGAAAACGCTGGCGCACCTGTTGTTGATAGAGGTCGGAGGCCGCCCAGGCGACTATGAGCGTCAGCGCACCGCCGGCCAGAAACACCACCAATGCCACCAGCCAAGCCGACGCCTGCTCACTGATAAAACCTAGGATTTTCGGGCGTACGGCTTGCATCGGCATAAGCAACACTCACAACGCCAGCGTGCGGGGGTGTCACTTTGGCTAGGCCTTAAGTTATAGCCATCGGCCCAGGGTTTGACCAGCGCAAAAAAGCCGCAAGACCGGAATAAACCAGGCTTGCGGCTTTAGGTTGTTGGTTATCCGCGCGCCGTGATTTTCCAGGCGCGGTGGATCTTGGCGTTGCGCGCAAAATCCGGGTCGAGGGTCTTGTCGCTGATTTCCTCGACGGCGTAGCGTTCGCTGAGGTTGTCCTCCAACACGAACTTGCGGAAGTTGTTCGAGAAGTACAGCACGCCACCCGGTGCCAGGCGCGCCATGGCCAGGTCCAGCAACTGCACGTGGTCACGCTGCACGTCGAAGATACCTTCCATGCGCTTGGAGTTGGAGAAGGTCGGCGGGTCGATGAAGATCAGGTCGAACTCATCACGACTGGCTTCCAGCCACGCCATCACGTCGCCCTGCTCCAGGCGGTTTTTGTCGGAAAAACCGTTGAGGGAGAAGTTGCGACGCGCCCAGTCCAGATAGGTCTTGGACAGGTCAACGCTGGTGGTGCTGCGCGCGCCGCCCTTGGCAGCGTGCACGCTGGCGGTAGCGGTGTAGCAATACAGGTTGAGGAAGCGCTTGCCGGCCGCTTCCTTCTGAATGCGCATGCGCATCGGGCGGTGGTCGAGGAACAGACCGGTATCCAGGTAATCGGTGAGGTTGACCAGCAGTTTCACGCCGCCTTCACTGACCTCGGTGAACTTGCCTTGGGCGCTCTGGCGCTCGTACTGCTTGGTGCCGCTCTGGCGCTCGCGACGCTTGACCACCACACGGCTCTTGTCGATGTTCAGCGCCTGGGGGATAGCCGCCAAGGCATCGAACATGCGTGCGGAGGCTTTTTCCGGGTCGATGGACTTCGGCGCGGCGTATTCCTGTACGTGCACCCAATCGTGGTAGAGGTCGATAGCCATGGAGTATTCCGGCATGTCGGCGTCGTACACACGGTAGCAATCCACGCCTTCACGCTTGGCCCACTTGCCCAGCAGCTTGAGGTTCTTCTGCAGGCGGTTGGCGAACATCTGCCCACCTTCGCTCAGGCGCGCCTGCTCGACCACGGGGGCCGGGGCTGGCTTGATCGGATTGCCGTTCTTGTTGTATTGGCGCTCTTGTGGCTCCACCGGGGCCTGATCGTAAGCGGCTTGCTCACGTTCGGCCTGGCGCTGCTCCGGGGTGCGGCGCTCGCCGGTGACAAACTGGTCTGGGTTGACCTTGATCAGCAGCAGCTTGCACGGCAAGGCGCCGTTCCAGAACGAATACTGCTTGTGGCTGCGGATGCCCATACGCTTGCCCAGGTCCGGCGCGCCGGTGAACACCGCCGCCTCCCAACCCATGCACGCCTGGCGCAGACGCTCGCCGAGGTTCTGGTAGAGATACAACAGGCTGGCTTCGTCACCCAGGCGCTCGCCGTAGGGTGGGTTGCAGATCACCAGGCCTTTCTGGTTCTGGTCCGGGCGCGGCTCGAAAGTGCCGACTTCGCCTTGGTACACCTTGATCCAATGGCTCAGGCCAGCACGCTCGATGTTGTTGCGCGCAGGCTGGATCAGCCGTGGATCAGCTTCGTAGCCACGCACCCACAGCGGGGTCTTGTTCATGCCGATGGCGGCACGTTCAGTGGCCTCGGTGTGCAGTTTCTTCCACAGCGCCGGCACGTGGCCGAGCCAGGTGGTGAAGCCCCACAGTTCGCGATTGAGGTTGGGCGCCATGTCGGCGGCAATCATCGCGCCTTCGACCAGGAACGTACCCACACCACACATCGGGTCGGTCAGCGCGCCGCCTTCGGCAGCGATGCGCGGCCAGCCGGCACGGATCAGGATCGCGGCCGCCAGGTTTTCCTTCAGCGGTGCTGCGCCCTGCTGCAGGCGATAGCCGCGCTGGTGCAGGCTGTGGCCGGAAAGGTCGAGGGAGAGGATCGCTTCGCCACGGTCCAGGCGCAGATGGATGCGCAGGTCCGGGTTGATCTTGTCGATGGACGGGCGCTCACCGGTCGGGGTGCGCAGCTTGTCGACGATTGCATCCTTGACCTTCAGCGCGCCGAAGTGGGTGTTGTCGATGCCCGAGCCGTGACCGCTGAATTCCACGGCCAGGGTGCCGTCGCTGACCATATGGTCGGCCCACTCGATATCCAGCACGCCGTGGTAAAGGTCTTCGGCGTCCTTCATCGGGAAGCGCTTGAGCACCAGCAGCACACGGTTGGCCAGGCGCGACCAGAGGCAAAGGCGGTAGGCGGTTTCCATGTCGGCCATGCCGCGCACGGCCGAGGTGTGCTCGCGGGCTTCCTCAAGGCCAAGCCCGACGGCTTCCTCGATCAGCAGGCCTTCGAGGCCCTTGGGGCAGGTGAGGAAGAGTTCAAAACGGTCCGACATGGGGCAATCCAGGCTTTTCAGCAATAAATGAACGGGCGACGCATCGCCGGCTCGGTTTTCAATCAAGCACTTTTCTTGAAGAGTGCCCGCGTGGCACGAATGTGCCGTCCCACCCCGTCTGACGGGCCCTTGAGCCTTTATTGACGGGGCAGAGTGAATTTTTGAAGCAACAAAAAGAAATATTCCGACCCTTCGTCGAATAGTAACCGACCGCAACAGGGGGACATTCTCACTAAAGGATTAAATCCTTCCTCTGTGCAGGGTGCATCATAGCTGGCTTTGCTGCACAAATGGGGCGAAAAGCCATCCCAGCTTATGGCTATAGCATCGTTATCGTTACGTGCTTATGACAAAACGATCATTGAATCCATGTGACCTATTGGTTAGAACTCAACACAGGTTGGCGCCGTAACGACGTCGACACTTAGGCTCGCCACGCCGGCAGCGAGCCCACCAACGGCAGAAAAACTCTGCCCGGCCTCAGACGAGGCCGAAGGATATCAAGACAGTCAACAAGTGAGGGAAACACCCTATGAGAAGACTTAAGCGTGATCCGTTGGAAAGAGCATTTTTACGCGGATATCAATATGGCGTTCATGGCAAATCCCGTGAGCTTTGCCCATTTACTCTACCGTCGGTACGCCAAGCCTGGATCAACGGCTGGCGAGAAGGACGCGGCGACAACTGGGACGGTATGACTGGCACTGCGGGAATCCACAGACTCAACGAACTTCACGCCGTCGGCTAATCAAGGGCACTTAATTCCGACATCACCACGAATATGTAACGACTTAACCACGCACGTCCTATCCGGGCGGCGGGCTTCGGCCCAGGGGGCTCCTTTACGGAGCCCTTTTTAATGGGCGATCCTTCAACGCAATGCGGCGATGGCATCCACCGATTGACGAATCAGCGCCGGGCCCTTGTAGATAAAGCCGGAGTACAGCTGCACCAGGCTTGCGCCGGCGGCGATCTTCTCGGCCGCGTGCTTGCCTTCGGTAATACCACCCACCGCAATAATGGGCAGACGCCCGGCCAGCTCAGCAGCCAGTACCTTGACGATGTGAGTGCTCTTGTCCCGCACCGGCGCACCCGACAGGCCACCTGCTTCATCGCCATGGGCCAACCCTTCGACGCCAACACGGCTGAGGGTGGTATTGGTGGCGATCACCGCGTCCATACCGGAATCCACCAGGGCCTGAGCCACTAGCACAGTTTCTTCGTCGCTCATGTCCGGGGCGATCTTGATTGCAAGCGGTACGCGCTTGCCATGGCGCAGAGCCAAGTCTTCCTGGCGCTGACGCAACGCTTCGAGCAATTGCTTGAGGGAATCACCAAACTGCAAGCTGCGCAGGCCCGGCGTGTTGGGCGAGCTGACGTTGACGGTGACGTAGCTGGCGTGGGCGTAGACCTTGTCCAGGCAGATCAGGTAGTCATCGACTGCACGCTCGACCGGTGTATCGAAATTCTTGCCGATATTGATGCCCAGGATGCCCTTGTACTTCGCTGCCTCAACCCGCGACAGCAGGTGATCGACGCCGAGGTTGTTGAACCCCATGCGATTGATGATCGCCTCCGCTTCCGGCAAACGGAAAATACGCGGCTTGGGGTTACCCGGTTGCGGTCGCGGCGTCACGGTGCCGATCTCGACAAAACCAAAGCCCAGTTGTGCAAAACCATCAATGGCCGCGCCGTTCTTGTCCAGGCCGGCGGCCAGTCCGACCGGGTTAGGGAAGTCGAGCCCCATTACCGACACCGGCATCTTTGCCGGGGCCTTGCATACCAGGCCATTAAGCCCCAGACGGCCACCGGCGCCGATCAGGTCCAGGGACAGATCGTGGGAGGTTTCCGGGGAGAGTTTGAACAACAGCTGGCGGGCCAGGGTATACATGGGCGGGCTAGACTCGGATGGCGGCGAAAGGTGGCGGCGATTATAGCCGGGGTGACGGGCTGCACGCGAGGCGTGCCGCCCAAACGTCAATAGCGCTGCTGTACCAAAGCCTCATAACGCCCCCAGACTTTTTCTGCATAGCGCATGCGCAGCGCCTCACGCAATGGCCCGGGACCTGGTCCGGCGTTGTAGGCCCCCACCGCCGTCCAGTTATAACCAAAGCGCTGGATGAACTCGACCAGTATCGACGCCGCCACTTCCACCGAGAGGCAGGGTTCAGTCAACAGCCGCTCTTCGGTGATGCCCAGCTTGAGCAAACGAGGCAAGTGGATGCTGTTGATCTGCATCAGACCAATATCCCGGGTGCCATTACTGTTGGCATTATTCATCGCGTCTGGTCGGTAGCCCGACTCCACGGCAGCAATCGCTTGCAGCAACTCCGGCTCGATATCGTAGCGACGGGCCGTTTCCTCCCAGCAAAAGGCCAAGGCCTGATTGCCACTCATCAAGACTCCAAGCAACAGCACTGCGCGCCACACCTTACCCATGGTTGACTTGACCACAGGCCGAACACACATGCTCCTGGTGCCCGGTGCGACCTTGAACTGGCGACACAGCCCTCACCGGGCAGGTAAAGCGATACCCTCGACCGTATATCGTCTTGATAAACCCCTTGTCTGCACCCAAGTGCTTGCGCAACGAATAAATGCACCGCGTCAGCGATTCTTCGGCGACCTCCCCTTGGGGCCAGGCCAGCTCCAGCAATTGATCCTTGGTCATCAGCACGCCACCTGAGACCAGCAGCAAACGCAACACATGCCACTCCTTGGGCGGCAGTTGCACATCAGTGCCCTCGCCGGTGAGACGGCCATCGACATGCAGGGTCCACTGGGAAAAGACTTGGGAAGTCACCGTCACCCCATCACTCACGACGGCCATATCTACCTCGGCATCCGACTACTGACATTGAAGCCCCTATTTCCACTACCGGCTCTAGCGCCCATCTCACAACTATAAAAACCTGCCTTACATTCCACCGTAAGAAAAAGCCCATATATTCAGGACTTTTCAGGGCCTACCCGTAAGACTTTTCTCTACCCGCCAGCGGCTCCCACCCCCTCGTAAACTTCGTGCAGTTCTACCCCTAGTCGGTCCTCCAACTGCACCAGTTCACCCAAGGCGAACAACAGGCCATCAACCCGTAATTCCACACAGTGAATAACCTCAGGCGCCAACGGCAGCACCTTCCCAGGCGCAAAGGCTGCCAGGCGCCTGCGACTGACCCGTTGTTCCTGTAGAAGAATTTCCAAATGCATGGGCTAACACCTTGTTCACGGAGAGATATCGCGACCCGGACGCACAAACGCACGCTGCACACGCTCGTATTGAGCCGCCGTCAACGGGGGCGCACCAAGGCCTGATCCCGGCGACTTCAACTCGCTGTCCACGGCCCTGGCCTGAATCACGAACAGGCGAACCTTGGCGGCTCCCGACGCTACCGTGCTATGGCTCGACTCGCGCGCCTCGCGGCTAAACGCGCCCAGCCACAGGCGCTTGCCCTGTGGCACCCGCACCACGCTGCTGATACCCACCCTTGCGACCGCAGCCGGTTTTGCGCCCCGCCCTGCTTCGCTCAGTTGGCGACCATCCTCAATGTGGAGCAGCATCTCGATCTGGTTCGCTTCGGCGAAACGCGGCAGCACGCTGACCTGTGCGCCATAACGCACAGGCCTCCAGTCGGCTGAGTCATCTCCGGGATGGGGCAGGTAAAAGGTGTGGTTGTCCTGAAACACCGCCGGCACGTTCTCCTGGGTGAGGATCACCGGTAACGTCGTCACCCTCGCTCGCCGCCGGCGTTCCAGAGCGGCGATTTGCGCCATCAGACGCTTATCGTCCAGCGGCGCCAGAATTCGCGTGGCCTGAGTCTTGGCGTCCTTATCCCAGGCAGGGTCGAGCTTTTTCAGTTCGTCACGATCGACATCCACCATCCATAACGAAACCTCGACAGACCGCTTGGGTGTATCCAGTTCTGCCACCAGTCGCTCGATAACACTCAGCTGCGCAGGTTTGCCCTTGATCAGCAGGCTGTTGGTATCCGGGTAGGCGATTACGGCCAGACTCTTGTCTGCCAGCGGCCCCTTCTGTTCGGCAGCCAGTACGGTTTTGATCGTCGACGCGATTCCCGGCACGGTGACCGTTTCGTTGCCCATGCCGTACTCGCGGTCTGCCACATGCGTATTGAGCACCTGCACCACTGCGAACGCCTGGGTACCTGCGCGTAAATCGGCACGCTCGCGGTCCATCAATTGGGCCAGGTGCAATACGTGGTCGACATAATTGGGCGGGCCTGACACGTAAAACGTCCGCGCCCCACTCACCCGCAACGGATAGCGTGTTTCATCAATCCCCGCGCGACGCATGAGGCTGCGAAACCTGTCAACGGAGATATGCCGCAACGCCACTGCCGAGCTTTTTTCCTCACTTGCGTCATAGAGATAAAGCACCTGGCCATCGCTGTACCAGATCAAGCTGTATTGCAATGCAAGCGTCTCCAGCGCGTGTTGAGGCGTATCGAGATCAATGAGCTCACTGATGCGTGTCCGCGCTACGTCACGGCTCACAACGATCGGCAGGCCTAAAGGCACGGACAAGACGGTAAAGACGGTATGCAGGCTTTCGTCCTGCGCCTGATAGGTATCCCCCCAGGCGCCGTTGCCGCCCAGCATCAATGCGGCAAGCAGGAGCCAGAAGCGGGGCATCATTACGGTGAAGTCAGCGTACACCTTGGGTTTCCTGGCCGGTCCGGCAGTGAGAAGCGGCCATACTGAGAGGGCGCCCACTTTCAATCTTGATGGAAAGTTGACGGCCGACCGTCCTTGTCGGCCCGTGGCATGTGCCTTGCTTTGCACTCTGTATCAGAGCCCACTCCAACGGCGGAACGGGCTTACGGACAAAGGCGTCGTTACCCGCAATGGCCTCGCATCGCCATCTGAGGGAACGACGCTTTTTTTTGAAAGAAAAGGTAGGTGTTGATGAACGATTCGGTAGGCAGCAGCCCGACGAACGACCCGCGGGCCTGGGTCAACGGCAGTGATGCTCCGGAAAAGAGCAGCCTCGACCTGGGCTTCATGGCTTTGAGCGATTGCGCCTCACTGGTGGTGGCCGCCACCCAGGGTTTCGCACAACCCTATGGCCTGACACTCAACCTCAAGCGCCAAACTTCGTGGGCCAACCTGCGGGACAAACTGGTCAGTGGTGAATTGGACGCCGCCCACAGTCTGTACGGGCTGATCTATGCCGTTCATCTGGGCATTGGCGGCGTTGCGCCCACCGACATGGCCGTGTTGATGGGATTGAACCAGAACGGTCAAAGCATCAACCTGTCCCACGGCCTGCAACAGCAAGGAGTGGTCACTCCTGAGGCGCTGGACCGTCACGTGCACCAAAGCCGAACAAAACTGACCTTCGCCCAGACCTTTCCCACAGGTACCCACGCCATGTGGCTGTACTACTGGCTGGCGAGTCAGGGCATTCATCCGTTACAGGATGTGGACAGCGTGGTGGTACCGCCCCCGCAAATGGTCGCGCACCTGCAAGCCGGGCGGATTGATGGCTTTTGCGTCGGAGAGCCCTGGAGTGCCAGCGCAGTCGCGCAAAATCAGGGGTTTACCCTGGCAACCACCCAAACGATCTGGCCGAACCATCCGGAAAAAGTGCTCGGCTGTACCCAGGCCTTCGTCGACCAATACCCCAACACTGCACGTGTGTTGGTCATGGCCATTCTCGAAGCCAGCCGTTTTATTGAAGAAAGTACCGAGAACCGGCGTTCCACCGCGCAATTGCTCAGCGGCCGCGAGTACCTTGACGCACCGCTCGACTGCATCGAACCCCGTCTGCTGGGTACTTACGATGACGGCCTGGGCAACCACTGGCAGGACCCCCATGCCCTGCGTTTTTTTGCCGGTGGCGAAGTGAACCTGCCGTACCTCTGCGATGGCATGTGGTTCATGACCCAGTTTCGACGCTGGGGCCTGCTGCGCGATGACCCTGACTATCTAGGCGTCGCCCGCCAGGTCCAGCAATTGGCGCTCTATCGCCAGGCGGCCGACGCCTTGGGCATCACCCCGCAAAGCCAGGACATGCGCAGCAGCCAGTTGATCGACGGCAAGGTCTGGGACGGCTCGGATCCCGTCGGCTACGCCCACAGCTTCCGGCTGCATGCCCTCGCCGACCACGCCAACCGCCAAGCCTTGCGCTAACAGGAGCACATCTATGCTGCGAATCCTGTTGATCAATGACACCCCGCGCAAGGTCGGGCGCCTGCGCACAGCTCTGATCGAAGCCGGCTTCGAGGTGATCGATGAGTCCGGACTGACCATCGACCTGCCGGCACGCGTCGAAACAGTGCGCCCAGATGTGATTCTGATCGATACCGAGTCACCGGGCCGCGATGTGATGGAGCAAGTGGTGCTGGTCAGCCGCGACCAGCCCCGGCCGATCGTGATGTTTACCGATGAGCACGACCCGAATGTGATGCGCCAGGCCATCAAGTCCGGGGTCAGTGCCTACATCGTCGAGGGCATACAGGCCCAGCGCCTGCAACCGATCCTCGACGTGGCCATGGCCCGCTTTGAAAGCGACCAGGCCTTGCGCGCCCAGCTTCAGGAGCGTGATCAGCAACTGGCCGAGCGCAAGCGCATCGAGTTGGCCAAAGGTCTGTTGATGAAAATGAAAGCCTGCAATGAGGAAGAGGCCTACACCCTGATGCGCCGCCAAGCCATGAGCCGCCAGCAGAAACTGATCCAGGTAGCCGAGCAGATTATCGCCATGAGTGAGTTGCTCGGCTGAACACACATAAAAGGTTGGCGCAGGACTTGCTAAGTAATCATCACAGGTAACCAACGGCGGTTGCCCCTCCACGACAAAGACGTCGCACATCCGGTTTGCCCTCGCGAACCCGGTGGCGGCGTTTTTTCGTTTTGGCCCCCGCAGCACGGGGCCGGTGGGGCGGCCTTAGCTGGCTGTTCCATCACCAGGCCTTCTTACAAGACTCCCAACCGTTGAGGTGCGTGATGAAATCAAGCTTCTGGAAATCCGGGCACACCCCGACCCTGTTTGCCGCGTTCCTGTATTTCGACCTGAGCTTCATGGTCTGGTATTTGTTGGGCCCGCTGGCAGTGCAGATTGCCGCCGACCTGCACCTGACCACGCAACAACGCGGCCTGATGGTAGCGACGCCGATCCTGGCGGGCGCTGTGTTGCGCTTCTTGATGGGCATGCTGGCCGACAAACTGTCGCCCAAGACAGCCGGGCTGATTGGCCAGGTGATCGTGATCGTGGCGTTGTTCGGCGCTTGGAAGCTAGGCGTTCACAGCTACGAACAAGCCTTGTTGCTGGGACTGTTCCTCGGCATGGCCGGCGCATCCTTTGCTGTGGCATTGCCGCTGGCGTCCCAGTGGTATCCGGCCGAGCACCAGGGCAAGGCCATGGGCATTGCCGGTGCCGGTAATTCGGGCACGGTGTTCGCGGCGTTGCTGGCCCCGGTACTGGCGGCGGCATTCGGCTGGAGCAACGTGTTCGGCTTTGCGCTGATCCCGCTGATCCTGACCCTGATCGTCTTCGCCTGGCTCGCAAAAAATGCCCCTGAGCGGCCAAAAGCCAAGTCCATGGCTGATTACTTCAAGGCCCTGGGCGACCGCGACAGCTGGTGGTTCATGTTTTTCTACAGCGTGACTTTCGGCGGCTTTATCGGCCTGGCCAGCGCCCTGCCCGGCTATTTCAACGACCAATACGGCCTGAGCCCCATGACCGCCGGCTACTACACCGCCGCCTGCGTGTTCGGTGGCAGCCTGATGCGCCCTCTGGGCGGCGCACTGGCCGACCGTTTCGGCGGGATTCGCACGCTGCTCGGCATGTACAGCGTCGCTGCCATCTGCATTGCGGCAGTCGGCTTCAACCTGCCCAGCTCCTACGCGGCACTGGCTCTTTTCGTCTGCACCATGCTCGGTCTGGGCGCGGGAAATGGCGCCGTGTTCCAGTTGGTGCCACAGCGTTTTCGTCGTGAGATCGGCGTGATGACCGGCCTGATCGGCATGGCCGGCGGCATCGGCGGTTTCGCCCTGGCGGCGGGCATGGGTGCTATCAAGCAGAGCACCGGAAGCTATCAATTGGCCCTGTGGTTGTTCGCGAGCCTGGGCGTGCTGGCCTGGTTCGGCCTGCATGGCGTCAAGCGCCGCTGGAGGACCACCTGGGGTTCGGCGGCCGTGACCGCCGCGCGCGTCTGATGAGCCTGCAACTGAGCGTCGCCCACGCCAGCGCCATCGGCCCACGGGCGGAAAACCAGGACGCGCTGCGGGTGGTGACCCCCGCCGCCGAACTGGCGGCGAGCAAAGGCTACCTGTGCGCCATGGCCGACGGCGTGAGCCAGTGTGCCGACGGTGGCCTGGCCGCCCGCTCGACCCTGCAGGCCCTGGCCCTGGATTACTACGCCACGCCGCAAACCTGGGGCGTGGCCCAGGCACTGGAGCGCTTGCTGCTCGCACAGAACCGCTGGCTGCAGGCCAATGGCGGTGGTCAGCCGTTGCTGACCACCCTCAGTGCCCTGGTCTTTCGCGGGCAGCGCTTCACCCTGGCCCATGTCGGCGATTGCCGGGTGTATCGCTGGCTGGACGGCGAGTTGCAGCGCATCAGCGAAGACCATGTGTGGGAGCAGCCGGGCATGCAGCATGTGCTCAAGCGCGCGCTCGGCCTGGATCAGCACTTGGTGCTGGATTTTCTCGATGGTCAATTGCGCGAGGGTGAGTGTTTCCTGCTGCTCAGCGATGGCGTGTGGGCGACCCTGGGCGATCACAGCATCAGCGCAATCCTGCGTGAACAAAGTGACCTGGATCTGGCGGTAAACACTCTAGTCAACGCCGCGCATCTAGCAGGTAGCCAGGACAATGCCAGCGCGCTGTTGGTGCGTGTCGACACCCTCGGCGAAGCCACCCTCGGCGATGCTTTGGTGCAGTTGCAGCAATGGCCCTTGCCACCGCCGCTGAAGGCCGGGCAACACTTTGAAGGCTGGCAAGTGGACGCCGTGCTGGCGCAAAGCAGGCAGTCATTGTTGTACCGGGTACGCGACGCCCAGCAGCAACCCTGGCTGCTGAAAACCCTGCCCTTGAGCCGCGACGATGACAGCGACGCCGGCCAGGCATTGCTGTCGGAAGAGTGGTTTTTGCGGAGGGTCGCCGGTCGGGCGTTTCCTGAAGTCCATGCGGCCAGCGGGCGTCAGCATTTGTACTACGTGATGCGTGAATATCCAGGGCAGACCCTCGCCGAGCTGTTTGAGCGGCAAGGCCCGCTGCCTCTGGCGCAATGGCAGGCGGTGGCCGAGCGCTTGCTGCGCGCAGTGGGCATGCTGCATCGACGGCAGATTCTGCACCGCGATATCAAACCGGAAAACCTGCTGCTGGGGGATGACGGTGAATTGCGCGTGCTGGATTTCGGTCTGGCCTACTGCCCCGGCCTTTCAGAGGACCGCGCCCATGTGCTGCCTGGCACCCCTAGTTTTATCGCGCCCGAAGCGTTTAATGGCGACAGTCCTACGCCCCAGCAGGATTTATACAGCGTAGGCGTCACCTTGTATTACCTGCTGACCGGGCATTACCCCTACGGTGAAATCGAAGCCTTCCAACGGCCCCGGTTTACCCAGGCGGTCAGCGCCAGCCGTTATCGCCCCGACCTGCCGGACTGGCTACCGCTGAGCCTGGAACGGGCCGTGGCCGCTCAACCCGCGCAACGCTACGAAACCGCCGAAGAGTGGTTGCGGGTATTGGAGGAGGCGGATCGCCAGGAATTGAACATTCGCCCCCGGCCGTTGCTGGAGCGAGAGCCGTTGAAGGTCTGGCGAACCCTGGCGCTGCTGTCGATGTTGCTCAATCTGGTGCTCCTCTACTCACTCTTTCACAGCTGACGCAGTCTCAACGCGAGGGAAAACACATGAACGCAAAAGTCTGGCTGGTGGGCGCAGGCCCCGGCGACCCGGAGTTGCTGACCCTCAAGGCCGTACGAGCCATGAACGAAGCCGATGTGGTGTTGATCGATGATCTGGTCAACCCGGCCGTGCTGGAGCACTGTGCCGGGGCTCGCGTGATTACCGTGGGCAAACGCGGCGGCTGCCGTTCTACACCACAGGACTTTATCCACCGCCTGATGCTGCGTTATGCCCGCCAAGGAAAATGCGTAGTTCGGCTCAAAGGCGGCGACCCGTGCATTTTCGGACGGGGCGGCGAAGAGGCCCTATGGTTGCGCGAGCGCGGCGTCGAGGTGGAATTGGTCAATGGGATCACCGCAGGGTTGGCGGGAGCGACGAACTGCGCGATTCCTCTGACGTTACGCGGTGTCAGCCGAGGTGTGACCCTGGTCACGGCGCACACTCAGGACGACAGCCGGCTCAATTGGCGCGCGCTGGCTGAAGGTGGCACGACATTGGTGGTGTATATGGGGGTGGCCAAGCTGGAGGAGATTCGCCAGCAATTGCTCGAAGGTGGGATGGCAGCGGATATGCCGGTGGCGATGATCGAAAATGCATCACTGCCCCAGCAGCGCGAATGCCGCAGCGAGCTGTCGCGGATGCACGAGGATGCCCACGCCTTCGCGTTGAAGAGCCCGGCAATCCTGGTGATCGGCAGCGTTGCCACCACGGAGCAGGCTGCTCACTTTGCAGCACAGGCCAGTGCCTGAGGCAAATTCCAGGCGAAAAAAAGCCCGGCCTGAGCCGGGCTTTTTTCTACTCAGTAATTACTGAGCTTGAGCTTCAACCGACGCTTCTACGCGACGGTTAACAGCACGACCTGCTTCAGTTGCGTTGTCAGCAACTGGGCGGGATTCGCCGTAACCAACAGCAGTTACACGGCTAGGAGCAACGCCGTCTTTAACCAGGACTTGCTTAACAGCGTCAGCACGACGCTGGGACAGCTTCTGGTTGTAAGCGTCTGGACCTACGGAGTCAGTGTGACCAGCAACTTCTACGTTGGTAGCTGGGTACTGAGCCATGAAGTCGGCCAGGTTTTTCACGTCGCCGTAGCTGTTAGGCTTAACAACGGCCTTGTCGAAGTCGAACTTAACGTCCAGCTCAACACGAACAACCTGAGCAACTGGAGCTTCTGGCTCTGGAGTTGGCTCTGGAGCTGGTGCTGGGGTAGGAGCTGGAGCAGCTGCGCCAGCGTTACCGCCGAAGTTTACGCCCAGGCCGACCAGTGCGGAGTAGTCCCACTTGCCGTTGTCCAGACCGTAGTCAGCTTCAACACCGGCACGAGCGTACAGGTTGTTGGTGAAGTAGTACTTCACGCCAGTACCAACGGTAGCGAAGGTAGTCTGGTCGCGACCGCTGTGGCCGTCAGCTTGAACGTTGGTACGGCTCTGGTGGCCGAAACCGCCTTCTACGTATGGACGCAGGCTGTCAACGCCAGCTTGACCGAAGTGATACTGGGCAACCAGGCTGCCGGTATCGCCTTTGATCTTCTGGTTACCAGTACCGTCGTTCGAACGGGTGTGGTTGGTTTTGTCGTAGGACAGGTTCAAGGACAGGTCGTCGGTCAGGAAGTAACCGATGCGAGCGCCAGGATTGAAGCCGTCTTCGATGTGCTTGACGCTATCGTTGTACTGCTTCTTGTAGAACAGCTCGCCTTCAACTGCGCCTTGGCCTTGTGCCAGAACGCCGAAAGAAGTTGCGGCAATAAGAGAACCAATGGCCAAGCCCAAGGTGTTTTTCAGTTTCATCCGTTAAATCCCCATCTGGTGATTGTAAAGCAGTCCCACAAACCGGGGGACAACTCGGCGACAAGTCTAACAGAACTTGCCTACACGTAAGAGATATTTGCCACGCACTAAGTTTCAGTCTCGCCCGCAAATTTCTCACGTAATTTATCTAGAGCACGTTTGTAACGCATTTTTGTAGCACTCAAACCCATGTGCATGATGTCAGCGATTTCCTGAAATTCGAGCTCTGCGACGAAACGTAGCACCAGAATTTCCCGGTCAATCGGGTTCACATACACCAGCCAGCGATCGAGTCCGCCCTTCTCCTCGGGTGCCGGCGCCTTCTCTTCGGTCGCCTCCTCAAGGGGGTCCAGACTCAAAGCGTCCATCAAGCGACGCTTTCGCCGTTCCTTCCGATACTGCGTGATGCACTCGTTGTAGGTGATGCTGTACAGCCATGTCTTGAACTTCGATTTGCCCTCGAAGTTCTTCAGGCCGTACAGCACCTTCAGCATCACTTCCTGACAGACATCGTCCGCATCTCTATCGTTCCCTAAATACCTTGAACAAACGTTGAACAGAGTGCGTTGATACCTGCGCATCAATTCTTCGTACGCGCGAGTTACGTGAAACAGCTCCGTGTGCGAGCGCGCGACCAACTCCTCATCAGAGAGCTCACGGGGGTCGTAGCGCGTGGACAGCGTTTGGGCTTTATTCAAAACAAGTCGTGCCGACAGTCAGGTCAATGTCCGCTACAGCCCGGTCAGCCGGGTTTGCGGCGGCGTACATTAGCAGGGTTTACCGGGTTAGCGGCTACTGACCTGCTGCTCAAGGAGAATCCGATTGGACAACGACACCAGGTCACCGTCATCGGTCAGCACTGTCGTCTTGACTGTGCCGATCTCTTCGATTTGCCCTTCGACCTCGCCTACACGCACCTGTTGCCCTACCTGATACAGCTCACGCACATAGATTCCCGCAAGAATCTGGCCGGCAATTTCCCGGCTTCCCAAGCCCATGGCCAGCGCAACGGCCAGACCAACGGTAATCAAAACGATCACGATCACATGGTTGAGCAGGTCAGTCTTGACCTCCAACTGGCTGATCGCGACCGAAATACTGATGATGATCACCAGCCCCTGAGCGATCCGCCCCAGGCCAGCAGCATAGTCCAGCCCCACGCCTTCGGCAGCGCCGCGCACCAGCCCATTGGCCAGTTGCGCCAGCAGAACACCTACCAGCAGCACCAGCGCACCGCCGAAAACCTTCGGCAAATACAGCGCCAGCATGTCGAGCGTAGCTGAAACTCGCTCAAGTCCAAGGGATTGAGCCGCAGAAACCAGAAAAATCAGCAAAACGAACCAATAAACGATCTTGCCGATCAACGTGGAGATCGGCACCTGCAGCCCGGCGCGTCCCAGCAGCTTGGTCAGGCCTGTACCTGCCATCAGGCGGTCGAGGCCGAGTTTTGCAAGCAATTTGGACAACAGGGTGTCGAGCAATTTGGCGACGACAAAACCCAGCAATACCAGGACCAGCGCACCAAACAGGTTGGGAATGAAATTCGCCACCTTGGTCCACAATGCGGTCATCGCGGTGACCAGGCTCTGGGTCCAGAGATCAAGTTCCATATTCAATCAGCCTTATCAGCAGTGCGAGCAAGAGGTTTACGACGAGAAACCGGCGATACGTGGGCCGAACCGTTGTTCAGGGCCATCATCAAGGCCGGCACCCAGCGGCCGAGCAGACCGAACAGGTCACCCGCGCCCACCTGGCGGTTAGCGGTTTTCAACACGCGGCCCAGGCAGGCATCGTCGTCACGGTTGGACGGCGAGGCATTGAGCATGTCACGTAAAGACTGTTCGAACGGATCGTGCATAGAGACCTCTCGCAAGTGATTTAAAAGACGAGGGTAAAATTCCTGGGGTCACATAGGACCCTTCCTACGTTCAGCTAATATTCAGCTCAAACCCAGCGTAATCGTCGAAATAGCCACCATTGTCCGAGTGCTACAGACACCATCAACAGGCACGCCACCATGAATCCGTAAGGGCTCTCAGAAAACGGTATACCGCCCACATTTATACCCAGCAACCCCGTCAAAAAGCTCATGGGCAAAAAGATCCCGGTGATGATCCCGAAGCGGTACATGGTGCGGTTCATGCGCACGCTCAAGCGCCTGTCTTCGGCCTCCAGCACCAGCCCCACGCGCTCGCGGGTCAATTCGAGCTCTTCCAGATAGCGGGTCAGGCTGTTATTCAATTCGTTCCAGTAGTCGGCATCGTCGTCGCAGAACCACGGCAATTTGATCCGCGTCAGCTGGGCAAAGATGTCCCGCTGCGGTGCCAGGAATCGCTTGAGCCCGGCCGCTCGCCGGCGGATCTGCAACACGCTGCCGTGCTCCGGAGTATACCGTTCGTCGGTATCGAGTTTTTCTTCCTCGGTATCCACGATTTCAGACAGGTCCGTGACCAGATCCTGCACCTTGTTGGTCAGGTACTGCGCCATATAAAGGATGAGTTCGGACGCGGTTTTCGGCCCTTTGCCCTCTGCCAGTTGCACCAGCAGTTCATCGGTCGCCCGCAACGGGCGAAGACGCAGTGAAATCACACGGCTGGCGGCGGCGAAGATACGCACCGAAACCATGTCTTCCGGCTCCGCGCCGGGGTTGAGGTTAACCCCACGCAGGAACAGCAGCAGCTCGGCCTCCGGCAACGGCAACAGGCGCGGGCGGGTGTTCTCCTCCAGCAGCAGGTCACAGGCGAACTCGCTCAGGCCACTGGATTTACGCAGCCAGGTCTGCGTTTGCGGGTGGCTGCGATCCCAATGCAGCCACAGGCTTTCCTGGGGCTGCAGTTGCAAGTCATCGAGCTCAGTCCGGGCAATCGAACGCGCACCGCCTTTACCGTCCAGCACCAGGGCATGCACCAGGCCCCACTGCGCGTTTTCTTCCTCGAACATCCTCACCCCGTCGTTTATTGCGGTTTATTCAGGCATTTTCAACGGACTTGGCGACACGATCACGCCATTATTGTCCGCATAGATGTACTCACCCGGACGGAAGGTCACGCCGGCAAACGTGACCACCACGTTCAGGTCACCGATACCGCGCTTGTCGGTCTTCAGTGGATGGCTGGCCAGGGCCTGCACGCCAAGATCGGTCTGCGCTATGACATCGACATCACGAATGCAACCGTAGATCACCAACCCTTCCCAGCCGTTTTTCGCGGCTTTTTCGGCAATCATGTCGCCCAACAACGCACGCCGCAGGGAACCGCCCCCGTCGACCACCAGCACCTTGCCGGCGCCCGGCTGGTCGGCTTGCTCCTTGACCAACGAGTTGTCTTCGAAGCACTTGATGGTGACGATCTCGCCACCGAAGGAGTCTCTGCCGCCGAAATTACTGAACATCGGCTCGACCACCTGCACCAGTTCCGGGTAGGCGTCGCACAGGTCGGGGGTCACGTAATGGTTCATCGAAAAATTCCTTTCTGCCAAAGAAGTGTCTTTCAAAGAAGTATCGGTCGAAGCGGACGGGGAACATCCCATTCGCTTCGCCGCAACGCAAGAGCCACTGCGCGACTGAATATGACCAGAAGCGTTCAGCGCGTCATATCTTAGCCGCAACCTTGCACGAGCGAAACGCCCTTGGCAGAGCGCTGCGTCAAACCGTCGCCAGCACCTCGGCCGGGGCGCCAAACAACGGTGTGAGCGGGTCTTTCAACCATTGCGCCACCAGTGGCCATACTTCGGTTTGGGCGGCCTTGCTCACAAGCATTTCCACATGCCCGAAATCACCGGTAAACCCTTGCTGGCGACCCAGGCAAAGGTATTGGCGATGCTCAGAACCGATTTGCTCGAACAGCTTGCGACAGGCCCAGTCAGGGTCCTGATGATCACCGGCCGCACTGACGGCCAACACTGGCACATCGACGTCTGCCAGGCCTTTCCACCAATCCTGCTTACCCTCGCCAAAGCGTCCAAACAGGCCATTCCAACGCATGGCTTCGATCAGCACGCCCGCCGGTTCGTCCTCCGGGCCGCGCTTGAGGCGTGAGCCGGACAGCTCTCCAAAGCGCTTCAGAAGCAATCGACCGGTCCATTCCACCGGCGGCAGTTTCAGGGGCCAGTGGGTGCGACTGACCTGGCAACCAAACAAGGCCACCGACGCCACTGCCGGCGCGCCCAGGTGCTGACCACCCAGCGCCGCCGCCAAGGCTGTACCGCCCAGGGAGTGGCCGATCCAATGGGGGATCTGGGCACTTTGCTCGCGCACAAACGCGCCGATGGCCGGCAAATCATAGCGCGCGTAGTCGGCAACCCGATTTTTCGCATAGTCATGGTTGCGCTTGGACAGGCCGTGGCCGCGCATTTCCGGGATCCACACATCAAACCCCTGGCGCGCCAGATAAGCGCCCAGGCCGATGCCTTTGGGCGAATACCAGAAGCGCCGGTTGGAAAAACTGCCGTGCAACAAAATAACAGGAATGCCCCGGTTTTCCGGGACATCGGCCAAGCCTAAACGGGTAACCGCCAGCTCGACAGTGCCGTCGGGGCTGTTACCGGGTTTGAGGCGGTACACGTCTTCACTCAGGTCGCCACGACGTTCAGCGCTGATCAGGGCGACGGGAAACAGGTTGCTGCTGCTTTGCATAATGCTCTTGCACAAAAAAGGGCGACGTCCGCAAGGATTCCGCCCTGTACAGATAAGAATGCCGGTCACCCACAACGAGTGACCGGCACTTTTGACGTAACGACCTTAAGCGGGCGCTTGGCCTTCCGCCAGGAAGAACCAGGTTTCCAGCACGGAATCGGGGTTCAGCGAGACGCTTTCGATACCCTGTTCCATCAGCCATTTGGCCAGGTCCGGATGGTCGGAAGGGCCTTGGCCGCAGATGCCGATGTACTTGCCGGCCTTGTTACAGGCCTGGATAGCGTTGGCCAGCAGCTTCTTGACGGCCGGGTTACGCTCGTCGAACAAGTGGGCGATGATCCCCGAATCGCGGTCCAGGCCCAGGGTCAACTGGGTCAGGTCGTTGGAGCCAATAGAGAAGCCGTCGAAGAACTCCAGGAACTCTTCGGCCAGGATGGCGTTGGACGGCAGTTCGCACATCATGATCACGCGCAGGCCGTTTTCGCCACGGGACAGGCCGTTTTCAGCCAGCAGGTCGACCACCTGGCTCGCTTCGCCCAGGGTGCGGACGAACGGCACCATGATCTCGACGTTGGTCAGGCCCATCTCGTTGCGTACACGTTTGAGCGCGCGGCATTCCAGCTCGAAGCAATCACGGAACGCTTCGCTGATGTAACGCGAGGCGCCGCGGAAACCCAGCATCGGGTTTTCTTCTTCCGGCTCGTAGAGCTTGCCGCCGATCAGGTTGGCGTATTCATTGGACTTGAAGTCCGACAGGCGCACGATGACCTTTTTCGGGTAGAACGCCGCCGCCAGGGTGCTGATGCCTTCAACCAGCTTCTCGACGTAGAAGCCCACCGGGTCGTTGTAACCGGCGATGCGCTTGTCGACGCTTTCCTTGATGTCCAGCGGCAGGCCGTCGTAGTTCAGCAGGGCCTTGGGGTGCACGCCGATCATGCGGTTGATGATGAATTCCAGGCGGGCCAGGCCCACACCGGCGTTCGGCAACTGCGCGAAGTCGAAGGCGCGGTCCGGGTTGCCGACGTTCATCATGATCTTGAACGGCAGGTCGGGCATGGCGTCGATGGAGTTTTGCTTGATATCGAAGCCCAACTCACCTTCAAAGATGAAACCGGTGTCGCCTTCGGCGCAGGACACGGTCACGCCCTGGCCATCTTTCAGCAGCTGGGTGGCGTTGCCACAACCCACGACGGCCGGAATCCCCAGCTCACGGGCGATGATCGCCGCGTGGCAGGTACGCCCGCCGCGGTTGGTGACAATGGCGCTCGCACGCTTCATCACCGGTTCCCAGTCCGGGTCGGTCATGTCGGAGACCAGTACGTCACCTGGCTGGACCTTGTCCATCTCGGACACGTCCTTGATGATCCGCACCTTGCCGGCGCCGATGCGCTGGCCGATGGCACGGCCTTCCACCAGTACGGTGCCGGTTTCTTTCAGCAGGTAGCGTTCCATGACATTGGCCGAAGTGCGGCTCTTCACGGTTTCCGGGCGGGCCTGCACGATGTACAGCTTGCCGTCGTCACCGTCTTTGGCCCATTCGATGTCCATCGGGCACTTGTAGTGCTTTTCGATGATCATCGCTTGCTTGGCCAATTCGCTGACCTCAGCGTCGGACAGACAGAAACGTGCGCGCTCGGCCTTGTCCACATCAACGGTCTTGACCGAACGACCGGCCTTGGCCTCGTCGCCGTAGATCATCTTGATTGCCTTGCTGCCCAGGTTGCGGCGCAGGATGGCCGGGCGGCCGGCTTCAAGGGTGTGCTTGTGTACGTAGAATTCGTCCGGGTTGACCGCGCCTTGTACGACGGTTTCGCCCAGGCCGTAGGCGCCGGTGATAAACACCACGTCACGGAAGCCTGACTCGGTGTCCAGGGTGAACATCACGCCGGCGGTGCCGGTTTCCGAACGCACCATGCGCTGCACACCGGCAGACAAAGCCACCAGCTTGTGGTCGAAACCTTGGTGTACGCGGTAGGAAATGGCGCGGTCGTTAAACAGAGAGGCAAACACTTCCTTGGCGGCGCGGATCACGTTTTCTACGCCACGGATGTTAAGGAAGGTCTCTTGCTGACCCGCGAAAGAGGCGTCCGGCAAGTCTTCGGCAGTGGCGGAGGAGCGCACGGCAACGGCCATATCCGGGTTGCCGGCCGACAGAGCGGCGAAGGCGGTGCGGATTTCTTCGTTGAGTTTCTCGGGGAACTCGGCGTCCATGATCCATTGGCGGATCTGGCTGCCGGTCTTGGCCAGGGCGTTGACGTCATCGACGTCCAGGGCGTCCAGCGCGGCGTGGATCTGGGCGTTGAGGCCGCTCAGTTCGAGAAAATCGCGGTAAGCCTGGGCCGTGGTGGCGAAACCACCGGGCACCGAGACACCAGCGCCTGCAAGATTACTGATCATCTCGCCGAGGGATGCGTTCTTGCCCCCTACGTGCTCTACATCATGGACGCCGAGCTTATCGAGGGAAACTACGTACTCTACCAAGGTGATCTCTCCACTTTCTGTGTTGGAAAAGCTCAGGACGCCGGCTGCTCAGTAGGAGCGTTCGCCAGCGCTTGTGGCCTGGACCTGGAAAATAAGTGAGAATGCGGCCCACTGCGGGACGGCAAAATCGCGCCTATCATATCCAAGATTCGCCATCAGCTTAAGGCCCAGGGCTCAAATGAAACGATCTGCTTTCTTTATCTCCGACGGCACCGGCATCACAGCCGAAACATTGGGTCAAAGCCTGCTCGCGCAGTTCGAAAACATTACCTTCGCCAAATTCACGCGGCCCTATATCGACAGCGTGGATAAAGCGCGGGCCATGGTACAACAAATCAATCTGGCGGCTGAAAAAGACGGTTTTCGGCCGATCATTTTCGACACCATCGTCAATCAAGACATCCGTGAGATTCTCGCAACGTCGAATGGTTTCATGATCGACATTTTCTCGACCTTCCTGGCGCCACTGGAGCAGGAGTTGAGCGAGCACTCCTCCTACTCCGTCGGAAAGTCCCATTCCATTGGGCATAACTCCAACTACATGGAGCGTATCGAAGCGGTGAACTTCGCCCTCGACAACGACGATGGCGCCCGCACGCACTACTACGACAAGGCCGACCTGATCCTGGTGGGCGTGTCGCGCTGCGGCAAAACGCCTACCTGTCTGTACATGGCCATGCAATTCGGCATCCGCGCAGCCAACTACCCGCTGACCGAAGACGACATGGAACACCTGACGCTGCCGGCCGCCCTGCGCGCCCACTCCCACAAGCTGTTCGGCCTGACCATCGACCCGGACCGCCTGACGGCCATCCGCAACGAACGCAAGCCCAACAGCCGCTACTCAAGCTATGCCCAGTGCGAGTTCGAAGTGCGTGAAGTGGAAAATCTGTTCCGTCGCGAGAATATTGCGCACATCAATTCCACGCATTTTTCGGTTGAAGAGATTTCAGCGAAGATTCTGGTGGAGAAGGGTGTGGAGCGGCGCTTCAAGTAATTTTCTGCCTGGCACTTTTGTGGTGAGCGAGCTTGCCTCGCGCGGAGCAAGCCCGCTCACCACAAAGACCAAGGCCTACAGGTGAAACCGGCCACCCCCCTGCCCCAACGCCGTCGCCAACGCGTCAAACCCCTCGCGCAACAACTGATCGTCGCCTGACGTATTGCAGATACTCGCCCGAATAAACTGCGGCACTGCCGTCTGCCCCACGGCAAATGCCTCGGCGGTGGCGATCAGGTAGTTGTTCTGCTTGAGTTCAGCCTCGATTTCCGACGCACGCCACGGCTCGGGCACCTCAATCCAGAAGTGCGGGCTGTTGAGGTGAGTGCGATATTGCAGGCCTTCGAGCAGGTCACGCACCAGGGCTTTACGCCGACTGATCTCGTTGATCTGCTGGCGCAGCAAGTACTCCGCCGTGCCGTTTTCGATCCACTGGGTGGCCAGTTCCAGGGTTACTGGCGTGGCCATCCAGCAGGTTGAGCGCAGGGCTGCCGAGATCCGGCTGACCAGCGCCGGCGGTGCATGTACATACCCCACGCGCAGTCCGGCGGATACCGCCTTGCTCAGGCTACTGATCAAAATCGTACGCTCGGGGGCGAAATGGCTGAGAGGCGGCGGCCGATCTTCTACCAATACACCGTGGGCTTCATCTTCCAGGATCAGCAGATTGTGCTCGCGGCATACCTTGACCAGCGCAGCGCGGCGCGCCACCGATAACACGGCGGTGGTGGGGTTCTGGATCGTCGGCGTGCAGTACAGCGCCGAAATCCGGTGGTTTCGACAGACTTCATCCAGCGCATTCGGCAGCACGCCTTCGTCATCCATCTCCAGGCCGATCAAGCGTATGCCGAGCATGCGCGCTGCGGTGATCAGGCCTGGGTACGTCAGTTGTTCGGTCACCACCGTATCGCCTGCCCGCAGCAGCGCCATCATCGCGCAGAGCAGGCCGTGCTGGCCGCCATTCACGCAAATGACCTGTTCAGGGATGGGATGAAAGTCACGCTGCACCAACCATTGCGCACCGGCTTCGCGGTAGCGCGGCAGGCCAGCGTCCGGGGTGTAGGCGCTGATGTCCTGGAGGAACTTGGCGTTGGTCGACAGGGTTTGGAAGCTCTGGGCCAGGAAGGCCGTCTCCTGCCCGGGGATGTGCATGTTGCGGCTCATATCGAAGTACTGGCGCGGCTCCTCGCTGACGTTGCGAAAGCCTTCATCGCGCTGGCGCTCCATCCCACGCTTGCGCACGAATGTTCCGTCACCAACGCGGGCGACCACCAGACCCAGGCGTTCCAACTCACCGTAGGCCCGGCTGATGGTGCCGATGGTCACCCCGAGATTGTCGGAAAGCACCCGATGGGGCGGCAGTTTTCGTCCCGGTTCAATCAAGCCTTCGAGGATGCCCCGTTCCATGACATCGGACAGGCGCTTGTACTTCACGCCCTGACCGTTGGACAAGCCCTCACGCATAATTGACACCATGTCAATATTTGTTTTGACAGCCATCTTTCGCCCTAATAGTGTGCTTTTACGGGTTCAATCGCCGAATTTAATCACTCATTACAAGTTCAATATAGAGTTCAATTCCGGCTCAGGGAAGCAATAAACGATGCCAATGTCCGCCGTTATCGAAAACACCGCCAAAACCAAAACTCAAAAGCAGTGGCTGGCCGGGCTGATCACCAGTGTGATGTTCCTGATCGTGTGCCTGAGTTGGGGCACGACCTGGCTGGGCATCAAGATTGCCGTGGAAAGCGTGCCACCACTGACCTCCGCCGGCCTGCGCTTCCTCATCGCCTTCCCGCTGTTCCTGTGTTTCGCCATGGTGCGCCGCGAGCCGATCCTGTTCCCTCGCGAAAGCCGCTGGTTTTTCGTGTTCGTGACCCTGTCCTACTTCAGCGTGCCCTACTACCTGCTCAACTACGGCGAGATGCATGTCTCGTCCGGCCTCACCGCCCTGCTCTTCAGTTGCATGCCGGTATTCATCCTGATTTTCTCCGCGCTGTTCCTGCGCGAGCGCATCTACTTTTCCCAGGTGGTCGGCATCGGCATCGGCTTCGGCAGCCTGTACATGATCATCCGCAGCCAGGGCCTGCACCTGGACCACGCCGAGTTTTTCGGGGTGTTGGCGATTCTGACGGCCGCGATCATGCATGCCTTGTGCTATGTGATTACCAAGCAGAAAGGCAGCGCCATCAGCGTGATCACCTACAACACCCTGCCCATCGGCATTGCCGGGTTGATGCTGTTCGTCGCGGGACTGTGGTTTGAAACACCCACCTTTGAAGACATCACCCTGCGCTCCTGGAGCGCCCTGTTCTACCTCGGACTGGTGGCCTCGGTGGGCGGGTTCATCGTGTACTTCATGCTGCTCAAGCGCTTGAGCCCGATCATCCTGTCGTTCGTATTCATTATCTTCCCGGTGTTCGCGGTGATCATCGGCGCCTGGTACGAAGGCGTGGCGATTTCCCGCGACCTGATGCTGTACTCGGCCATCCTGCTGGCCGGTTTTGCGATCACCAAGTTGCCCATCGAAAAACTCATGGCCAAGAAAAATTGACCACCCACCAACGCGAGAGAAACATGGACGTCCTCCGCCCCACCGCCCTGGAACAGATCTACGCCCACGCCAGCCGCAGCTATCCCGAGGAATGCTGCGGCTACGTCTTCGCCGACGGCAGCGTGTACCTGGGCAGCAATATCCAGAATGAACTGCACCGCAAGAACCCCGAGATGTACCCACGCAGCGCAGCCAACGGCTACACCTTCTCGGTGGCCGACACCCTACTGTTGAAGAAGGCGTTTCGCAGCGACAACCCCGTGGTGGTGATCTACCACTCTCACCCTGACGTCGGCGCCTATTTCAGCGATGAGGACCAGGACAAGGCGCTGTTCCTGGGTGAACCGATCTACCCCGTGAGCTACCTGGTAGTCGATGTTCGCCAGGGCCAGGCTCTCGGTTCCAAGCTGTTTGCCTGGGATGGCACACAGTTCGCCCTTCAACCCTTCAACGACCTGCACACGGAGTTGTCCATGAACGCTGTCTCTTTCCCCGATATCCTGGTTCGCGTGGCCAAGCTGCCGGAATCGACCCTTGAGAGCACCGGATCGACATTGCGCGAAGTCATTGAAAACCTCTGCAACAGCCACCCGCAGTTGCGCACGCATCTGTTTCACGAGAAGAACAATCAGCTCAAGGAACACTTCCTGTTTACCGCCGAGGAAGCGCTGATCGAGGCCGACGAACCGTTGCCGGAAAAAGCCAGGATCGAAGTGCTGCTCGCCACGTCCGGCGGCATCGACGTCGAATCCCTGAGCAACGAAGAAGTCCAGCGCTACGTGCGCCATATCACCCTGCCGGGCGTGGGCCGCGAGGGTCAGTTGAACCTGAAGAAAGCCAAGGTACTGATCATCGGCACCGGCGGCCTGGGCTCGCCCATCAGCCTGTACCTGGCGGCGGCCGGCGTCGGCACTTTGGGCCTGGTGGATTTCGACGTGGTGGAAAGCAGCAACCTGCAACGCCAGATCGTCCACGGCAACAGCACGCTGGGCCTGCCAAAGGTCGAATCCGCCAAACAGCGCCTGCAAGACCTGAATGCTCACATCCAGATCAATGCCCACAACACCGCGCTGAATGCCGATAACGCCCTGGAACTGGTGGGCGCCTATGACCTGGTGATCGACGGCACCGACAACTTCGACACCCGCTACCTGGTCAATGACGCATGCGTCCAGCTTGGAAAACCCTTGGTGTATGGCGCCATCTACCGTTTCGACGGGCAGATCAGCGTGCTCAACTACAAGGGCGGGCCGTGCTACCGCTGCCTGTTCCCCAGCGCACCGCCCGCAGAGTTGGCACCCAATTGCAGCGCCGGTGGCGTGATCGGCGTGTTGCCCGGCGTGGTCGGGATGATCCAGGCGACCGAGGCCATCAAGCTGCTGATCGGCATTGGCGAGCCGCTGTCCGGGCGTTTGATGCGTTTCGATGCGCTGGCGATGAAGTTCAGCGAAATCCGCTTCAAGCGCCGCGCCGACTGCCCGTGCTGTTCCGAACTGCGCCACAGTGAAACGATCGCGCCGGCCGTGTGCGCCGACGCCCTGCCCAGCGCCCCGTCACTGGCCGAAGAACGCTACATCAAGCCCCGCGTCCTCAAGCAACTGCTCGAACACCCACGCAGCGCCGACGTGCTGCTGGACGTGCGCGACGCCAGCGAACTGGAGGTGTGCAAGTTGCCGGGGGTGCTGCATATCCCCCTCGCCGAGCTGGACGATCAACTCGACCGCCTCAACCGCGACAACACCCATTACCTGATCTGCTACGCCGGCACCCGCGCCGAGCAAGCGGCCAGTACGCTGCTGGCGGCGGGCTTTGCCAACACCAAAGTCCTGCAAGGCGGCATGAAACATTGGGTTCGCGACGTCGAACCTGACATGCCCTTGTACTGAGCCGAGGACCGACTGATGTTGCATAACTCGATCCTCGACGCCATCGGCCACACGCCCATTGTGCGGCTGGCGCAGTTTTCCGAAGACCTTGGCATCGAGGTCTACGCCAAGCTCGAATCCCTCAACCCCGGTGGCAGCCACAAGGCGCGCATCGCCCTGGGCATGATCCTCGACGCCGAGCGCCGGGGCGTGCTGATACGCGATTCCGGGCAAACCATCATTGAGCCAAGCGGCGGCAATACCGGCATCGGCCTGGTGATGGCCGGCAATGTGCTGGGCTACAAAGTGGTGCTGGTGATCCCCGACAACTACAGCCCCGAAAAACAGAAGCTGCTGCGCCTGTACGGCGCCAAGGTGGTGCTGTCGGACAGCCGCCGGGGCAACAATTCCCATGGCGAAAAGTGCATGGAGCTGCAGTTGGAAAACCCCAGCTACGTGATGCTCAACCAGCAACGCAACGGCGCCAACCCGCAGACCCACCGCGACACCACCGCGCCGGAAATCCTCCGCGCCTTTGGCGAGCGTCGTGTGGACTACTTTGTCAGCGGCATCGGCACCGGTGGCCATATCACCGGTATCGGCGAAACCCTCAAAGCCGCCTGGCCGGCGATCCTCGTCATGGGCGTGGAACCGGAAGAATGCGACCTGCTGAAAGACCAGCACGCGCCGCACCATATCCAGGGCCTGTCGATTGGCCTGATCCCGAGCATCCTCAACCTCAATGTGATCGACGGCATGCTCAAGGTTTCGCGCCAGGACTGCATCGACATGATGAAACGCATCATGCGCACCGACGCCATCAGCCTCGGCCTGTCGTCCGCTGCCAACATGGTCGCCATCGCCCGGCTCGCCCCCGAACTGCCGCCCGAAACGGTGGTGTTGACCATGGTCTACGACAATGCCGACAGCTACCTTCCCAGTTTTGAATAACCGGTTTTCCAACCAGCCAGAATGCGGGGGTGCCTCCATGGGTGGCTTTATCGACATGCAACAGCTGCATGATGAGTTGCTCACCCAGCTCATCAAGACCCTCACGCCTGCGCAGATGAAGCAGTTGGAACCGCACCTGGCGCCGCTGATCCAGAACGCCGCCCAGGCGGTGGCCGAAGACCTGATCGCCTACGCCTACCGCGATCCGGCATCACGCGGGCGCGGCGAGCTGATCCTGGAATCCTATGCCTCGTTCAAGGCGGTGCTGTATTACCGCCTTGCACACCTTGTGTGGAATTTCCCCGACCAGACCAACGGCGTGTTTTCACGCATCGCCCTCAAGCTCAGTAATCAGGGCAAGGTGCTGTCCGGTGCGGAGATTCACCCGGCGGCGCGCATCGGCCGCCGCTTTGTGCTGGACCACGGCTACGGCACCGTGATCGGTGAAACCTGCGAGATCGGCCACGACTGCTACATCCTCTGCGGCGTGACCCTCGGCGCCCGGGGCATCGCCAACAACCCCGACGGCAAGCGCCATCCACGCCTGGGCAACAACGTCGAAGTCGGCTCCGGCGCCCGTGTGCTGGGGTATGTGTTGATTGGCGACAACGTGTTTATCAGCCCGTCCTGCGTGATCACCCAGGACGTACCCGCCGGGACCAAGGTCAAGGTGGTGAACCAGATCCAACTGCAAAAAAATGATGAATCGGACCACAGCAACTACCTCGGCGCCTTCGCCCTGGATGAGCGCTTGCATGTGGTCGGCGAGGTCAATGCCAGCCACAAGGTCACGGTACTGGACGCCGACTTCCACCCTCTGCAGGGGCTGATGCTGGAACCGACGGTGAAGGAGCGTCACCACCTGCAGTTTCGCCTGCACCGCGTTGAAGCCGGCAATCAGCTGCCACGCCTGCCGCTGAACCTGAAAATCTGCGGTCCGGAGTTTGAAATCACCCTGCTTTCCCCCCCTGGCTTGAGTGCAATGGTGCGCCACCTGTTGCAAGCCAGCCCACTGATCGTCGGAGGTTGAACATGTCTGTGCACACCATGGAAACCCTGGCGCTGTTTGACAGCGCGCCCTACCAGAACGCCTTCAGCGCCCGGGTGATTGCCGTCAGCGAACACGGCATTGCCCTGGAACACACGTTGTTCTACCCAACCGGCGGCGGACAGCCGGGCGACACCGGCCACTTGACCCTGCCCGACGGGACGCAGGTGGCCGTGACCGGCACCGTACGCGACCCGGTGCTGCGTTCGATCATCTGGCACCAGGTGGAACACTGCCCCGAGCAGTTGACTGCGGGGGTCCAGGTCGATGCCGGCCTCGATTGGGAACGGCGCTATCAGCACATGAAAATGCACACCTGCCTGCACTTGCTGTGCTCGATCATCGATGCGCCGGTGACGGGTTGCAGCATCAGTGCCGACAAGGGCCGCCTGGATTTCGACCTGCCGGAAATGACCCTCGACAAAGACAGCATCACCCGCGACCTCAACGCGCTGATCGAACAGGCTCACCCGGTGAAAACCCTGTCGATGGCCGCCACGGAATATTCCACGCTGCTGCAGATAACCCGCACCCAGGCGGTCGCGCCGCCGGTGATCCAAGGCTCGGTACGGGTGATTGAAATTGCCGGGATCGACATCCAGCCGTGTGGCGGCACCCACGTGATCAACACCGAGGAAATCGGCCGGGTGTTCTGCGAGAAGATCGAGAAGAAGAGCAAGCACAACCGCAGGGTGATCCTGCGGTTTGAGCAGGTTTGAGCCTGACTCAATCGCTAGCAAAATGAAGGTCAAATGTGGAGGGGCTTGCCCCCTCCTCCATTGGATGTGTGCAGGGTTTTAGAAGGCGTCGCCGGGTACGCGCACGAAGCCTTCCATCAACACCCGTGCACTACGACTCATGATGGCTTTCTTCACCACCCATTCGCCGTTCACTTGGGTAGCTTCGGCACCCACGCGCAACGTGCCCGACGGATGCCCGAAGCGCACCGCATTACGCTCAATGCCGCCTGCGGCGAGGTTGACCAGGGTTCCGGAAATCGCCGCCGCGGTGCCAATCGCCACCGCCGCCGTGCCCATCATCGCGTGATGCAGCTTGCCCATGGACAGTGCGCGCACCAGCAGGTCCACATCGCCAGCCTTGATCGCTTTGCCGCTGGACGCCACGTAATCCGCAGGTTTGGCCACAAACGCGACCTTGGGCGTGTGCTGGCGCTGGGCGGCTTCGTCCAGGTGTTTGATCAGGCCCATGCGCAGTGCGCCATAAGCCCGCACGGTCTCGAACATGGCCAGGGCCTTGGGGTCGCCGTTGATCGCGCCTTGCAGCTCGGTGCCGGTGTAACCGAGGTCTTCGGCGTTGATGAAGATCGTCGGGATACCGGCATTGATCAGCGTGGCCTTGAAGGTGCCGACACCGGGCACTTCAAGGTCGTCTATCAGGTTGCCGGTGGGGAACATCGAGCCACCGCCGCCCTCTTCTTCTGCCGCCGGGTCCAGGAATTCCAACTGCACTTCCGCGGCCGGGAAGGTCACGCCGTCCAGTTCGAAGTCGCCGGTTTCCTGCACTGCACCGTCGGTAATCGGTACGTGGGCAATGATGGTCTTGCCGATATTGGCCTGCCACACCCGCACCACGGCCACGCCGTTGTGCGGGACGCGGGACGGATCGACCAGCCCCGCGCTGACGGCGAACGAGCCCACCGCCGCCGACAGGTTGCCGCAGTTACCGCTCCAGTCGACAAAGGGCTTGTCGATGGAGACCTGGCCAAACAGGTAGTCCACGTCGTGGTCGGCGCGGGTGCTTTTGGCCAGGATCACGCTTTTACTGGTGCTCGACGTGGCGCCGCCCATGCCGTCGATCTGTTTGTCGTAGGGGTCGGGGCTGCCGATCACCCGCAGCAGCAAGGCATCGCGTGCCGCGCCCGGTACCTGCGCCGAGGCGGGCAGGTCCTGGAGGCTGAAAAATACGCCCTTGCTGGTGCCGCCACGCATGTAGGTGGCGGGGATCTTGATTTGCGGTGCGTGTGCCATGGTCGTCCTCTTAAGCCGTCGCCGCCGATTCCAGGAAGTCCTGGGCAAAACGTTGCAACACGCCGCCCGCCTCGTAGATCGACACTTCTTCGGCGGTGTCCAGGCGGCAGGTCACCGGCACTTCGACACGTTCGCCATTTTTGCGGTTGATCACCAGGGTCAGTTGCGCACGCGGGGTGCGCTCGCCGACCACGTCATAGGTTTCGCTGCCGTCGATGTGCAAGGTGTGACGGTCGGTGCCCGGCAAAAACTCCAGGGGCAACACGCCCATGCCCACCAGGTTGGTACGGTGGATGCGCTCGAAGCCTTCGGCGGCAATCGCTTCCACACCGGCCAGGCGCACGCCCTTGGCCGCCCAGTCGCGGGACGAGCCCTGGCCGTAGTCGGCGCCGGCGATGATGATCAGCGGTTGCTTGCGTTCCATGTAGGTTTCGATGGCTTCCCACATGCGCGTAACCTTGCCTTCGGGCTCGATGCGCGCCAGGGAGCCCTGCTTGACCTTGCCGTTTTCCACGACCATTTCGTTGAACAGTTTCGGGTTGGCGAATGTTGCGCGTTGCGCGGTCAAGTGGTCGCCCCTGTGAGTCGCGTAGGAGTTGAAGTCGACTTCCGGCAGGCCCATCTTCGCGAGGTATTCGCCGGCGGCGCTGTCGAGCATGATCGCGTTGGACGGCGACAGGTGGTCGGTGGTGATGTTGTCCGGCAGCACCGCGAGCGGGCGCATGCCCTTGAGCGGACGCGCCCCGGCCAGCGCGCCTTCCCAGTACGGCGGGCGACGGATGTAAGTGCTTTGCGGGCGCCAGTCGTACAGCGGCGCGACTTTGGGGCCGGTGTCTTCGTGGATGGCGAACATGGGGATATACACCGCGCGGAACTGCTCCGGTTTGACCGAAGCCTTGACCACGGCGTCGATCTCTTCGTCGCTCGGCCAGATGTCCTGCAGGCGGATTTCCTTGCCGTCGGCGTCGAGGCCGAGCACGTCCTTCTCGATGTCGAAACGGATGGTGCCGGCAATCGCGTAGGCCACCACCAACGGCGGCGAGGCAAGGAACGCTTGCTTGGCGTAGGGATGAATACGCCCGTCGAAGTTACGGTTGCCCGAGAGCACGGCGGTGGCGTAGAGGTCGCGGTCGATGATCTCTTGCTGGATCACCGGGTCGAGCGCGCCGGACATGCCGTTGCAGGTGGTGCAGGCAAACGCCACCACGCCGAAACCGAGCTGATCCAGTTCATGCCCGAGGCCGGCCTCTTCCAGGTACATCGCCACGGTTTTCGAACCGGGCGCCAACGAGGACTTGACCCACGGCTTGCGCTTGAGCCCCAGTTTGTTGGCATTGCGCGCCAACAGGCCGGCGGCGATCACGTTGCGCGGGTTGCTGGTGTTAGTGCAGCTGGTGATGGCGGCGATGATCACCGCGCCATCGGGCATTTGCCCTGGCACGTCATCCCATTGCCCACTGATGCCTTGGGCCGCCAGGTCGCGGGTGGCAACACGGGCGTGAGGGTTGCTCGGGCCGGCCATGTTGCGCACGACGCTGGACAGGTCGAAGGTCAGGCCGCGCTCGTATCGCGCGCCTTTCAGGTCATCGGCCCACAGGCCTGTGTGGCGGGCGTATTGCTCGACGAGCGCAACCTGTTCGTCTTCACGGCCGGTAAGTTTCAGGTAGGCGATGGTTTGCTGGTCGATATAAAACATCGCCGCCGTGGCGCCGTATTCCGGGGCCATGTTGGAGATGGTCGCACGGTCGCCCAAGGTCAGGGCTGAGGCACCTTCGCCGAAGAACTCCAGCCAGGCGCCGACGACTTTCTGTTTGCGCAGGAATTCGGTCAGCGCCAGCACCATATCGGTGGCGGTGATGCCCGGCAGCAGCTTGCCCGTCAGCTCGACACCGACACTTTCCGGCAGGCGCATCCACGAGGCGCGGCCGAGCATCACGCTCTCCGCTTCCAGGCCGCCAACGCCAATGGCGATCACACCCAACGCATCCACGTGGGGCGTATGGCTGTCGGTGCCGACGCAGGTATCAGGGAACGCCACGCCGTCGCGCACCTGGATCACCGGAGACATTTTCTCCAGGTTAATCTGGTGCATGATGCCGTTGCCCGGCGGGATCACGTCGACGTTCTTGAAGGCCTTTTTGGTCCACTCGATAAAGTGGAAACGGTCTTCGTTGCGACGGTCTTCGATGGCGCGGTTTTTCTCGAACGCATCGGGGTCAAAACCACCGGCTTCGACGGCCAGGGAGTGGTCGACGATCAGTTGGGTCGGCACCACCGGGTTGACCTGTGCCGGGTCGCCGCCTTGCAGGGCGATGGCATCGCGCAGGCCGGCGAGGTCCACGAGGGCGGTCTGGCCGAGGATGTCATGGCACACCACGCGGGCCGGGAACCAGGGAAAGTCGAGGTCGCGCTTGCGTTCGATCAACTGGCTCAGGGACGCGTCAAGGGTGGCCGGGTCGCAACGGCGCACCAAATTCTCGGCGAGTACGCGGGAGGTGTAGGGCAAGGTGGCGTAGGCGCCGGGGGTGATGGCTTCGACGGCCGCTCGGGCATCGAAGAAATCCAGGCGGCTGCCGGGGAGCGGTTTGCGGAATTCAGTGTTCATCGTCAGGACTCGGTCACGGTAGTTGCAAAAAGGAAGACCTGCGCCGATCCGAGGCTGGAATGGAATCAAAATGTGGGAGGGGGCTTGCCCCCGATGGCGGTGTATCAGTTGATACATGTGTTGAATGACACACTGCTATCGGGGGCAAGCCCCCTCCCACATTTGAGCTCATTCCAACCCTGGAATCGCCGGTCTTCAGCGACGTTCGATTGGCACGAACTTGCGCTGCTCTACGCCGGTGTACTCGGCGCTTGGACGGATGATGCGGTTGTTGGCACGCTGCTCGAACACATGCGCGGCCCAGCCGGTGAGGCGTGAGCAGACGAAGATCGGCGTGAACAGCTTGGTCGGGATGCCCATGAAGTGGTACGCCGAGGCATGGTAGAAGTCGGCGTTGGGGAACAGTTTCTTCTGCTCCCACATGGTCTTGTCGATGGCTTCGGAGACCGGGAACAGCACCGTGTCGCCCACTTCATCGGCGAGCTTTTTCGCCCAGCCCTTGATCACTTCATTGCGCGGGTCGTTGTCTTTGTAGATCGCATGGCCAAAGCCCATGATCTTGTCTTTGCGCGCCAGCATGCCGAGGGTGCCTTCCACCGCCTCTTCGGCCGAGGAGAAGCGCTCGATCATTTCCATCGCCGCTTCGTTGGCACCGCCGTGCAGCGGGCCACGCAGGGAGCCGATGGCGGCGGTGACGCAGGAGTACAGGTCGGACAGGGTCGAGGCACACACGCGGGCGGTGAAGGTCGAGGCGTTGAATTCGTGCTCGGCGTAAAGGATCAGCGACACGTTCATGACCTTTTCATGCAGCTCGCTCGGCTTCTTGCCGTGCAGCAGGTGCAGGAAGTGGCCACCGATGCTCGGCTCGTCGGTCACGCAGTCGATGCGCTTGCCGTCGTGGCTGAAGCGGTACCAGTAGCACATGATCGCCGGGAAGGCGGCGAGCAGGCGGTCGGTGACATCGCGCTGCACACTGAAGTCTTTCTCGGGTTCGATATTGCCCAGGAACGAGCAACCGGTGCGCATCACGTCCATCGGGTGGGCGTCGGCGGGGATGCGCTCCAGCACTTCTTTCAGGGCCTGGGGCAGGTCGCGCAGCGTGCTCAGCTTTTTGCTGTAGGCGGCCAGTTCGGCCTGGGTCGGCAGTTCGCCGTACAGCAGCAGGTAGGCAACTTCTTCAAACTGTGCATCGGCGGCCAGTTCACGCACGTCGTAGCCGCGATAGGTCAGGCCGGCACCGGCCTGGCCCACGGTGGACAATGCAGTCTGCCCGGCTACCTGACCACGCAGGCCGGCACCACTCAATACTTTTGCTTCAGCCATGTTCGTTCTCCAATCTTGTAGTTATTCAGGGAGGCCGTTCGTTACTTTTTCGCGGCGAACAGCGCGTCGAGCTTCTGCTCGAAGGTGTGGTAGTCGATGCGGTCGTAAAGCTCCATGCGGGTTTGCATGGTGTCGATCACGTTCTGTTGGGTGCCGTCGCGACGGATCGCGGTGTAGACGTTCTCGGCGGCCTTGTTCATGGCGCGGAAGGCCGAGAGCGGGTACAGCACCAGGGAAACATCGGCAGATTTCAACTGTTCGGTGGTGTACAGCGGGGTCGAACCGAATTCAGTGATGTTGGCCAGGATCGGCGCTTTCACCCGGGCGGCAAACAGCTTGTACATCTCAAGTTCGGTGATGGCCTCCGGGAACACCATGTCGGCGCCGGCCTCGATACAGGCGGCGGCGCGCTCCAGCGCGGACTCCAGGCCTTCGACGGCCAGGGCGTCGGTGCGCGCCATGATCACGAAGCTGTCATCCGTGCGCGCATCCACGGCGGCCTTGATGCGGTCGACCATTTCCTGCTGGGACACGATTTCTTTGTTCGGGCGATGACCGCAGCGCTTGGCGCCGACCTGGTCTTCGATATGAATAGCAGCGGCGCCGAACTTGATCATCGACTTGACGGTGCGCGCCACGTTGAACGCCGACGAGCCGAAACCGGTGTCCACGTCCACCAGCAGCGGCAGGTCACACACGTCGGTGATGCGGCGTACGTCGGTGAGCACGTCGTCCAGGCCAGTGATGCCCAGGTCAGGCACGCCCAGGGAGCCGGCCGCAACGCCGCCGCCCGACAGATAAATCGCCTTGAAGCCCGCACGCTTGGCCAGCAGCGCATGGTTGGCGTTGATTGCGCCGACGACCTGCAACGGTTGTTCGCTGGCGACCGCGTCACGGAAACGCTGGCCGGGTGTGCTTTTATTATTCGAACTCATGACTCACCTCTATCAGGGGCGCCGTCCGGGAAGTGACGGGCAATGTTGCGTTTGGACGCGCCGATATGACGGCGCATCAGCAGTTCGGCCAGTTCACCGTCGCGATCGGCAATCGCATCAAGAATGCGGTGGTGCTCGGCAAAGGCCTGGCGTGGACGATTGGGAGTGGCGGAGAACTGGATGCGGTACATGCGCACCAACTGGTACAGCTCGCCGCAAAGCATTTGGGTCAGGGTGCGGTTACCGGCGCCTTGAATGATCCGGTAATGAAAATCGAAGTCGCCTTCCTGCTGGTAATAGCCGACACCGGCCTGGAACGCGGCATCCCGTTCGTGGGTGTGCAGCACCTGGCGCAGGTCTTCGATTTCAGCGTCAGTCATGCGCTCGGCGGCCAGGCGGCAGGCCATGCCTTCCAGGGACTCGCGGATCTCATACAGCTCGACCAGCTCGGCGTGGCTCAAGGACACCACTCTAGCGCCGACGTGAGGCACGCGGACCAGCAGGCGCTGGCCTTCCAGGCGATGGATCGCCTCGCGCAACGGGCCACGGCTGATGCCGTAGGTGCGCGCCAGCTCAGGCTCGGAAATCTTGCTGCCGGGGGCAATCTCACCCTTGACGATGGCGGCCTGGATGCGCCGGAAGACGTTCTCGGACATGGTCTGGGAATCGTCCTGCGCGACCACCGGCGTTTGCAGCTGATCCAGCATATTGTCGACACCTTTAAAAGCAATGTGGCAAAAACTAGCTAATCAGACCTGCATAGTCAAAGAATAAATCCACATTGTCGACAATCGTCTAATAACCACGGCTAACCTTTCTCAAGGCATGGCCGCCTGCCAGCGCTGGCGCCAAAAAAGCATCATGTTAGAATGCCCGCCGAATTTGCCTGACATCATTGGATGAAACGGCGCACGAGGGAGCTTGCGCAGTAATGCCAGTCGCCTTGAATTGAACATCGCACTGCATCGCCTCAGGATCTATGAGACTCAAGCCCTTTTCCCTGTTTTGCCTACTGTTCGTACCGGGCCTTGGCGTTGCCGCCGAGAAGACCGTGTATGGCCTCAACGAATACGCCCAATTGGCTGGCATCAACCTGGAAGTCGCCGCCAAGCTGGACACCGGCGCCAAGACCGCCTCCCTCAGCGCCCGCGATATCAAGCGTTTCAAGCGCAACGGCGAATCCTGGGTGCGTTTCTACCTGGCGATCGACACCGCCCATTCCCACCCCATCGAACGTCCCCTGGCCCGCGTCAGCAAGATCAAGCGCCGTGCCGGCGATTACGACCCCGATGAGGACAAGAACTACACCGCCCGACCAGTGATTGCCCTGGATATCTGCATGGGCACCGCTTTACGCAGCATCGAAGTGAACTTGACTGACCGCAGCGCATTCCAATACCCGCTGCTGATCGGCTCCGAAGCATTGAAACGCTTTGATGCGCTGGTCGACCCCAGTCTTAAATACGCAGCAGGCAAACCCGCCTGCGCCGCCGACGCTCATACCGCCGAGTAAACCGAATGCGCTCTCTTACCCTGCACCTGAAAATCCTGATCGCCATCCTGGTGGTGCTGGGTATTTCGGTCACCGCCTACCAGATCTTCGTGCTGGGCATTCCTGTCACCGAGGACGCCACCGACGACCTGTGGAACATCGACGCCAAGGTCGAGTTCGTCGCCAACCCGAAGGACCCGGTAAAGATCCAGATGTTCGTGCCACCGTTGAGCCGCGACTTTGTCAGCCTCAATGAGAGTTTTATCTCGAATAACTACGGGGTGAGCGTCAACCGTACCGACGGCAACCGCAAGGTCACCTGGTCTGCCCGCCGGGCCAAGGGCAACCAGACCCTGTATTACCGCCTGGTGCTGACCAAGCGTTACAGCGGCGAAAAAACCAAGATCAAGGGCCCGACCTTCCGCGACAGCATTGCCGTGGAAGGCCCTGAAAAAATCGCCGCCGAAGCCCTGCTGGCGCCGATCCGCCAGCACTCGGCCGACGTCGAAACCTTTATTACCGAAGCCATCAAGCGCACCAACAACCTCAACGACGACAATGTGAAGCTGCTGCTGGCGGGCGACCCTTCCGTACCGCACAAGGCCAAGATCGTCGAGTTGCTGCTGTCGATAGCCCATGTGCCGGTGGAAAAGGTCCACACCATCCGCCTGGTCGCCGACCAGCCGCAATCCCCGGAACTGTGGCTGCGCAGCTTCAATGGCAATGACTGGCTGTACTTCAATCCGGAAACCGGCGAACAGGGCCTGCCCACCGACCGCCTGCTGTGGTGGACCGGCGATGAAAACCTGATCACGGTCGACGGCGGCAAGAAGGCCATGGTGACGTTCAGTCTGAACAACAGCGAAATGAACGCAATTCGCCTGGCCAAGCTGACCGACGAGAACACCGACGCCAACTTCCTCGAATACTCGCTGTATGGCCTGCCGCTGCAAACCCAGCAGACCTTCATGATCATGGTGATGATCCCGATTGGCGTGCTGGTGATTCTGATCCTGCGCAACTTGATCGGCCTGCAGACCCTGGGCACGTTCACGCCGGTGCTGATTGCCCTGGCGTTCCGCGAAACGCAGCTGGGCTTCGGGATTGTGCTGTTTACGATCATCACGGCGCTGGGGCTGTCGCTGCGGTCCTACCTGGAACACTTGAAGTTGCAGATGCTGCCGAGACTGTCGGTGGTGCTGACGTTCGTGGTGGTGCTTATCGCGGCCATCAGCCTGTTCAGCCATAAACTCGGCCTGGAACGCGGGCTGTCGGTGGCGCTGTTCCCGATGGTGATTCTGACCATGACCATCGAACGCCTGTCGATCACCTGGGAAGAGCGCGGGGCCAACCATGCGCTCAAGGTGGCGATTGGTACGTTGTTCGCTGCTTCCCTGGCGCACCTGATCATGAGCGTGCCCGAGTTGGTGTACTTCGTGTTCACCTTCCCCGCGATCCTTTTGATCCTGGTGGGCTTCATGCTGGCCATGGGTCGTTATCGCGGCTACCGCCTGACCGAGTTGGTGCGTTTCAAGGCGTTCTTGAAGGCTGACTCATAATGTTCGGCTTCTGGAAGACCTGGAAAGCCCTGGAAGCGCGGGGAATCATGGGCATCAACCGGCGTAATGCCGACTACGTGCTCAAGTACAACAAACGCAGCCTGTACCCGATCGTGGATGACAAGATCATCACCAAGGAACGGGCGATCGCTGCCGGCATCCATGTGCCGGAAATGTACGGGGTGATCTCGACCGAAAAAGAAATCGACAAGCTCGATGAAATTATCGGCGGGCGCAGCGACTTCGTGATCAAGCCGGCCCAGGGCGCGGGCGGCGACGGTATTCTCGTGGTAGCCGACCGTTTCGAAGGGCGCTATCGCACGGTGTCCGGCAAGATCATCAGCCATGAGGAAATCGAACATCAGATTTCCAGCATCCTCACCGGCCTGTATTCCCTGGGCGGCCACCGCGACCGTGCGCTGATCGAGTACCGCGTGGTGCCCGACCAGATCTTCAAGAGCATCAGTTACGAAGGCGTGCCGGATATCCGCATCATTGTGCTGATGGGCTACCCGGTGATGGCCATGTTGCGCTTGCCGACCCGCCAATCCGGCGGCAAGGCCAACCTGCACCAGGGCGCGATTGGCGTCGGTGTGGACCTGGCCACCGGCCTGACCCTGCGCGGCACCTGGCTGAACAACATCATCACCAAACACCCCGATACCACCAATGCGGTGGATGGCGTGCAACTGCCCAACTGGGACGGTTTCATGAAACTGGCCGCTGGCTGTTACGAGCTGTGCGGGCTGGGCTATATCGGTGTGGACATGGTGCTGGATCAGGAAAAAGGCCCGCTGATCCTCGAACTGAATGCGCGGCCAGGGCTGAACATCCAGATCGCCAACGACTGCGGCCTGACCTTGCGCACCCACGCGGTAGAAGCACGACTGGAAGCGCTGAAAGCCGCCGGCGTGACGGAAACCCCGGAAGAGCGAGTCAAGTTCGTGCAGGAAATGTTTGGGCATATTCCCCCTGTAGAGGGCTGATCCAGCCTTCAATCTGTCTATCCCCGACATCCCCCCTAGGAGCAAGCCCTACGGGGGACTACAATCCCCTCCCCCGCGCCTTGGCTGATCCACCCTCGCATGTCGACCTGTTCCGTACACCCGCTGCCCTATAAGGCCAACCCCGCCGAGTACTTTGCGGCGATTCGCCATGCCCCCGGCGCGGTGCTGCTCGACAGTGGTCGACCGGCGGCCGAACGCGGTCGTTATGACCTGCTCAGCGCCTGGCCTGAGGCGACTCTAGCGGTGGATCCTGACGAAAGCGGCAGTCACTTCCTACAGCGGTTACGGAAAAACCTTTCACAGCTGGGTGAGGCGAGATTGCCCGACGGCTACGAGTTGCCGTTTGCCGGCGGCTTGATCGGCTACCTGAGCTACGACTTTGGCCGACACTTGGAACAGCTGCCCGATCTGGCCGTGGATGATTTGCACCTGCCGGATGCGCGTTTCGGGCTATATGCCTGGGCACTGATCAGTGATCACTCGGCGCAGACCAGCCAACTGGTATTTCACCCGGCGCTGGCCGATAGCGAACGGCAGCGGCTGATCACCTTGTTCAGCGGTGACGTTGCCGCCGCCCCTGCACGCTTCACATTGCAGGGCCCCATGGCAGCGGATCTCAGCGTCGCGGCTTACCGCCTGGCCATTGAACGCATCCAGGACTACATCCAGGCCGGCGACTGCTATCAGGTCAACTTCGCCCAGCGTTTTCGCGCACCGTGCAGCGGTGATCCCTGGGTCGCCTATTGCGCCTTGCGCGAAGCCTGCCCGACGCCCTTCTCCGGGTTCCAGAGCCTGCCGAATAACGGCGCGGTAGTGAGCCTGTCACCCGAGCGTTTCGTGCGTATCAGTGAACGCCAGGTCGAAACCCGCCCAATCAAAGGCACCCGCCCCCGCGGAGCCACGCCTGAAGAAGACGCTGCCCACGCCACCGAACTGCTGGCCAGCCCCAAGGATCGCGCCGAAAACCTGATGATCGTCGACCTGCTGCGCAATGACCTCGGCCGCACCTGCCGCACCGGCTCGGTGAGCGTGCCGGAGTTGTTCAGCCTGGAAAGCTACCCCAACGTGCACCACCTGGTGAGCAGCGTGATCGGCGAATTGGCCGACGACAAAGACGCCCTCGACCTGATCGCCGGCAGCTTCCCCGGCGGCTCCATCACCGGCGCGCCGAAGATCCGCGCCATGCAGATCATCGACGAACTGGAACCGACCCGACGCGGTTTGTACTGCGGTTCGCTGGTGTACCTGGACGTGCGCGGCGAGATGGACAGCTCCATTGCCATCCGCAGTTTGCTGGTCAAGGACGGCCAGGTGTGCTGCTGGGGCGGCGGTGGGATCGTGGCGGATTCCGAGTGGGAGGCGGAGTATCAGGAGTCGCTGACGAAGGTGCGGGTTTTGTTACACACTTTGGAAAGCCTGTAGTACACAGCTGCTTCCTGGATCACATGAAGCGACTGCCTATTCGTCAGGAATTATTTCCGAGATTGCATCTCCACGCCACCACCTCCAATATCTCCCAAAACGGGAGGACCACTTATCCCACGCCACAAGCACTGAAGGCAGAGCTCAGGACAGCGAGCATCCTCAAAGGCAGCAGGGTTGTATTCAACGTCGGCGGCAACAAGTATCGAGTGATCATGGCGATCGATTATCAGCGACAACTTGGGTTCATCCGTTTCGTGGGGACCCATGCGCAGTACGACCAGATCAATGCGGAGACCGTGTAATGAACATCAAACCCATACATTCCCAGGAAGACCTGACGGCTGCGCTCGCACGGGTGGAGCAGCTCTGGGGGGCGCAGATCGGCTCGCCAGAGGGTGACGAGCTGGAGATTCTTGCCGTACTCATTGAAAAGTACGAAGCGGAACATTTTCCAATGCCACCTTCTGATCCGGTGGAAGCCATTCGGTTTCGCATGGAGCAGCTCGGCATGACGGCTCGCGACCTGGAGCCATTCATCGGCACCAGCGGACGGGTGTCAGAGGTGTTGAACCATAAGCGCAAGCTCAGCCTGTCGATGATCAAGCGGCTGCATGAAGGCTTGAGCATTCCTTACGAGCGGTTGCTGGCAGAGGGATAAGCGATGGCGGGGCCGGGCCTATCGGGGCAAGCCCCCTCCCAGATTTGAAATGTATTCACAGATCAAAGTGTGGGAGGAGGCTTGCCCCCGATAGGGCCATCAGCATCACAAAATGACTTACAGGCTCAACTGCCGATTCGACGCCTTGATGAACTCTTTCTTCAGATCCTCAAACGTGTGCACCGCCGGAAACTGCGGGAACTCACGGATCACATTTTCCGGCGCATGGAACAGGATCCCACGGTCCGCTTCACCCAGCATGGTGGTGTCGTTGTAGGAATCGCCGGCGGCGATCACGCGGTAGTAGAGCGTCTTGAACGCCAGCACCGACTGGCGCTTGGGGTCTTTCTGGCGCAGTTGGTAGCTCACCACGCGGTCGGTTTCATCGGTGATCAGGCGGTGGCACAGCAGAGTCGGGAAACCCAGTTGGCGCATCAGCGGCTGGGAGAATTCGTAGAAGGTGTCGGACAAAATCACCACCTGGAAACGCTCGCGCAGCCAGTTGACGAATTCGATGGCGCCGTCCAGTGGCTTGAGCGTGGCGATCACGGCCTGGATGTCGGCGAGCTTGAGGCCATGTTCGTCGAGGATACGCAGACGTTGCTGCATCAGCACGTCGTAGTCGGGAATGTCCCGGGTGGTGGCCCGCAGCGATTCAATACCGGTTTTTTCGGCGAAGGCGATCCAGATTTCCGGAACCAGCACCCCTTCCAGGTCAAGACAGGCAATTTCCACAAGACACTCCTATTGGATGTTATTGGTTGAGCGAGCAAAAGGACTGCCGAACTCTAGCGATTCAAGCTCCCCGCCGCAACGCAGAGCGGATTTTGATACCATCGCTCCCCTATAGAGCGCTCAGCGCCACTGACCTGTAGGAACCGTCCTGATGAACCAAGCCTTCGATGTCGCTGAACTCGCCGCGACTTACGCCAACAAATCCGCCCAGGATATTCTCAAACTGGCGTTCAGCCAGTTCGGCGATGACCTGTGGATCTCCTTCAGCGGTGCCGAGGACGTGGTGCTGGTGGACATGGCCTGGAAGCTGAACAAGAACGTCAAGGTGTTCAGCCTCGACACCGGCCGCCTGCACCCGGAGACCTACCGGTTTATCGAGCAGGTGCGTGACTTCTACAAGATCGATATCGAACTGATCTCGCCGGACCAGAGCAAGCTGGAACCCTTCGTCAAGGAAAAGGGCCTGTTCAGCTTCTATAAGGACGGCCATGGCGAATGCTGTGGCGTGCGCAAGATCGAGCCGCTCCGCCGCAAGCTGTCCGGCGTGAAGGCCTGGGCCACCGGCCAACGCCGTGACCAGAGCCCAGGCACGCGCAGCCAGGTGGCGGCGCTGGAGATCGATACCGCCTTCTCCACCCCGGAACGCACCCTGTACAAGTTCAACCCGCTGGCGCAGATGAGCAGCGAGGAGATCTGGGGGTACATCCGCATGCTGGAATTGCCTTACAACAGCCTGCATGAGCGCGGGTTTATCAGCATCGGCTGCGAGCCGTGCACCCGGCCTGTGCTGCCGAACCAGCATGAGCGAGAGGGTCGTTGGTGGTGGGAAGAGGCCACGCAGAAGGAATGCGGGCTGCATGCGGGGAATATCATCAGCAAGGCCTAAGGGCTGACGCAGTTGGAAAATGTGGGAGGGGGCTTGCCCCCGATGGCTGAGTGTCATGCACTGCATCAGTGACTGACACACCGCTATCGGGGGCAAGCCCCCTCCCACATTTTGTTTTGGGTGGAGTGTTAGAGATGTACACACACATGTAACCATCGGTGCCATTTATGTGTGCAATCTGCCTTTACCCGCACCATAACGTAACACTCTCCCCAGCTTATCGGTTGCCCCGGTGAATCCACCGCTCGCAACCAAAAAATAAATAGCTGTTCAAACGGTCAATTTATATCTCTTTGAATTCAGCTATTTATTTAACCATCCTATAAAAACGAAATTACCCACGATTTTCATAGATCGGAAACTGGCACGTATGTGGCTTAAGGTGAAATGCGCTTTGTATACAATAAATACAAAACCTACATACACTTTGCCATCTGCGGACTTCCAGCAGATGTGCTGGAGCCTGCCGGAATGCGTACAAGCCTCTCGAACAATATCGCACTGGATCTGCCCTCCTCTGCCCTGAACCCAGACGCCGCAAGCCCCGGCCCCTTGGTGCTCAGCCCACGCCTGCATAACAAAGACCTCGCGCCAACCAAGGTCGAAGGCCGACGCTGGGGGCGCTACAGCATCTTTGCGCTGTGGACCAACGACGTGCACAACATCGCCAACTATTCGTTCGCGATAGGCCTATATGCGTTGGGCCTGGGCGGTTGGCAGATCCTGTTATCCCTGGGGATCGGTGCGGCGCTGGTGTACTTTTTCATGAACCTTTCGGGGTATATGGGGCAGAAGACCGGCGTTCCGTTCCCGGTAATCAGCCGCATCAGTTTCGGCATTCACGGCGCGCAGATTCCCGCGTTGATCCGGGCAGTGATTGCGATTGCCTGGTTTGGTATCCAGACCTACCTGGCCTCGGTGGTTTTCCGCGTGCTGCTGACGGCGATTCATCCAGGGTTTGCTGACTATGACCACAACTCGATCCTCGGCCTGTCATCCCTTGGCTGGGCGTGTTTTGTGGCCATCTGGTTCGTGCAACTGGTGATCCTGGCCTACGGCATGGAGATGGTGCGGCGTTATGAAGGCTTCGCCGGACCGGTGATTTTGCTGACGGTGGCCGCGCTGGCCGGCTGGATGTACTTCCAGGCCGGCGGCAACATTGCCTGGTCGATCCGCGAGCCGCTGAGCGGTGGCGAAATGTGGCGCAATATCTTTGCCGGTGGCGCATTGTGGCTGTCGATCTACGGCACGCTGATCCTCAACTTCTGCGACTTCGCCCGTTCCTCGCCCTGCCGCAGGACGATCCAGATCGGCAACTTCTGGGGCCTACCGGTGAACATCCTGGTGTTCGCCGCGATCACCGTGCTGTTGTGCGGCGGGCAGTTCCAACTCAACGGCCGGGTGATCGAAAGCCCGACCGAAATCATCGCGGCCATCCCCAATACCTTCTTCCTCGTGCTGGGCTGCCTGGCGTTCCTGATCGTCACCGTGGCGGTAAACATCATGGCCAACTTCGTTGCGCCCGCCTTTGTGCTGAGCAACCTGGCGCCCAAGTACCTGAACTTCCGTCGTGCCGGCCTGATCAGCGCCACTGTGGCGGTGTTGATCCTGCCGTGGAACCTCTACAACAGCCCGCTGGTGATCGTGTACTTCCTCTCCGGCCTGGGCGCGCTGCTGGGGCCGTTGTACGGGGTGATCATGGTCGACTACTGGCTGATCCGTAAAAGCCAGGTGGACGTACCGCAGTTGTACAGCGAAGACCCGAAAGGCGTTTATTACTACAGCCGAGGGGTCAATTTACGCGCGGTGGCAGCGTTTGTTCCTGCCGCCGTGATCGCCATTCTGCTGGCGCTGCTGCCAGGGTTTGCCAGCGTCTCGCCGTTTTCCTGGTTGTTTGGCGCCGGTATTGCAGGGCTGCTGTACCTGCTGATCGCCAAGCGCCAGCCGTTCTACGCCGATGTCAGCGGCGAAAGTATTGCAGTCGATAACGTCAGTCATTAAAACAAGGACATTCCATGCGCATCCTCGTGGTCAACGTCAACACCACCGAATCCATTACCGACACCATCGCCCAGCAAGCGCGGGGCGTGGCGTCACCGGGCACCGAGATTGTCGGGCTCACGCCTTTCTTCGGCGCCGAATCGGTGGAAGGCAACTTTGAAAGCTACCTGGCCGCGATTGCCGTGATGGACCGGGTCATGGCCTACGACCAGCCGTTCGATGCAGTGATCCAGGCCGGCTACGGCGAACACGGCCGCGAAGGCCTGCAGGAATTGTTGAACGTACCGGTGGTGGACATCACCGAAGCCGCCGCCAGCACGGCGATGTTCCTGGGCCATGCCTATTCGGTGGTGACCACCCTGGACCGCACCGTGCCGCTGATTGAAGACCGCCTGAAACTCGCCGGTCTGTACCAACGCTGCGCCTCGGTGCGGGCCAGTGGCATGGCGGTCCTGGAGCTGGAAGAAAACCCATTGGCCGCCATGGAAGCCATCGTGCGCCAGGCGGAACTGGCCATTCGCGAGGACAAAGCGGAGGTGATCTGCCTGGGCTGCGGTGGCATGGCGGGATTGGATGAGCAGATCAGACAACGCACCGGAGTGCCGGTGGTGGATGGGGTGACGGCGGCGGTGACCATTGCCGAGTCGCTGGTGCGGTTGGGGTTGTCGACGTCGAAGGTCAGGACTTACGCGACGCCACGGCCGAAGAGGGTCATTGGTTGGCCCGGCATGTTCGGCCGCTGAAGGTCCAAAATGTGGAATCGTCCCACATTAGATCGCGCTGAATTGTTGTGCCAAACCCTGCTCGGCAAACCGCTCAATGATGAAATCCACAAACGCCCGGGTTTTACCGGGCAGTAACTTGTGCTCGGCGTAGTAAATGGAAATATTGCCGTCGTCGACATACCAGTCCGGCAACACCCGCACCACCGCGCCGCTGTCGAGGAACGGCACGGCCATGGGCATGCTCACCAGCGCAACGCCCAGACCCTGGGCGCTGGCACAGCAGGCGGCTTCGGAGTCGCTCATGGTCATGCCGGGCTTGAGTACCAGCGGGCGGTGTTCACGCTCGCGGCTGGTCAATTGCCAGGAGCGTACGCGGCCGGTCTGCGGCGAGCGGATGAGGATGCCATCGCAGTGCGCCAGGTCCTCGGGCGCCACTACCGGCGGGCGCTGCGCCAGGTAAGCAGCAGACGCCACCAGTACCCGATGCGCCGGGGTCAACCTGCGCGCCACCACGCCCTGGGGCAGCTCAAAACCACCGCCAATTGCAGCATCGAAGCCTTGGCCGATCAGATCGACCTGGCGGTTATCAAAATGCCAGTCCGGACTGATATCCGGAAAGCGGCGCATAAACTCCCCCAGCAGCGGCACCACATAACGATTGCCGAACACCGTGCCCATGCTGACTTTGAGCGTGCCCACCGGCCGCCCTTCGGCACTGGCCAGGTTGGCCACGGCGTTCTGGATGGTGGTGAGGCTGCCGCTGACCTCTTCGAGGAACAGCTTGCCCGCTTCGGTCAGCGTAAGGCGCCGGGTACTGCGCTGGAACAGCCGCACACCGAGGCGCGCTTCCAGCTTGGCGACACTTTTACCGACCGCTGCCGGAGTCAGGCTAAGGTGCCGCGCCGCTTCGGCAAAGCTGCCGCCTTCGGCGCTGCGCACGAAGCATTCGATACTGCCAAAGCTCTCCATCTGCACCCACTCTAAACTTTTGGTTTACACAGACTATAGCAATCACGGTCTACCGGTAGGGTTGGGTGAGGTCGATACTCGACTCCAACAACAAGGCATACCGCCTTGAACAGCCAGGAGATCGACATGACCACACTCAACCTCAGCGGTAAAGTCGCCTTGATTCAAGGCGGTTCCCGCGGCATCGGCGCCGCCATCGTCAAGCGCCTTGCCGCACAAGGTGCAACCGTCGCCTTTACCTACGTCAGCTCGGCGGCCAAGGCCGAAGAACTGCAAAACAGCGTGATCAGTGCCGGCGGCAAAGCCCTGGCGATCCACGCTGACAGCGCAGACGCGACAGCGATTCGCAATGCAGTCAACGCCACCGTCGAAGCCTTTGGACGCCTGGATATTCTGGTGAACAACGCGGGCGTACTGGCCATCGCACCGCTGGAAGACTTCAAGCTGGAAGACTTCGACCAGACCCTGGCAATCAACGTGCGCAGCGTGTTTATCGCTACCCAGGAAGCGGCAAAACATATGGGTGAAGGTGGCCGCGTGATCAACATCGGCAGCACCAATGCCGAGCGCATGCCATTTGGCGGTGGCGGGCCGTATGCGATGAGCAAGGCGGCGCTGGTGGGGTTGACCAAGGGTCTGGCGCGGGACCTGGGGCCGCGGGGCATCACCATCAATAATGTGCAACCTGGGCCGGTGGACACGGATATGAACCCGGCGAACAGCGATTTTGCCGAGAGCCTGATGGCGCTGATGGCGGTGGGGCGTTACGGGCATGTGGAAGAGATCGCCAGTTTCGTGGCGTACCTGGCCGGGCCGGAAGCGGGGTATATCACCGGTGCCAGCCTGACCATTGATGGCGGGTTCAGCGCCTGATAGTTCGGGAGCAATGAAATCAAATGTGGGAGGGGCTCCGTCCCACATTTTCTGCCCTGCGGTGAATCAGGACATCGGTGGCAAACCATAAGCCGCCAGGTCAAAGTCCGCCAGCTTGCGGATGATCTGGTCGGCGTGGTGGTACTTGCTGTCAGCCATGGCTTCATCGGGCACGGCGATGGCGGTCATATGAGCGGCCTTCGCAGCGGTGACGCCGAACGGTGAATCTTCAAACACCAGGCAATCCTGCGGCGCCACACCCAGGCGGCGGGCGGCGGTGAGGAAAATATCCGGCGCAGGTTTCGCGGCGCCCACTTCGGGGTCGTCGGCGGTGACGATGGTGCCGAACAGGCTGAACCACTCGCGGTGCAACGTGGTTTTGTGGCCAAACGAATTGCGCGACGAACTGGTGCCCACGGCAATCGGAATATTGTGCGCCTTCAAATGCCGCACCAATGCCTCGGCACCGGGCATGCCCAGAGCCCTGGGAAAACGCTCACTCATCAACGGTTCGCGAATTTCCAGAAACTCGGCCGGCGTAATCGGCAAGTCCAGGGCCTTGACCACGTACTCCGCCAAGTCCTGCGCCCCGCGACCAATAATGTGCTGTTTGATCCCCCAGTCATAGGTACGGCCATAACGCTCGGCGATGATCTGCGTGACTTCGGTGTAGATGCCTTCAGTGTCCAGCAACAACCCGTCCATATCGAAAATCACAGCCTTGATCGGGGCAACGGTACGCGGTGGATTCATCACAACAGATCCTTGGGGCGAAGGACTAAAAGGATTCAGCACAATAACGGCCCCACTTACCTGCGGGCAACCCTTTAGACTATGCCCTCCCCCTTTTGAAGCACACACAATGCTCTACCGCCTAGCTGCCGACAGCCTCGTGCTGTTCCACCTTTGCTTCATCCTGTTCGTCTTGTTCGGCGGGCTGCTGGCCCTAAAGTGGCGGCCGGTTATCTGGCTGCACCTGCCCGCCGCCGCGTGGGGCGTGGCCGTCGAGGTTTTCCACCTGCCCTGCCCACTGACGCGCTGGGAAAACCTGCTTCGCCATCTCGCCGGTCAAGACGGCTATGGCGGCGGGTTTATCGAACACTACATTGTTGCGCTCATCTACCCAGCGGGGCTGACCCCGCAGATTCAACTGGTGCTGGGTGCCCTGGTGCTGTTGATCAACATCGCGGTGTATACGCAGCTGATTCGGCGTTACGTACAGGCTTGAGACAGCCGCAGAGGTGAAGAATCAGACTCCCTCAGTCCGTTCATAGCCGCCACCATGTCCGAAGCCTTCGAAGTCCCCAGCCCCCACGAAAAACACATCGAACACACCACTGAACATGCCCACGCACGTGGGGACAATTTCGCCAGCCGCATCGCCGTCATGACCGCGCTGATGGCCACCCTCGGCGCCATGCTCAGCTACCAGGCCGGCTCCACCGAAAGCGAAGCGGCGATGGACAAAAACAACGCGGCCATCTTCAAGACCGAAGCCGCCAACCAGTGGAACTACTACCAGGCCAAATCCAGCCGTCAGAACCTGGCGGAACTGGCCACCCATATTCCGGGCGTGGACGCCGCGCATTACAAGGATGAAATCGAACGCTACAAAAGCCAGAAGGAAGACGTGCGCCAGCAGGCAGAAAAGCTTGAGGCCACCTCGCGGGAATGGGATGAAAAATCAGAGCAGGCTTTGCACCAGCACCACCGCTGGGCCCAGGCGATGACCGCGATTCAGATCGCGATTTCGTTGGCGGCGATTACGTTGCTCACACGCAAGGAGTGGTTGAAGCGCATGGCGTATACGGCGGCGGGCGTGGCAGTGGTGTTAGGCAGCCTGGCCGGGCTGCATCTTTGATATTTTCATTTGGGCCCGTCACCTCAATCGCTATATAGTAAATATCATAGCGCTATCAAGGAGAGACCGGTGTCCGCATGTGCTACGCCCAGGCCATTCATCGCGGCGGCGACCTGGGAAATTTCGAGCACTACCCCAATGCCGGGTTGTGGATTCTGGAGATCCAGATCGCGCACCCGAGCAGACCTTACGGCGCTTTCTACGAAGACTTACTCGCTTAACTGCCGAAGATTTAACCAGGGCGAGCGACGTATCATGGGTCCACCTTTCGAGGAAGTGCCCATGAACCTCAGCATTGTTTACGCGCTGGCGGCAGCCGCCCTGTTCGGCGCCAGTACCCCGCTTGCCAAAAATCTCGGCCTGGGTTTTTCACCGGTATTGCTCGCCGGCCTGCTCTACCTCGGCAGCGGCATCGGACTCGCCGGCGTACGCCTTGTCCGTGACCGCGGCTGGAAATCCTCCGGCCTCACCCCCACCGAATGGCCATGGCTGCTCGGCGCCATCGCCTTCGGCGGCATCCTTGGCCCCGTGGCCCTGATGTTCGGCCTCACCCGCACCACCGGCGCGACCGCGTCCCTGATGCTCAACCTCGAATCGGTGTTGACCGCCGTGATCGCCTGGCTGGTATTCAGAGAAAACGCCGACCGCCGAATCGTGCTTGGGATGATCGCAATTGTGTTGGGCGGCGTTGCGCTGTCATGGCCCGAAGGCGGTGGCAGCAGCCATGACTGGACAGGCCCCCTGGCAGTCGCGCTCGCCTGCTTGTGCTGGGGCATCGACAACAACCTGACGCGCAAAGTGTCGGCATCCGACGCGTTGTTTATCGCGAGTACCAAGGGGTTGATCGCAGGTGTAGTAAATGCGGCAGTGGCGCTGTATCTCGGCGCGCAGATCCCCGGAGCGGCACAACTCGCGCCGATCTTGCTGGTTGGATTTCTGGGGTATGGCATCAGCCTGGTCATGTTTGTACTGGCATTGCGTGGACTGGGCAGTGCACGTACCGGGGCATACTTCTCGACCGCACCGTTCCTGGGTGCCGCGATTGCAATGCTGGTGTTGGGGGAATCGGTGACGACGGCGTTCTGGATCGCCTCAGCGCTGATGGCCGTGGGCGTGTGGCTGCACCTGACGGAGCGGCACGCGCATGAACATCAGCATGAGGCGACGGAACACGGGCATCGGCATGTGCATGATGAACATCATCAGCATGAGCATGGGTTTGAGTGGGATCCGGATGTGCCCCACAGCCATGTGCATGTGCACAGCCCGGTGAAGCATAGTCATGCGCATTTTCCGGATGTGCATCATCGGCATAGGCATTAGAAGCGGGGTCACCACAGGATGAATCAAGGCGGCTCAATGGGCCGCCCTTCGTTATGCAATACAGGCCCGGCTTATGCGTGGCGCCCCGTATAACCCTTGCGCTCATACTCCCATCCCCTGCACGCCAAACCCACGTGCTTAGGAATCAACGCAGCACCACTGCTATAAGCCGTGATAGTCCTGCGAGAGAAACCCAACTCCACAGCCGCTGCGGAAAGGGACAAATTGTTACTCAGCATCCACGCTCTGAAATCCTGCGTCAGCATGACCTCGCCAGATTGCTCCAACGCCAAACGGTGAAGCGTGACGGATGACAGTTCAAGGTCATCACCCCATGTCACATCAAAGCCCCACTCACCCACCTCGACTTGGCCGAATCGAGCCAGATCCAGAAGCGGCTTGAGAACGGGAGAAGTATTTATATGATCAATGAGATCAACCGTGTGTCGCTTGCCATTACTCCACTCGATCTCTAAGGCATGCTTGCCGGCAACTGGTTGCACAGCAGAGATGCGAAGCTTGCTGGTCATAAGTCAGTTCCTCCGGTTTTGTTCATCCCATACGCGCTTAAGATCAGCGACATGGGCTTTTGCCCAAAGCAGGGCGGCTTTCAATGCCTTGGCCTCAGCGCCCGAACCGAGCACCACCAGCCCTTCTATTTGAACCAACGACTCACCATTTGGCGTCTGCACATGAAAATGCGGCGGCGCATGGTCGTCGGGATAGATTTTATTTTCCAGTTTCGTTCACTGTGAAGGGTAGCCATGAGGGCAGATGCTAGAGAAAAATTTTCCCTAGCACACCAGCGGTTTCACATGCTGGATACCAAACCCTTCAGGCTTCTATGCCAGCGAAACCAGAAGCGATGCTGCCGTACTCAGTGAAATTGCACCGCTCTGCACGGACAGGACGACAGGGCAATCCAGACGCCAAGCCTTTTCAATCCCCAGAAATCACAAAACCCCTGGTTTCTTTCGAAACCAGGGGTTTTGTTTACATCGAATTTGGCGGTGAAGGAGAGATTCGAACTCTCGATACAATTTCTTGTATACACACTTTCCAGGCGTGCTCCTTAAGCCACTCGGACACTTCACCGTATCTCGTCAAACAAGTTCAGTCTGTCGAGGCGCGCTAATGTAGTCGAAAGCCTTTCTGATGGCAAAGGTTTTTTTGAGAATTTTCATGCGGTTAGGCAGTTATGCAGGAATGGTCCCGGTACAGGGCGGTGATTGTGCCAATCTCGGGCAGGGTTTTGATGGTCTAGGCTGGGTGCTGTGCCCTGTTGCAGGCCATTTGCGACCGAGGATGCGGGAAAAGGCTGACTGGCCAGTCAGTCACGGCGCTTTACCGGGGCGGGCGTGGTGGGTAACGTCTGCTGCATTCTTCTATAACAAGTCCTACAAGGAACCGCGTCATGAGTGAGTTGATTGCCTACCACCTCGAAGACGGTATTGCGACCCTGACCCTGAGCAACGGCAAGGTGAATGCCATTTCTCCGGATGTGGTCAGTGCGTTTAATACGGCGCTGGATCAGGCCGAGAAAGATCGGGCAGTGGTGGTGATCACCGGGACGCCGGGGATTTTGTCGGGTGGTTATGATTTGAAGGTGATGACGGCAGGCCCTAAAGAGGCCATCGGCCTGGTGACGTCGGGCTCGACGTTGGCGCGCCGCCTGTTGTCGCACCCCTTCCCGGTGATTGTGGCGTGCCCAGGGCATGCGGTGGCCAAGGGCGCGTTCCTGTTGCTGTCGGCGGATTACCGGATTGGTGTGGAGGGCCCTTTCAGCATCGGCCTGAATGAAGTGGCGATCGGCATGACCATGCACCACGCCGGGATCGAGCTGGCGCGTGATCGCCTGCGCAAATCGGCGTTCCACCGCTCGGTGATCAATGCCGAGATGTTTGACCCGCAGGGCGCGTTGCAGGCCGGTTTCCTCGATAAGGTGGTGGCGCCTGAAGAGTTGCACGCGGCCGCACTGGAAGCGGCGCGCCAGTTGAAGAAGATCAATATGAACGCCCACAAGCACACTAAGCTGAAGGTGCGTAAGGCTCTGCTTGAAGCCTTGGACGATGCGATTATTCAGGATCAGGGGCACAACCTGAGCTAAATCCCACACCTGCTGTGCCAGAGCCCGACCTTGTGTCGGGCTTTTTCTTACACGTAAATCCGAAACGCCCTCAACCGCTCTAGCCAGCCAGTGTTGGCACATATTGAAACATGCACTTAAACATCGCCTATCTCCGACCTCTACCCGGCTAATTGCCGAAGACAGTGCACATCCGTACACTGCGCCACCTTTTGTCCCGATAGGCCGTGTCGATGCTTTTCCTGCTGCGTATGTTGTTGATGGGCCTGCACTTTATGGTGGCGGGCGTGCTGGGGGTGCTGCTGGGTATCTGCCGGCCGTTCAACCCGGACAACAGTCGCCTGTGCGCGCGTTTATATGCACTGCCCGCAATGCGCATCTTGGGGCTGAACGTGAAGGCCGATGTCGACTCGTTGCGCAACAAGCCCGGCACCTGTGTGGTGATCGCCAACCACCAGTCCAACTATGATCTGTTCGTGGTCGGCAATGTAGTGCCCTACCGCACGGTGTGTATCGCGAAAAAGAGCCTGAAATGGGTGCCGCTGTTCGGCCAGTTGTTCTGGCTGGCGGGCAATGTGTTGATTGATCGCGGCAATGCGCACAAGGCGCGTCGTGCGATGTTGACCACCACCCATACGCTGCAACACAAAGACACGTCGATCTGGGTGTTCCCGGAAGGCACGCGCAATCTGGGCAAGGGCCTGCTGCCCTTCAAGAAAGGCGCGTTTCATATGGCGATTGCGGCGGGCGTACCCATCGTGCAGGTGTGCGTCAGCAATTATGTTGTCCATATGAAGCTCAATCGCTGGAACAGTGGTGATGTGCTCATACGTTCGTTGCCGCCAGTTCCTACAGCCGGGCTGACGGTGGATGACGTCCCGGCGTTGATGCAGGCGTGTCAGGCGCAGATGGATGAATGTATTGCGCAGATGGATCGCGAAGTGCAATCCGCCTGAACACCGTTGAGGCGCGCTTCGCACCCCAGCACGAGCCAGCTCGCTCGCCACACAAAGCGCACCGCAACGGCGGCTACAACGGAACGTCATTCAGGCTAAGCTGCCCAACATCTGTCCTCCTAACAAGAAGTGATCAGCACCATGGGTAGAGTTGTTGCGGCCGCCGTCTACAGCGCCGGTAAGAAAGTCACTGATATCACCCTTGATGAAGGCGCCGCCTGGGCCGCCAAGCCCGGGCACTTTGTGTGGATCGGCCTGGAAGAGCCCGACGCCCAGGAGCTGGCCAACCTGCAACGCCAGTTCAACCTGCATGAACTGGCCATCGAAGACGCGCTGGAAAAACACAGCCGCCCCAAGCTCGAAACCTTCGGCGATGCGCTGTTTATCGTCACCTACTCACCGGTGCGCGAGAACGGCAAGCTGGAGTTTATCGAGACCCATATCTTTGCCGGCAATGGCTACATCATTACCGCACGCAATGGGCATTCGGCGTCCTACGGCTTTGTGCGCCAACGCTGTGAGGCACGGCCACTGTTGTTGGAGCACGGGGAAGATTTCGTACTGTATGCGTTGCTGGATTTCGTCACCGAAAACTACCAGCCGGTCAGCGAGGCGATCCACGCCGAGATCGATGAACTGGAGCGCAACGTGCTGTGCAGCTCATTGAGCGAGCGCGATATCCAGAAGATCCATGGCCTGCGCCGCGATGTGCTGCGGCTCAAGCGCCATGTGGCGCCGATGGTGGAGATCAGCCAGGAGTTGCAGAAGCTGAGTTTCCCGTTTATCGACAAGAACATGCGCCCGTACTTCCGTGATGTGCAGATCCACGTGACCCGGCAGATGGAAGACCTCACCACCCTGCGCGACATCGCCAGCCAGACCATCGAGATCGGTGTATTGCTGGAGGCGTCGCGCCAGAGCGTGGTACAGCGCAAGTTCGCTGCATGGGCGGCGATCCTGGCATTCCCCACCGCGGTGGCAGGGATTTATGGGATGAACTTCCAGAACATGCCCGAGCTGCAATGGCACTACGGCTATTTTGCGGTACTCGGGTTTATCGCGGTGGGGTGCACCAGCCTGTGGGCCAGTTTCAAACGCTCGGGCTGGCTTTAGGCTTTGTGCGCGACAAAGCGCATCATCCATTCCGCCACGGTGGCGCCGTGGTGGTCGCGCTCCAAGCTGGCGACGCCGTTCGTGTAGACCGTTTCACCCAGGGTTGTCTGAAGAATCTCCAGCAGTTCGCGGGAATAATCGTGGATAAACTCCGGGTGGCCCTGGAAGCACAGCACCTGGTCGCCGATGTGGTAAGCGGCGAACGGGCAAAAATCGCTGGAAGCGATCACCGTGGCATTGTCCGGCAAGGTGGTGACCTGATCCTGATGACTGATCAGCAGCGTCAACTCGGGCACCTCAGGGCTCATCCACGGGGCCTTGGCGTCGAGTTTGTAGTCGTGGATGCCCATGCCCCAGCCTTTGCTGGCACGCTCAGTCTTGCCGCCCAGCAGCAATGCCAACAACTGGTGGCCGAAGCAGATGCCGAGTAATTTGTCGCCACGTTCATAGCGCTTCAGCAGGTAGGTCCTGAGGGTCTGGATCCAAGGGTCGGTGCCGAAGGAGTCGGCCTTGCTGCCCGTCACGAGGTAGGCGTCAAACACCTCGTCGTCTGACGGGTATTCGCCCTGCACCACGTTGTAGACCACAAATTCGGCGGCAATCGGCTGCTTGGAGAACAGGCGCTTGAACATCTGCCCGTAACCTTGGTACTGATCGATCAAACCTGGACGCAGGATATCGGTTTCCAGGATGCAGACGCGTAGCGACATAAAAAATACCTGACACGGCGATGGGAATATTGAACACCCAGAGCCTGCCTTGAAACACCCCTTCAAGGCAAGCCCCTCCCTTGATCACCGAAACACTTCACCCCTCGCCGCTTTCTCCAGCAACAACACCGGCGGCGCAAACCGCTCACCGTACTGTTCAGCCAAGTAGCGCGCCCTGGCAATGAAATCATTCAAACCGTACTGATTGATAAACTGCAACGCGCCGCCGCTCCACGCCGCGAAACCAATCCCAAAGATAGAACCGACGTTGGCATCAGCCGTGGACATCAACACGCCCTCCTCCACGCAGCGCACGGTTTCGATGGCCTGGATAAACAGCAATCGGTCGCGCACATCCTGCGCTGAAATCCGCTGGCCGGGCCGTTCAAAGCGGTGTTTCAACTCAGGCCACAAGTACTTCTGCCCTCCTGCGGGGTATTCGTAAAAACCGCCTCCCGCCGCCTTGCCTGTGCGCTTGTACTCATTCACCAACAGATCGATGACCGCCGTTGCCGGATGCCCGGGCACCGACTTACCTTCGACTTGCAGATCCTTCGCCGCCTGCTGTCGGATATGGCTCATCAGGCTGAGGGACACTTCATCGGAAACCGCCAGCGGCCCCACCGGCATACCGGCCTTGCGCGCCTCGGTCTCGATCATCGGCGCAGCCACACCTTCACCCAGCATGGCGATGCCCTCGTTGGTGAACGTGCCAAACACCCGCGACGTGAAAAAGCCACGACTGTCGTTGACCACAATCGGAGTCTTCTTGATTTGCATGACGAAATCGAACCCTCGGGCCAGGGTTTCGTCCGAGGTCTGCGCGCCCTTGATGATTTCTACCAGGGGCATCTTGTCCACCGGGCTGAAGAAATGCAGGCCGATAAATTTGCCTTGATCCGGCACGGCCTTGGCCAGGCCGCTGATGGGCAAGGTGGAGGTATTGGAGGCGATTACCGCATCGGCGCCGACCACGCTCTGGGCGGCGGCTGACACCTTGGCCTTGAGTTCGCGGTCTTCAAAGACGGCCTCGATGATCAGGTCGCAGCCTGCCAAATCAGCATCCGAATCCGTAGGATAAATCCGCGCCAACGTGGTTTCCCGCTGCTCGGCGGTCAATTGCCCACGGCCAACCTTCTTGTCCAGCAACGCGGCCGAGTGAGCCTTGCCCTTCTCAGCGGCAGCAAGGTGGATGTCCTTGAGCACCACCTCGATCCCTGCGCAGGCGCTGACATAGGCGATTCCCGCCCCCATCATCCCGGCGCCCAGCACACCCACTTTGCGAGTCACATAAGGTGCAAAGCCCTGGGGCCGCGAGCGGCCGGCGTTGATGTCATTGAGCTGGAACCAGAAGGTGCCGATCATGTTTTTCGCCACTTGCCCGGTGACCAGCTCGGTGAAGTAACGGGTTTCGATCAGGTGTGCGGTGTCGAAGTCCACCTGGGCGCCTTCAACGGCGGCACAGAGGATTTTCTCCGGGGCCGGGAAACAGCCGTTGGTTTTACTGCGCAGGATCGACGGCGCAATCGCCAGCATCTGCGCGACTTTTGGGTTCGAGGGTGTGCCGCCGGGAATCTGGTACGCCTTATTGTCCCAGGGTTGTTTAGCCTCTGGATTGCCGAGAATCCAGGCGCGGGACTTGGTCAGCAGCTCATCGCGGCCCACCGCCAACTCGTTGATCAACCCGGCCAGCAGCGCCTGTTGCGGCCGTACTTTTTTACCTTCCAGCAAATACGGCAGGGCTTTTTCCAATCCCAGCATGCGCACCATACGCACCACGCCACCGCCGCCCGGCAGCAAGCCCAGGGTGACTTCCGGCAAGCCAAGCTGCACCGATGTGTCGTCCAGCGCGACGCGGTAATGACACGCCAGGCAAATCTCCCAGCCGCCGCCCAGGGCTGCACCATTGATTGCAGCCACCACCGGCTTGCCGAGGGTTTCCAGGCGGCGCAGTTGTGCTTTGAGCAGCTGCACGTTGTCGTAGAAATCCTTGGCGTGGGCCTTGTCGACCTTGATCAGTTCATTGAGGTCACCGCCGGCGAAAAAGGTCTTCTTGGCCGAGGTGATAATTACACCGGCAATGTGGTCCTTTTCCGACTCCAGGCGCAGGACCGTGGCGGCCATGGCCTCGCGGTAAACACTGTTCATGGTGTTGGCGCTCTGGCCTGGCATGTCGAGGGTCAGCACCACGATCCGGTCCTGGCCTTTTTCGTAACGAATGGCATCGGTCATCAGAAATTCCTTAGGCTCAGAGGCGTTCGATAATCGTGGCGATGCCCATGCCACCGCCAACACACAGGGTGGCCAGGCCGTAGCGCTGCTGGCGCACTTCAAGCTCGTCGAGCAAGGTGCCAAGGATCGCGCAGCCCGTTGCCCCCAACGGATGGCCCATGGCGATGGAACCGCCGTTGACGTTGACCCGTGCAGCATCAATGCCCATGTCCTTGATGAACTTGAGCACCACTGAGGCAAAGGCTTCGTTGACCTCGAACAGATCGATGTCTTCCACGCGCAAACCGGCCTTGGCCAGGGCTTTTCGGGTGGCTGGCGCGGGGCCGGTGAGCATGATGGTGGGGTCGGTGCTGGTGACCGCCGTGGCGACAATGCGCGCCCGGGGTTGCAGGCCCAACTCGCGGCCCTTCGCTTCGGAGCCGATCAACATCAGTGCGGCGCCATCGACAATGCCGGAGCTGTTACCTGGAGTATGTACGTGGTTGATGCGCTCTACCTGGCTGTAGACCCGCAGTGCAGTGGCGTCGAAGCCCATCTGCCCCATCATCTCGAAGCTGGGCTTGAGCTTGCCCAGACCTTCAAGCGTCGAGTCGCCACGGATAAATTCGTCATGGCCCAGCAGCACAATCCCATTCTGGTCCTGCACTGCAATCAGCGACTTGCTGAAGGAACCGTCGGCACTGGCCCTGGCCGCTTTCTGCTGGGACTGTAGGGCAAAGGTATCGACGTCTTCGCGACTGAATCCCTCCAAGGTGGCGATCAGGTCCGCGCCGATGCCTTGGGGCGTGAAGTGACTGTGCAGATTGGTCTGCGGGTCCAGCACCCAGGCACCGCCATCACTGCCCATGGGCACGCGGGACATGGACTCCACACCGCCGACCACGACCAGATCCTCAAAGCCGGAGCGCACTTTCATCGCGCCCAGGTTGACTACTTCCAGGCCCGAGGCGCAGAAACGGTTGACCTGTACGCCCGCGACGCTGACGGCCCAGTCCGCCACCAGAGCGGCCGTCTTGGCGATGTCCGCGCCTTGGTCGCCCACCGGGGTCACGCAGCCGAGCACGATGTCATCGACTTGCTGGGTATCGAGGTCGCTGCGTTGCGCCAACGCCGTGAGCAAACCCGCCACCAGGTTTACCGGCTTGACGCTGTGCAGGGCGCCGTCGGCCTTGCCCTTGCCTCGGGGCGTGCGGATCGCATCAAAGATCAAAGCTTGGGTCATGACATCCTCGAACCATTGCGCAGTAGTGCCCTTACCTTAGGCCCGATTGACACGGTTTCAATGACGGATGCGCTCATTGCTTTTGACCCCCACGCTCGGACGAACGGTAGGTCCCTAAGCGCCGAAGCCGATTAATCGTTTTAGCTGTCTAGCCAAGGCATTGGCGCCAAGATGGCGTTCTGCCTCATGCGCTTTTAAGCAGAAATACTGATTAGCTGATATGAAATGGATCTAAGCCGCGAAGAACGAGGGCTCTAAGGTTCAATCAGTAAGAGGTTGCTGCCGGGTTTTGCTGGAGCAGCTGTAAGAAAAGTGACACGTCAAAGCGCCATACTGAAATAAAACGGCACGTATTTGACGCTCAGGAATAACAACAAAAGGCAGTCAGCCATGTTCAAGCACTCGAAAGTACGTCAGGCGGGACTTATTCTTTTCGCCACCACACTGATTCTGATCTTGCCCAACTTGACCAAGGTCATTGGGTAAGTTCCTTATCCTCCGCATTTTTTGCATCAGGATTGCAGCTTTTGGCAGCACCTGCCGGGACTTCGTGCATAGCGACCCCGTTGCAGGGGCTGCCTTTTTACGGGCGTTTTTCCGGTATCGTGAGCCCTATCGCCACTTAACACGGGGCCTCTGTCTTGAAACCGATCATCGCACTCCTGGCCTTGCTGCTCGCCCTCCCCGCTGCTGCGGCGCAATTGACCATCGAGTTGGACCACAGCCGCAAGACCTGGCAGACCGCCGACTTGCTCAAACACCCGGATGCGCAGATGGTGCAAATCATCGATGACGTGTCCTACAAACGCAGCATGACCTATCGTGCAGTGCCGCTGGCGGTGCTCCTACCAGGCCTTACACCGCAGAGCCATCTGCAAGCGGTTGCCCTGGATGGCTTCGCTGCCGAACTCAGCGCCGCACCGCTGCTGGAACAGCACGGCGCCCGCGCCTGGCTTGCGGTGGAAGACCCCGCCCAACCGTGGCCCGCCCTGGGCGAAGGCAAACACAGCGCCGGGCCGTTTTACCTGGTGTGGACCGACCCGCAAGCCGGGCCTATCAGCCCTGAGCAGTGGCCGTTCCAAGTCTCGGCGATCAAACAATTAAAGACCGTGGCGGAGCGGTTTCCGGCGCTGTTGCCCGACCCGAAACTGGCAGCGAATGATCCCATCAACCAGGGCTTTGCACTGTTCCAGAAAAACTGCCTGGCCTGTCACCGCCTCAATAGCGCGGGCGATGCGCAGGTGGGTCCGGATCTGAATATTCCCTACAGCCCTACGGAATATTTCAGCGCAGATTTCCTCAAGCTCTATATCCGTGACCCACAGAGCTTGAGGCATTGGCCACAGGCGAAGATGCCAGCTTTCGCTGCCAGCGTGTTGCCTGACAGCGAGCTGGATTTATTGGTGGGCTATTTGAAGCATATGGCGAGCCGTAAGCAGCCGTGAAGCAAGTGAACTGGCTGGTTAGGTTGATGGTGAGCGAGCTTCTGTGGTGAGCGGGCTTGCCCCGCGCTGGGCTGCGAAGCAGCCCCAATAAAAGCAGAATGCGGTGTGCCAGACATTAGGCGGCGGATGGTTTTGGGGCTGCTTCGCACCCCAGCGCGGGGCAAGCCCGCTCACCACAGAAGCCTGCTCACCACAGAAACCGCTATCAACTTGTCGCTTACTGCTGCTGTACGGACACCAGCGGCGTCGGCGCCACAAACACTTTGGCATGCATTTGCTCATGCCCGCCGCCACGGCGCATGCCTCGAACCGGGCACGCATCCAGGTAATCCAGGCCGACCGCCAGTTTGAGATGCCGCTCCGGGCGCGCCAGTTGGTTGGTCACGTCGAAGCTGTACCAGGCGTCATCCAGCCAGGCTTCGGCCCAGGCGTGGCTGGCCAGGTGCGTGCTGTCTTCGGTGTACAAATACCCCGACACATACCGCGCCGGAATCCCGAGGCTGCGCGCGCAGGCCAGGAACGCGTGGGTATGGTCCTGGCACACGCCCGCAGCACCAGCAAAGGCCTCGGCGGCGCAGGTGTCGACTTCGGTGACACCCGGCGTGTAGACCATCGCCTGGTGGAGCGCGTGCATCAGGTCGATCAACGCCGTGCGGTCGCGACGCTGGTGACAATGCTGCGCGGCAAAGCCACGCAAGGCTTCATCCGGCTCGGTCAGGCGGGTGCAACGCAGGAACGGGAACGCCGACTGACTCTCATGCTCGGCCTCGCGTAATTCGTCGATATCCACCTGGCCACGGGCGCCGATGATGATGGCGTCGTGGGGTTCGTCCAGGGTCAGCACATGCAGGATGTTGCCAAAGGGGTCGACCTGGGCACGCACCGGGCGCGGCAGGTCGAGTTGCCAACTGAGTACATGCTGACGCTCGCTGTCATGGGGCGTCAGACGCAGATACTGGATGCTGGCGCGCACCTGGTCGTCATAGTGGTAGGTGGTTTCGTGACTGATGGAGAGTCTCATGCAGCCTCCAGGTAGGAACTGTAGATGGCGTCGCCCAACTGGCGGACCAAGGGGATAAAGTCGGTCAGCCAGGCGTGCAGGCCTTCCTCAAGGATTTCATCGATGGCCGTAAAGCGCAGGCGGGCATCCATCTCGGCGGCCAGGCGCTGGGCCGGTCGACCGTTGAGGCCAGGCAGGCTGGCGAGGATCTGGTCGATTTCCTCGCTGCACGCCCGCAGTGAGCGCGGCACATCGGCGCGCAACAGCAGCAACTCCGCCACTTGCCGGGCGCCGGGAGCATCGCGATAAATCTCGGTGTAGGCCTCGAACGACGACAACGCCCGCAGCAAGGCGCTCCATTGATAGTAAGCGTGGGCCGTGCCATCGGTGACGGCTTCGGCACGGTCGCCGGCCATTTCATAGCGCGCATCGAGTAACCGCAATGTGTTGTCGGCGCGTTCGATAAAGGTGCCCAGCCGAATGAAACGGAAAGCATCGTTACGCATGATGGTGCCGTATGTAGCGCCCCGAAACAGATGGGAGCGTTCCTTGACCCACTCACAGAAGCGACTCATGCCATAGCGACTCAGGCCTTGCTGGGCGATATCGCGGATATCCAGCCAGGTGGCGTTGATGTTTTCCCACATGTCGGCGGTGATTCGCCCACGCACCGCGTGGGCACTGGCTCGCGCCGCGCCGAGGCAGCTATAGATGCTCGCCGGGTTGGCCGCGTCCAGGGCAAAGAAGTGCAGCAAGTGCTCAGCGTGCAATTCACCGTGGCGCTCGCGGTAATCCTCCAGGGTGCCGGTGATCAGCAGCGGCATGGCCAGTTCGTGCAAGCCATCGCCGCGCCCATCCTGGGGCATCAGCGACAGCGAATAGCTGACATCGAGCATGCGCGCGAGGTTTTCGGCGCGCTCCAGATAGCGCGACATCCAATACAAATCCGAGGCAGTTCTACTCAACATGGCATTCAGTCCTCAACCACCCAGGTGTCTTTGGTGCCGCCGCCCTGGGACGAGTTGACCACCAGCGAACCTTCGCGCAGCGCCACGCGGGTCAAGCCGCCGGGTACCACGCGGGTTTCTTTGCCGGACAATACAAACGGGCGCAGGTCGATATGGCGCGGGGCGATGCCGTTTTCGACAAAGGTCGGGCAGGTGGATAAACACAGGGTCGGCTGGGCGATATAGGCATGGGGCTTGGCCTTGATGCGCGCACGAAATGCTTCGATTTCCGCCGCCGTCGACGCAGGGCCGACCAGCATGCCGTAGCCGCCCGAGCCTTGGGTTTCCTTGACTACCAGGTCCGGCAGGTTAGCCAGCACGTGGGACAATTCGTCAGGCTTGCGGCACTGGAACGTAGGAACGTTCTTCAGGATGGGTTCTTCATCCAGGTAAAAACGGATCATCTCGGTGACGAAGGGGTACACCGACTTGTCATCCGCCACCCCAGTGCCGATGGCGTTGGCCAGCACCACGTTGCCGCAGCGATAGGCCGCCAGCAGGCCGGGCACACCGAGCATGGAGTCCGGGTTGAAGGCCAGCGGGTCGAGGAACGCGTCATCAAGACGGCGATAGATCACGTCTACCGCCTTGGGGCCGTCGGTGGTGCGCATGAAGACGCGGTCATCGCGCACGAACAGGTCGGCACCTTCTACCAGCTCTACGCCCATTTCCCGGGCGAGAAACGCATGTTCAAAGAACGCACTGTTGAAGCGCCCCGGCGTCAGCACCACCACGCTGGGGTTATCCAGTGGGCTGGAGCTTTTCAGGGTGTCGAGCAACAGGTTGGGGTAATGGTCGATGGGCGCAATGCGCTGGGCGGCGAACAGTTCGGGGAACAGGCGCATCATCATCTTGCGGTCTTCGAGCATGTAGCTGACGCCGCTCGGTGTGCGTAGGTTGTCCTCCAGCACGTAGTAGGTGCCGTCACCATCGCGTACGAGGTCGACTCCGGAGACGTGGGAATAAAGATCGCGGTGCAGGTCCAAGCCCTGCATCGCCAACTGATATTGCTCGTTGGCCAATACCTGTTCGGCCGGGATGATGCCGGCCTTGATGATGCGTTGTTCGTGGTACAGGTCGGCAAGGAACATGTTCAGCGCCTTGACCCGTTGAATGCAGCCGCGCTCGACAATTTGCCATTCACTGGCGGGGATACTGCGGGGAATGGTATCGAAGGGAATCAGGCGTTCGGTGCCCTGCTCGTCCCCATAGAGCGTGAACGTGATCCCGGCGCGGTGAAACAGCAAATCGGCTTCACGCCGGCGCTGGGCCAGCAGTTCTGCGGGGGTTTCGGCCAACCAGCGGGCGAACTCGCGGTAATGGGGGCGGACCTGCCCTGCCCCGTCGTACATTTCGTCGTAATAAGTGCGGATCATGCCGTACTCCTTGTCACCCGGACGCAAGAATCATCGCAAGGCCCGTGCCAGCGGCATAAACACTTAAAAAACAGTGAGTTAAATATAAGCGAACAGCTGACCGCACCGTCCTGGTGCGCGGAATGCCCGTCGCATTGCTGCACGCTTCATCGCAATGCAGGCTTTGCCTATCAACAGCATAGTCAGAGTTGATTTCACTGCCCGGCCAAGCCTGCGGATAATCGCCTCCATCAGCTGAACAGGATGTGTCCTACAGCTTTAACCCTTACGCACTCGGTACCGTGACAGCTCGTGTACCGACCGGCTCCTCGGTCTTCCCTTTCAGCCACCCACTTTGGGTGGCTTTTTTTTTGTGCACGAAAAGGCAGCTCAAGTTTCGGGAGTTTTCATACAGCGCACACAAAATCGGCCGACCCCAAGGTCAGCCGATACGCTGCGTTACTCATACAATCTCGCTACATGGGTAACCCACGCACCTCCTGCTTGACGCCCCATCCTTCGATAATCCCGCCCAACGGCTCGACCACCGCCTCAAAGTCTTGCTCGAAGTCTCCTATGCCGTCGTAGGTGGCGAACATGATTTTGCTCAGTTCCAGGTACCAGGCGCCATCATCGCGCGCACTGACCTGGGCATTCAGGGATTCTCCACGAAACTCACCCGCAGCCCTGCGCGCCCGTTCCTCATCCGGGAAAATGGCGTAGAACTCAATGGGGTGGAAACGTGAAAAGTCGAAGCCGCCTTCTTTCATGCGGCGCAGAACGTTGGTGCTGATGTCTTCTTGATAGGCTGTGCTCATGAAACGTCCTCCTCAAACCGATGGATAGACTTTCCGTGCTTCCCCAATCCGCGCCTGGCTGGCGCGGAATCTATGCCAATGAAACAAGTCACTGAGGGAAAACAAGCATGTAGCTGACAAGACCAGACCTTAGCGATTCATTCGCTGATCTCTCTTGCAGAGTAGCGCGAAGCTACCACCTCCACCAGAGGCGGTTGGATGGCATACAAGGAATATTCAGGCGGCGGGGGAAATGTCGAGGATCTGGATGCTGTTCTGGTCTTTCAGGATCTTGACCGTAGGCTCGGGCTGGCGGCCCTCAAGGTCATTGAGGTCGAGTTCGGCGGCGATGGGCACCAGCTTGCTGCGGATCATGTGCGCAGCATCTTCGAGGCTGGGCTTTTGTTCGCAGGTGAACTGCTCCACGGACGTTTCACCGTGATCATCAACGAAGGTAATTTGCCACGTTTGCATCGGTGCCTCCTCGATAAAGCCCGTGTGTGGGCTCACATCTATCTGGACCTTGAGGGATCGCCAAACGTTCCACTCAAGGTCACAGGCACCGGATCAACTGCGCTTACTTCTCGGCGTGATCCTTGAGGGCTTTCAAGGTGTTGAACGGCGCATCCACCACGAACTTGTTGGCCAGCCACGATGGCACGCTGCCGCCTGGCTCGGTGTGGACCTGATACGTAACTTCGGTCTGGTTGTCGCCTTTGGGCACCAGTTTCCAGAAGCCTTCAACCTGGGCCACACGCACGTAGCCTTTTTCTTCCGGCTTGTAGGTCGGTACGCCCTCCAACGTGCGCGTTACGCTGCCATCTGCATTCTTGGTGGTGGTGACATGGATATACGAATCGCGATCGGTCACCGGGAACGGCGCCTTGAATTGAGTATAGGTCCAAGCCTCATCGCCTTTCTTGTCCACCAGCTTCTGGGATTTGCACTCGTGAATCCACGAACAGGCACCGGCCACATCTTCCTGCAGCGCCTGGATCCTGGCCACGGGCGCCTTGATCACCGTCACACCGCGATAGGCCTTGTACTTGGAGCCAGCGACTTCGCTTAACGACACCTTGATACCGTCTTCATCCTTGGCGACTTGCCAATCCTCAGCCTGCGCAGTAGCCGCGAACAACACCGTAAACCCGCACAGCACAGCCATTCGTTTCAGCGAACCCATTGTTGTATTCCTTATTGTTGACGTTGCGATAGTAAAGCCCATCAAGCCGCCGTCATCTGCTCCCACCAGCCGATCAACCGGATCGCGTCGGCCTGGTCGGTGCCGCAGACATCGATATCCGCCTTGAAATCACTGCACACCGCCGGACGCTCCGGTTGGCCGAACAGTTGGCACAGCTGTTCGACCGATAGGTGCAGGCAGCGTTCGCCCGCCGGTTTGCCATGGGGCATTCCGGGTAACGGCGAACTGATGGAGGGGGCGATGCAGCATGCGCCACAGCCTTCACGGCAATTCATGACCAGCGGGTCCTCGACGACTCAATGGGGATGGCCGGGCTAGACTACGCCCTTAAACAGCCGTTTTAAAATGGTCTAACAGGGGTTTTTCGCACAAAACAAACATGACTGACCAGTCTGCGACAGATGGTCGGTGGCCTGCGTCACGTCTGTGGGAAAAGTTTACTGCTTGAACTCGAATTCCAGCGCAGCACCTTCCACGTCACGGCGTTCTTCGTTGCGCAGTTGCAGTTTCATCTCGTTACTGAGCAAACGGCCGTTGATCTGGAACGCACTGTTGTCGGTGGGCTTTTCGCCAAACATCGGCGGCAGCAACGGCACGCTCTGGGGCTTGGGCATCGTACCGAGGGGTTGCAGGTGCCTGACCATGTCCGATGGCAGTGTCAGGTCCAACTGTGCCGGTGGCAATTTGGTTTGCGCGACCTCTTGGGCCGACTTGGATTTTTTCGCCTTCGCGGCACGTTTTTTCGCCGTGGCGGTTTGCTTCTTGGTAGCGGCGGCTGGCTTGGCAGCGCTTGGCTTTTTCGCGGGAGTGTTCTGCTCGGTCGTGGCAGCAGGCTTGTTTTCAGTCACAGGTGCCGCCGCCAGCACTGTGCTGACGTTGCACAGGCTCAACAGGCCAATCACCAAAGCAGCGCGAACAATTGAGGTCATAGTGCCTACAGCATTAACGGCAGAGGGCCATATGCTCGCTTGTTGTGCGCGGCATGACAAGCCCGGTGATTAGCCCGCTATCGGAGTTGTCCCCTTTCTGCGCCTCAAAGTCCTGCTGCGGTTTCCTGACACAACTGGCTGGCCAACATCCCCAGCGTCATCAGCGCCCGCTCTGCCTCGCGGTTCCACGGCGTGCCGCAGTTAAGGCGAATACAGTGGTTGAACTGTTCGGTATTACTGAAGATCAACCCCGGCGCAATGCTGATGCCCTGCTGCAGGGCGCGCACGTGCAGTTCCTGGGTATTGACCCGGCCGGGCAAACTGACCCACAGGATAAAACCGCCGGTCGGACGGGTCATCTGGGTGCCTTCGGGAAAATACTGCTGCACTGCCAGTTGGAAGGCGCTGAGGTTCTTGCGGTATTCCTGGCGGATATAGCGCAGGTGCCGGTCGTAGCCGCCGTTCTCCAGGTACGCCGCCACGCCCATCTGGGTGACGCTACACGCCGAATGGGTGCTGAACATTTGCAGGCGCTGGATTTCCTGCTGGTACTTGCCGGCGATCATCCAGCCGATGCGCACACCCGGCGACAACGTCTTGGAGAAGCTGGAGCAATAGATGACCCGGTCCAGGCGGTCGTAGGCCTTGAGGGCCTTGGTGCGACCGATTTCGAACATCAGCTCGCCGTAGATATCGTCCTCGACAATCTGAATGTCGAAATCCGAGGCCAGGCGCAGCAACTGTTTCTGCCGCTCCTCGGGCATGGTGCCACCCAATGGGTTGCTCAGGCGCGTGGTCAGCACCAGCGCCTTGATTGACCATTGGTTGGCTGCGAGTTGCAGGGCTTCCAGGCTCATGCCGGTGGACGGATCGCTGGGGATCTCAATGACTTTGAGACCCAGCAAGTCGGCCAGTTGCAACAAGCCGTAATACGTCGGTGATTCCGCTGCAATCAAATCGCCAGGGCGCGTCAGCACGCGCAAAGACATCTGCAAAGCATCGACGCAACCGTGGGTGATGACCACCTCGGACGGGTCCACCACAACGCCTGCATCACGCATGCGGATCGCCACTTGGCGGCGCAGCGGTTCAAACCCGGGGCTGAACATATAACTGAACGCGCGAGGGCTCTGGAACCGCGTGACCTTGGCCAGTTGCTGGTGCAGCGCGCGCACCGGCAAGTAGTCGACACTCGGCACGGCGGCACCCAGCGGGAACACACCTTCGCGGCGCGACTCGCCCAATACCTGCTGGATGATGCTGCTGCGCGTAACCAACCCCGGGCGCTCGACCCGTGCAATATCCGGCGTCGGCGCCGTGAGGGCCGGCGTCTGGTGCACGTAGTAACCGGACTGCGGCCGCGCCCGGATCAGCCCCTGGTCTTCCAGGTTGGCGTAAGCCTGCAAGACCGTGGCGTGGCTCACATTGAGCTGGGAGCTCATCTTGCGCACCGAAGGCACACGCTCACCCGGCTGATAGACACCGCGTCGGATGTCCTCAGCCAGTTGCTGGGCGATACGTTGGTAAAGCAACAGATTGGTCATGACGCAGCACTCGATTTCACGGGTATTTTATTTTTGTGTGAAACATACCGGCACAGTTTAGAAGTGTACGGGGACAGTTGCCACAATAGTCGAGCGCGCGTGGGAGTGACAGTAAAAACTGTAAGGGTGGCGGATAGAGTTTTCAGGGGTGTGCAGCGCTTTAGCGCGCGGCGCCCAGTTGGCCTTTCTCGTCAGAGAAGACTATTTCAACGCGACGATTCTGCGCCCTGCCCCGCTCGGAAGCATTGGCTTCCACCGGGTACTGGTCGCCATAGCCTTCTACCTGGATGCGTTTTTCATCGATCCCCAGGTCCACCAGCACATCGGCTACCGATTGCGCACGGTCGCGGGACAGTTTGAGGTTTTCCTGCTGGCCGCCGGTATTGTCCGCATAACCCTCGATGCGCACTACGCGCTTGGGGTTCAGTTGCAAGAACTGGACGATCTTCAGCACAGTGCGGTTGGCCGAGTTTTTCAGCTCTGCCTCGCCGGTATCGAACAGCACGTCGCCCAAGGTCATCACCAAACCGCGATCGGTCTGAGTGGTGGTCAGGCTGGCGATTTGCTCTTCAAGCCATTTGCCCTGTTGCTGCACGCTGATCAGCTTGCTTTCTCGCAGGGCCAATTGCAGGCGCTGGCGTTCCAGTTCGAGCTTGGCGGCGCGTTCTTCGTTGAGTGTCTGCTCAGTGTGCTCACGGGCGATGGCACTGTAGCGCTGGCTCAGGTAAGCGTAATGCACCACGTCTGCACCGCTGCCCCAGTAGCTGGACAAACGGTCGGCGCGAGCCAGGGACTCACCGGCACGAATCACGTCCTTGGGCGCGATGCGCAGCACGTTGGCGTCTTCCTTGACCTTCTGGAAATCGCTGCCGGCCTGTTGCAAGGCGTGCTCGCCATTCGGATGACTGGCGCAACCGCCCAAGACTGCACTGCCCAGCAACACAGCACAGCCCAACCCACGGATCATCCGGCTCATTGGGCTTCTCCCAACTGCAATTGCTTGCGCAGGCGCGTGATGCGGGTGTTAAGCACGTTAAGTTGCTCCTGGCTTTTGCGGGTCAGCACCTGGGCTTCGGCCAGGCGCGCGTCCAACTCGGCCTGCTCGGCCTGCATGCGCGCGTCCTTGTAGGACTCGTCGGCCATGTCGGCCTTGGCCTGGGCGAATTTGTCTTCGGCCAGTTTCAGTTCGGCGGATTCATCGGCGCTGGCGCCCACCGCATTGGCTTGCTCCAGGGCTTGCTGGGTAAGGCGAATCTGTTCATTCGGCGCAGGATCGGCCGCACATCCCGCCAGAGCGACAACGGCGAGGGCCGCGAAAAAAGGTCGAAGAGTCACTGAAAATCCCTACTTTGTTGGGGTGCCCACGGGTTGTTGCAATTGCGCTTTCCAACGCTCCAGATTGCGCTGCAGCGCGGCTTCCGTCACACCAGACCCGGGCAATTCTGTCATCTTTTTGGTGAGCTGTCCGCGTAACCAAGGATCATTGCAGGCCGAGTTGTGGGAAATCGCCAGGTACAGGCCCGGCTGGTCGACAGGCATATCACGGGCGATCAGGTCGTTGCTCATGCCCAGTGTCTGGGCCATGGCCATGCCGGAGTAACGTGCGGCCAGCACGTAGTCCACTTCCCCCAACAGCAGTTTCTGGAACGCCGGAGTCAACGTTGGCAGACGCTGCAAGGTCAGTTGCTCGCTGGCAAAGGTTTCAAATCCGTCACTCAAACGTGAACGTTCCGACACTGCACCCTTGTGCCCGTGCAGGTCGGCAGCCGTGGTGTAGACCAGTGCCGAATCCTTGCGCGTCCAGACCAGATAATCGGTCTGCACCAACGCCGGGTGGATGTAGTCAAGGTTGTCCAGCTCGCCAAGGTTCAGCGGCGTATCGGCGAGGATATCCATGCGACCGCTGCGCACCTCGTCCAGGGCCAGGGAGCGCTTGCCGCCATAGAGCAGGTCGATTTTCAACCCAAGGTCCTTGGCCACTTGCTGCAAAACGTCAGCGGTGGCGCCGATCAAGTGCGTGGGGTCTTGGGGGTCACGCCATAGCAACGGCGGTGCGTCAGGGCTGCCGGTGATGACCAGGCGCTCACATTTGCCGGCGGCCAGGGTCAGGCTCGGCAGCAACGACAGGCCCAGCAGCACGGCCCAAGGGCGCAGTTCCATGGCGATTTCTCCGATATTCACAAAAAGCCGGGCAAAAAAAAACCCGGTCACACGACCGGGCTCTTTATAAGTGAAGCGGCTGGATTAGACCAGCTTCTCCAACTCAGGTACGGCTTCGAACAAGTCCGCCACCAGGCCATAATCAGCCACCTGGAAGATCGGTGCTTCTTCGTCCTTGTTGATCGCAACGATCACTTTGGAATCTTTCATACCGGCCAAGTGCTGGATCGCGCCGGAGATACCGACGGCGATGTACAGCTGTGGCGCAACGATTTTGCCGGTCTGGCCGACCTGCATGTCGTTGGGTACGAAACCTGCGTCGACGGCAGCGCGGGAAGCGCCGACCGCAGCGCCCAGCTTGTCGGCCAGGGCGTACAGGTGCTTGAAGTTGTCACCGTTCTGCATGCCACGTCCGCCGGAAACGACGATCTTGGCAGCGGTCAGCTCAGGACGATCCGACTTGGCCAGCTCTTCGCCAACAAAGCTGGAGGTGCCAGCGTCGTGTGCAGCAGCGACGGCTTCAACGGCAGCCGAACCACCTTCAGCGGCAACCGGATCGAAACCGGTGGCGCGCACGGTGATGACTTTGATGGCAGCGGTCGATTGCACGGTGGCAATGGCGTTACCGGCATAGATCGGGCGCTTGAAGGTGTCGGCGCTTTCAACCGAAACGATCTCGGAGATCTGGTCAACGTCCAGCTGCGCGGCAACGCGTGGCAGGATGTTTTTGCCGTTGGAGGTGGCGGCGGCCAGGATGTGGCTGTAGCCAGCGCCGAGCTCTGCAACCAATGGCGCAACATTCTCCGGCAGCTGATGCGCGTAAGCGGCGTTGTCAGCGTTCAGGACTTTGCTCACACCAGCAATCTTCGCAGCGGCTTCAGCCACGGCGCCAGCGCCTTGGCCTGCAACCAGAACGTGGATGTCGCCGCCGATTTTGGCAGCAGCAGCCACGGTGTTCAGCGTGGCCGGGGCCAGCACTTTGTTGTCGTGTTCGGCGATTACCAAGATAGTCATGATCAGATTACCTTCGCTTCGTTTTTCAGTTTCTCGACCAGTTCAGCCACCGACTTGACCTTGATGCCCGCGCTGCGTGCAGCCGGCGCTTCGACTTTGACGGTCTTGTTGGTAGAGGCGGTGGAAACGCCCAAAGCGTCCGGAGTCAGCACTTCAAGAGGCTTCTTCTTGGCTTTCATGATGTTTGGCAGGGACGCGTAGCGCGGCTCGTTCAAACGCAGGTCGGTGGTGACGATGGCCGGCAGTTTCAGGGAAACCGTCTGTGCACCGCCGTCGATTTCGCGGGTCACGGCAACGCTGTCGCCGCTCACTTCCACTTTGGAAGCGAAGGTGCCCTGGCCGTAACCGGTCAGTGCAGCCAGCATCTGGCCAGTCTGGTTGTTGTCGCTGTCGATGGCTTGTTTGCCGAGGATCACCAGCGAAGGCTGTTCCTTGTCGACAACGGCCTTGAGCAACTTGGCCACGGCCAGGGAGGTCAGCTCTTCAGCGGACTCAACCAGCACGGCGCGGTCGGCGCCCAGTGCCAGAGCGGTACGCAGTTGCTCCTGGGCAGTGGTCGGGCCGATGGAAACCACGACGATTTCAGTCGCCACGCCTTTCTCTTTCAGGCGTACGGCTTCTTCCACGGCGATTTCACAGAAAGGGTTCATCGACATCTTGACGTTAGCAAGATCGACGCCGGAATTGTCCGCCTTGACGCGAACTTTCACGTTGTAATCGACAACGCGTTTGACAGCTACAAGAACCTTCATGGATTCCTCGTTACTCTCCGGTGAAAAGAAAGTCGCCTAGGCGAACCTGGCGGTTGATGCTCATCGGCACACAAGGGCACCTCCAAAAACCTGGACAAATGACCTTGCTCACGGGAAATGATGACCGTTCGTCAGTGGTGACTGAGAGGTCATTCTTTATCGCGGCGTGTAAACTGCGCGCCGGTGCTCGGGCGTGCGTCACCTGTTTCGCTTTTGGACGTGCTCTTGAAACCTGCTGTCTGCCTACGGTAAGCGCAAAACCGACCGTATATTGACCGGAACGCCTATTCTGGTCAATACGGCAAAATGGTCAGTCATAAGCCGCGTTGCTTTGATTTACCTAGCCTGCGGGCAATTCAAACAAACGTTTGTATTGGACGCTGACAGTGGTCTATATATAATGCGCCACCTAGAGAGAAAGGCGAGTCTTGCCGTTGCCGCAAGACGACACCGAACCTCCACCCATTAGAAAAAAAGCCTGTTGAGCCTTGAGTAGGAGATAGCCTGTGGAACGCGAATACATGGAATTCGACGTGGTCATCGTCGGCGCTGGCCCGGCTGGCCTGTCCGCCGCCTGCCGACTGAAGCAGAAGGCCGCCGAAGCCGGTAAGGAAATCAGCGTCTGCGTGGTCGAGAAAGGCTCCGAAGTCGGCGCACACATCCTCTCCGGTGCCGTGTTTGAACCGCGCGCCCTGAACGAACTGTTCCCGGACTGGAAAGCACTCGGCGCCCCGCTCAACACTCCCGTGGTGCGTGACGACATCTATGTACTGCGCAGCCCCGAAGCCTCCACCAAGGTGCCTGACTTCTTTGTGCCCAAGACCATGCACAACGAAGGCAACTACATCATCTCCCTCGGCAACCTGTGCCGCTGGCTCGCCCAGCAGGCCGAGAACCTGGGCGTGGAAGTCTACCCAGGCTTCGCCGCCCAGGAAGCGCTGTTCGACGAGAACGGCGTGGTGCGCGGGATCATCACCGGTGACCTCGGCGTCGACCGCGAAGGCAATCCCAAAGAAGGCGTCTACACCCCCGGTATGGAACTGCGTGGCAAGTACACGCTGTTCGCCGAAGGCTGCCGTGGCCATATCGGCAAGCAACTGATCCAGCGCTTCAACCTGGACAGCGACGCCGACGCCCAGCACTACGGCATCGGCCTCAAGGAAATCTGGGAAATCGACCCGGCCAAGCACCAGCCAGGCCTGGTGGTCCACACCGCCGGTTGGCCGCTGGACATCATGAGCAACGAGAACACCGGCGGCTCCTTCCTTTATCACCTGGAAAACAACCAGGTGGTCGTGGGTCTGATCGTCGACCTGTCCTACAGCAACACCTTCCTGTCGCCGTTCGATGAGTTCCAGCGCCTCAAGCATCACCCGGTGCTGGCCCAGTACCTGGAAGGCGGCAAGCGCATCAGCTACGGCGCACGTGCGCTGGCCAAGGGCGGCATCAACTCGTTGCCGAAAATGGTCTTCAAGGGCGGCGCGCTGATCGGCTGCGACCTGGGCACCATGAACGTGGCCAAGATCAAAGGCAGCCACACCGCCATGAAGTCCGGCATGCTCGCCGCCGACGCCGTGGCCGAGCGCCTGTTCGCCGAGTCCGAAGGCGGTGACGAACTGACCAACTACGTCGACGGTTTCAAAGCCAGCTGGCTCTACGAAGAACTGTTCGCCACCCGTAACTTCGGCCCGGCGATGCACAAGTTCGGCCCGATCATCGGCGCCGGCTTCAACTGGTTCGACCAGAACATCCTCGGCGGCAAAATGCCGTTCACCCTGCACGACACCAAGCCGGACTACGCCTGCCTCAAGCTGGCCAAGGACAGCACGAAGATCGACTACCCGAAACCCGACGGCAAGCTGAGCTTCGACAAGCTGAGCTCGGTGTTCATCTCCGGTACCAACCACGAAGAAGAACAGCCGTGCCACTTGAAGCTCAAGGACCCGAGCATCCCGATCGGCACCAACCTGCCGCTCTACGATGAACCGGCGCAGCGCTACTGCCCGGCCGGTGTGTATGAAGTGATCACCAAGGAAGACGGCGAGAAACGCTTCCAGATCAACGCCCAGAACTGCGTGCACTGCAAGACCTGTGACATCAAGGACCCTTCGCAGAACATCACCTGGGTCACGCCGGAAGGCGCAGGTGGGCCGACTTACCCGAACATGTAAGACGGTTGCCAGAAACACAAAAAGCCAACGCCCCAGCGCGTTGGCTTTTTTGTTTGCGTCAGCTCAGCAGGTAAACCGGAAAGCATTCACACAGGTGCATCACCCGGCGCCGGGTATTCTCAAGCAGCGTCGGGTTGTTCGGTTGCTCCAACAGGTCGGCGATCAAATTCGCGACTTCCGCACACTCAGCCTCCCCAAAACCCCGCGTCGTCAGCGCCGGGGTGCCGATACGGATGCCGCTGGTGATCGCCGGTTTTTGTGGGTCGTTGGGGATCGCATTCTTGTTCAGCGTGATGTGCGCACTCTCCAGCAACGCCTCGGCATCCTTGCCGGTGATGTCCATCGCACGCAGGTCGAGCAGGAACATATGGCAATCGGTACCCCCGGAGACAACGCGCAAACCACGGCGGGTGAGGATATCGGCCATGGTGCGGGCGTTAGCGATCACCCGTTGCTGGTAATGCTTGAACCCCTCGCTCAGCGCCTCGTTGAACGCCACGGCCTTGGCCGCGATGACATGCATCAGCGGCCCGCCCTGATAGACCGGGAAGATGGTCTTATCGAGCAGCGCCGCGTATTGCGCCTTGGCCAGGATCAACCCACCCCGCGGGCCGCGCAGGGTTTTGTGGGTGGTCGAGGTGATGAAGTCGGCAATCCCCACCGGCGATGGGTACAGCCCCGCCGCGATCAAGCCTGCGTAGTGCGCCATGTCCACCATCAGGTAGGCGCCAACTTCATCGCAAATCTTGCGAAAGCGCTGGAAATCGAGGATGCGTGAATAGGCGGAGGCCCCGGCGATGATCATCTTCGGTTTGTGTTGCCGGGCCAGGGCTTCCATTTCGGCGTAGTCCAGGGTCTCGGTGTCCGGGTCCAGGCCGTAGGAAAACGCCTGGTAGAACTTGCCCGAAAAATTCACCGAGGCGCCATGGGTCAGGTGTCCGCCGTGGGCCAGGGACATCCCCAGAATGGTGTCTCCAGGTTCCAGCACCGCAAGGAACACCGCCTGGTTGGCCTGCGACCCGGAATGCGGCTGAACGTTGACGTATTCGCAATTGAACAGCTTGCGGGCGCGTTCGATGGCCAGGTTTTCAATCTCGTCGACCACCTTGCAACCGCCGTAATAGCGCTTGCCCGGATAGCCCTCGGCGTACTTGTTGGTGAGCACCGAGCCCTGGGCCTGGAGCACTTCGTCGCTCACATAGTTTTCTGAAGCGATCAGCTCCAGGTGGGTTTCCTGGCGATTGCGTTCACGGTCGATCAGGCGGGCAACGGCGGGGTCGAAATTTTGCAGGCTCATGATGAGGTTCCTAGGTCAGCAGGTCGGCCAGGGGCTGGGATTGCAAGCGTGTCTGGCCCCTGGTCGAGTTGGAGAGAAAAATCGAGGTGTCTTTCAAACCGCTGCCGGTGATCAGGATCACGGCGGTCTGCGGGGTATCAGGGTGGGCTTCGGCGTACTTGAGCAGACCGGCGAAGGCACTGGCGGCGCCGGCTTCGGGAAACACACCGGTGCTGGCGGCCAAGCGGGACGCCGCCGCGACAATGCTCGGGTCGCTGACGCATATGAACTCGCCGCCGCTGGCCGTGACGGCGCGCATGGCTTTGAGACGATCACGCGGCAAGGCCACATTGATGCTGCTGGCCAGGCTTGTCGGCGCAATGCGTTCTATCTGCTGCATCGGCCGCTCACTACGCCAGGCCCGGTACATAAAGTTGCTGTGCTCGGCCTGCACGCCGATCAAACGCGGGATGCGCTCGATCCAGCCCAGTTGCAGCAGGTCGTAGAACCCCTTGTAGACCGAACCGAGAATGCAGCCATTGCCGACCGGCACGAACACCAGGTCCGGCACCTGCCAATTGAGTTGCTCGCACATCTCGAAGGCGACGGTTTTCTTGCCTTCGCTCATGTAGGAGTTGATCCCGGTGGTGCGGTTGTACCAGCCGTGGGTTTCGCAGGCGTCGAGGCATTGGTCGAAGGCTTCGTCGTATTGGCCGTCCACCAACACAATCTCGGCGCCATAGCCTTGCATCTGCGCGAGCTTTTCGCGGGGTGCACTTTTTGGCAGGTAAATCACGTTATGCAGGCCCAGGCTCGCACTCATCCCGGCCAGGGCCGAGGCGGCGTTGCCGGTACTGGCCACCGCCACGGTGCGCGCGCCGGACTGCAAGGCATGGGCTACCGCCAGGGCGCTGGCGCGGTCTTTCAGCGAGCCGGTGGGTTGGCGGGATTCATCCTTGATAAAGACCTTGATCTGCGCGCCCCTGCCGAGCAGTTCCGGGCGCGAATAAAGCGGCGTGTTCCCCACCAGCAGCGGCGGAATGAACTGCGTCGAACGCAACGGCATCAGCCGGTCATAGCGCCACATGCCACGGGCGTGGGCTTGGGCCAGGCTGTCCTTGGACCATTCGCGCTTGAGCGTCGAGTAATCGTAAAGCGCATCGAGGGCACCTTCGGTTTTGCAATGGGGGCAGTAGTAACTGACCTCATGCGGCTGGTAGCTGCGATCGCAGACCAGGCACTGCAACACATATTCGCTGTACGAATGCTTCATGGCCAAGCCCCTGAAAATACGCGGTGCGGGTGCTTTTGCTGCCGACGTCGGCCCATTGCTGCGGACCGACGGGCACTGCACGCGGAGAGTGGGCTTCAGACCACCATGATGGCGTCGATGGCGACCAGGGTATTGCGCGCCAGGGCGCTGGCACCGGCGGTGGTGCGCGCCGGGTATGGCTGGGTGAAGTACTCCTCCATCACTCGGTTGAGGGTCGGGAACTCGCTCAAGTCCGTGATGAATGCGGTGACCTTGACCACGTTCGCCAGGGTACCGCCTGCGGCTTCGGCCATTTGTTGCAGATTGTCCAGGGTCTGACGCAATTGGCCTTCGAAGTCATGGGCCAGTACCTCGTTGTTCAGCGCCGAGACCGGGGTCTGTGCCGACAGGTAGATGGTTTGCCCGTGACTGACCTTGATCCCTTGGGAATACGTGCCCAGGGGCAGCGGCGCCTTGTCGGTGAAGATCACGTTTTCTTCGCCCAGGAAAGGCTTGGCGACGGACTGGAGTTGAGCGTTGGTCTGCATGGTGACGTTCCTTGTGAAGTGGGTGAAGGGTTAGTGCAAATCAGCAACCTGTTTGACGGCCAGGCTGGAAAACGCCTCGTCGCGGCAACGCGCCGGGGAGAAATGCTGGTAGTTGAGTTGCAGCGCCGCCAGGTCCGCCGGCATGGCGACCCCCAGTGCCGCGTGGCTGCACAACCGGGCGATGGCCGGCGCGGCTTGAATGCCATAGCCCCCGAGGGCAGCGAGCCAGATAAAGCTCTCGTGCTGCGGGTCCTGGCCGAGCACCGGGGAGCGGTCGGCGACAAAAGTGCGCAGGCCCGCCCACTTGTTGATAATCGAGCGTGGCCGCAGGCGCGTGGTGCTTTGCAGACGGTCCATGGTGATCGCCAGGTCCAGCTCGTCGGGCAGCGCATCACAGGGCAACGACGAGTTTTCATCGCAGGGCGAGACGATCAGGCGCCCGGCTTCCGGCTTGATGAAAATGTCTTCGTCCACAGTGCCCAGGTACGGCGTGTGGTGCACGTCGCACTGTGGGTCCACCGCCAGCACCGTGCGGCGCAGCGGCCGCACACCGACCTTGGGCACACCGCAACGCTGGGCGAACTCATCAGCCCAGGCCCCGGCCGCGTTGACCACGATCGCCGCCTCCAGCCGTTGGCCGTGCGCGGTGTGCAAGGTCCAGTGACCGTTGCGGTGTTCGCCGCGCAGCACTTCGGCTTCGCGCTTGACCACACCGCCGCGAGCCCGCAGGCCGCCGAGGTAGGCGCCATGAATGCCGTGCACATCCAAATCGAACGCGCTGGGCTCATAGATGCCGGCGCTCCAGGCGCCTTCGGCCAGGTAGGGCACCAGTTCGAGCACCTGTTTGTCGTCGAGGAATCTCGCCGTGGGCACTTGCCCGAGTACCGCGGTAAACCGGGCGGCCAGTTTGTCCACTCGCGCCGCTTGCGCCACGATCAACGCACCCCGTGGCGACCACAACGGGTGTTCGGCCAGGCCTTCGGGCGGGTTCTCGAAAAAGCCTCGGGAAGCGCAGGTCAGCGAGCGGATCTGCTGGTTGCCGTAGCTTTCCATCGAGATCGCCGCCGAGCGGCCGGTGGTGTGATAGGCCAGTTGCTGCTCCTGCTCCAGCAGGCAAACGCTGCCGTGGGCCGCCAGCTCATACGCCGCAGAAACGCCAGCGATGCCGCCGCCCACCACAATGAAATCGTAACGTGCGGTCATGGTCGGCTGCCCTGCGCCATCGCGACGGCCTTGCTTTCGCGGGTGTAGGTCAGCACGAAGTGGGCGACGAGACCGAAGATCAAGCCCCAGAACGCAGCAGCCAGGCCGAGGAAACTCATGCCCGAGGCGGTGACCAGGAAGGTGATCAACGCGGCTTCCCGTTGCTTCTCATCGGCCATCGCGCCGGTCAGCCCGGCGCTGATAGCACCGAACAGTGCCAGCCCGGCGAGGGACGCAATCAGCTCTTTAGGCAAGGCGGAAAACACCGAGGCCAGGGTTGCGCCGAAGGTGCCCATGAGGATGTAGAACACCCCGCAGGCGATCCCGGCGATGTAGCGCTTGTCGCGATCTTCGTGGGCTTCACGGCCGGTGCAGATGGCAGCGGTGATCGCGGCCAGGTTGAAGCCGTGGGAGCCGAACGGCGCCATCAGCACCGAACCAATGGCTGTCACCGAAATGATCGAGCGCGCCGGGGTGTTGTAGCCCGAGGTGCGCAACACGGCCATGCCTGGCACGTACTGCCCGGTCAGCGTCACCAGCGCCAGCGGCAGGCCGATGTTGATAATGGCGTGCCAGCTCCACTCTGGCGCGATAAACACCGGGTGCGCCACGGCAATGGTGATTGCACCGCTGTTCAATTCACCAAACGACGCGGCGACGGCGCAGCCGACAATCAGCACCGACAGAATCGCGTAGCGCGGCGATAGACGTTTGAAGATCAGGTACGCCGCAATCATCGCCAGCACCAACGCGGGTTGCAGCTTGATCGAGGTGAACAGCTCGGCGCCGAAGCGGAACAGGATGCCCGCAAGCATGGCGGCGGCGATGGCCTTGGGCAGACGACTCATCAACTTGTCGAAGGCGCCGGACAAGCCCACCACGGCAATGATCACCGAGGCGACCACATACGCGCCGATGGCTTGTGGCAGCGTGACCGTCGGCAGCATCGACACTAGCAATGCCGCACCGGGTGTGGACCACGCGGTAATCACCGGAACCCGCAGGCGCCAGCTGAGAAACAGGCCGGTGATGCCGCTGCCGATGGAAATCGCCCAGATCCACGAAGACACCACGTCATTGGGCAGGTGCGCTTCCTTGGCCGCCTGGAACACGATAATCAACGGGCCGGCATAGGAAATGATCACGGCAATAAAGCCCGCGATGACGGCTGACAGGGATAGATCCTTTCTGAGTGTGTCCATGATGTCTCGACTTGGCGCGGCGGTGCCGGCGGTGAACGTGGGGAGATTGAGTCGATTGCTTCGATTCGAGATGAGTGTATTTGAAGGAATTGAGTTGATTCAATAGGCGACAAGGTTGTTACGAGATGTTTTTTTGCCATTGACGCCGGTTTTTCCGTGATTAAGCAGTTAATAGATTGATTTATAAGGCGATTAAAAAACCAAAAAATATCTGAACCTGGCGATCAACATCGATTCAATCACGGCATCAATCGACTCAATTTATCGATTGTGTCGATTTATTAGTTGCCTAACCTCCCTGTGATATGCTCGGATATTCATCATTTCTACGATGGGCAGTGATCATTCATGTGGGTTCCCCAGCTAAGCGAATTCGGCCAGCCGATGTATTTGTCGATTGCCGATGCGTTGGCACGCGATATCGGCAACGGTGTATTGAACGAAGGCGATCGCCTGCCGACCCTGCGGGAGCTGGCCACGACCCTGAATGTCACGCCGGGCACCATCAGCCGCGCGTACAGCGAAGCCCAGCGCCGTCGCCTGGTGCAGGGTGAAGTGGGGCGCGGGACGTATGTGCTCAATCAGAAGCAGCTGGAGTTACCGGCGAGTAACAGCGCGTCGATGCCGTTGAACCTGGGGCAGTCCGAACTGCTCGACCTGTCGATCATCAAGCCCTACAGCGAAACCCTGGAATACTGGCTGCGCGACGCGCTGGTGGGCATGGCCAAGAGCACCGATTTCGCCCGTGCCCTGGACTACGCCCCGGATGGCGGCCATCCGGCGCATCGCGAGGCGGGTGCACAGTGGTTGCGGCATTCATTGCCCGACGCGCAGTGGCAGCAGGTGATCATCACCGCCGGCGCCCAGCACGGTTTGATGGTGGCAATGAGCGCCCTGACCAACGCCGGCGACCTGGTGCTCTGCGAAGCACTTTGCTACCCCGGCATCATCTCCCTGGCCCATGGCCTGGAGCGCCGCCTGCGGGGCGTGCCGATGGATGACGAAGGCATCATTCCCGAAGCATTGCGCGAGCTGTGCCAGCGCGAAAAACCCGCGATGCTGGTGTGCGTGGCAACCTGCCAGAACCCGACGGCGGCGATCATGTCGCAAAAGCGCCGGGCGCAAATTGCGGCGCTGGCCGAAGAGTTCGACTTCATCATCCTCGACGACGACATCTATGGTTTTCTCGCCACCGATCCGTCCATCAAACCGCTGTCGGCGTTTGCCCCGGACCGTTCGGTGTACCTGACCAGCCTGTCGAAGTCGGTGATGCCGGCGCTGCGTATCGGCTATCTGTACAGCCCGCCAAAACTGCTGTCACGCCTGACCTCGATGGTCCGCAGCAGTGTGTGGATGCCATCGCCACTGACGGCGCAACTGGCCAGCAATGTCGTCACCGAAGGCCTGGACAAGAAACTGATCCGCATCCAGCGCAACGAAGCCGCCGGACGCCAGGCGATTGCCCAGGAGATCTTCGCCAATTACGAACTCAAGACCCAGCCGTATTCCTACCATGTGTGGCTGACGCTGCCCGAGCCCTGGACCGCTGACGAATTCACCATGCTGGCGCGGGCCAATGGGGTGCTGGTGCTCAGTGGCACACAGTTCCAGGCCGAACGTTCCGGGGTGACGCGCAGTGTGCGGCTGGTACTGATGTCGCCCACCAGCCAGGACGAGTTGCGTTTCGCCCTGACCAAATTGGCCAGCCTGATCGATTCCGACCCGCGACGTTACTACTAGGCTGCGCGCTCTTCGCCCGGATTGCGCTCGAAGTAGCGCTTGTACTCGCGGCTGAACTGCGACGTGCTCTGATAGCCCACATTGTGCGCTGCCTGGGCCACGCCCATGCCTTCGACCAGCAGCAATTGCTGGGCCTTGAGCAGGCGCAGGCGCTTGAGGTACTGCACCGGCGACAGCAAGGTGCAGCGCTTGAAGTGCTCGTGGAAGGTCGACGCACTCATGTGCGCATACCCGGCCAGCGTCTCGATATTCAGCGGTTCGGCGAAATGGGCATGCAGGTGATTCAGTGAAGTGGCGATCCGCGAGAACTGCCCCTGCTGCTCCACCAGCGCACGCAGCACATCCGCCTGCGGCCCGCGCAGCGCGGTGAACAACAACTCGCGCACCCGCGCCGGGCCCATGATCCGGCTTTCCAGCGGATCGTGCAGGCACTGCAACAGCCGCTCGACGCAACCACGCATGGCGTCATCGAGTATCACCGAACTCATCGACTCCAGGGTTTGCGCGGTCGGCGGCGGCCCGGCCTGCATACCCATGGCCATCACCAATTCCCCCAGCACCACACGGTCGATCCCCACCGACACCCCCAACAGAGGCGCGCCAGGCGCCATGGCGAATGTCTCGCACTCGAACGGCACCGGCATCGCCTGGATCAGGTAATGCCCGGCGCCATACTCCAGGGTCCGCGGCCCCAGGTACGCGAGTTTGCTGCCCTGGGCCACGAACATCAGGCTTGGCTCATAGATCTGCGGCCCACGCGCCACATCACAACTGGCGCGCAGCACCTTCACACCGGGCAGGTGGGTCGGGGAAAAACCGTCACAGGGCGTAAGCCCCTCAATCAGGGAAACCAGCGTGGCGTTGGCGTCGAGATGGCGGGTCAACAACATGGCAAAAAACTTCGCGAAAAAGGGATGTGAACATCATCGCAGGTCTGGCGGCACATAAATCCAAACAAGGGGCACTCCCGGACGAATAGGCATGAGACTCGGAGCAATCGCCATGGCTGCCCCTAGGGTCGATGGGGAGAATGGCCCGCCTCACTTGTCACTGCTTTTTGCGAGGTTTCATCATGTACACCGCCATCGGTTATGCCGCCCAGTCGGCCACCACTCCCCTCGCCCCCATGTCGTTTGAACGCCGCAGCCCGCGCGCCGATGACGTGGCGATCGAGATTATGTACTGCGGCGTCTGCCACTCCGACATCCACCAGGCACGCAACGAATGGGGCATTGCCGTGTACCCACTGATGCCGGGCCACGAGATTGTCGGCAAGGTCACTGCCGTCGGCGCCAGCGTCACCGCGCATAAAGTCGGCGACCTGGTCGGCGTGGGCTGCATGGTCGATTCGTGCCGTCACTGTGAAGCGTGCCAATCGGACCTGGAGCAGTACTGCCTCGAAGGCCCGACCATGACCTACGCCACCCCGGACCGCGTGGACGGCAGCAACACCATGGGCGGCTATTCGGACAGCATCGTGGTCAGCGAGCACTTTGTGGTGAAGATCCCGGCCAAGCTCGACCTGGCCAGCGCCGCGCCGATTCTGTGCGCCGGCATCACCACTTACTCGCCGCTCAAGCACTACGGCGTAAAAGCCGGCGATAAAGTCGGGATTCTGGGCATGGGTGGCCTGGGTCACATGGGCATCAAGTTCGCCAAGGCCATGGGCGCAGAAGTCACGCTGTTCACCCGCTCGGCGAGCAAAGCTGAAGAAGGCCGTCGCCAGGGCGCCGATCATGTGATCGTGTCCACCGACGCCGAGCAGATGGAAGCCGCTGCCGGGCACTTCGATTTCCTGCTGGACACCATCCCGGTACAGCACGACCTCAACCCCTACCTCGACGTGCTGCGCTTTGATGGCGTGCACATCCTGGTCGGTTTGATCGAGCCGGTAGACCCGCCGGTGAACGCCGCCAAACTGGTGCTCGGCCGTAAGGTACTGGCCGGCTCGCTGATCGGTGGCATTGCCGAAACCCAGGAAGTCCTGGATTTCTGCGCCGAGCATGGCATCACCTGCGACATCGAAATGCTCGACATCCGCCAGATCAACGAGGCCTACGCCCGCATGATCGCCGGTGATGTGAAGTACCGCTTTGTCATCGACATGGCGACCCTGAAGGCCTGATCAGGCCTTCGCGCCCAACTCCGCTGACAGCCGCGCTGCGACCTGTTTGATCACAGGGATCAGCTCGGCCATTTTCTCCAGCGGCATGTAGGGCACGGTACTGGCGATGCTGATGCCGGCGACGATTCGCCGGCTGGCATCGCGCACCGGTGCCGCGACGCAACGGATCGACGGTTCGTTGTCTTCCAGATCGAACGCATACCCGCCCACCACGTATTCATGCATGCGCTGCTCGAACTGTGCCCAGGATTGTTCCGGGTGCTGCGGCCACTGCAGGTTTTTTCCACCCGCCGGCAGGCTGGTTTCGTACAAGCGTTGCCACTCTTGCACCGTGTCATCCAGCAGCATCGCTTTGCCCACGCCCGTGCGCGCCAGCGGCATGCGATGGCCGACCCGCGAGCGCATTTCCGGGCCGTTACGGCCAGGGTTCTTGTGCAGATACAGCACGTCGTCGTATTCGCGAATCGCCAGGTGGATGGTGTCGCCGGTCAGTGCCGACAGCTCGTCCAGGTACGGCACCGCCAGGCTCACCAACGGCAGCTCTTCCCGGGCCTGGAACCCCAGCTCGATCAACTTCGGCCCCAGCAGGTAACCGACTTGCGGCACCACGCGCAGATAACGCTCGTCCACCAGGCAACTGGCCAGGCGATGGGTAGTGCTGCGGGTGGTGCCGATGCGCTTGGCGATCTCTTTCAGATCCCGTGCTCCGGCCGCCACTGCCTGCACCACGCCAAGGCCACGCAGCAGGGTCTGGGTGCCGGTGGGGGCGGTGTCTTTGCTCGGGCTGTCGGGAGGTTGTTGCATATCAGGCCTATAAGTAAAAAAGCGCGGGCATTATGGCAAAAACCTCAATGCAGTGGAGATCCAAATCAGCGTTGTTTCATGCGGTCGATGACCACCGCCAGCAGCAGGATCGAGCCGCGAATTACGTACTGGTAAAACGTGTCGATGTTCTTCAGGTTCATCGCGTTTTCGATGATTGCCAAAATCAGCACCCCCGCAATCACATGCCGGATCATGCCGATCCCGCCGCTCAACGACACCCCGCCCAGCACGCACGCCGAGATCACGGTCAGTTCGAAACCCTGGCCGATCATGGGCTGGCCCGAGGTCATGCGCGAGGCGAGGATTACCCCGGCCAGTGCGCCGATCAAGCCGTGTACGGCGAAGATCAGGATCTTGGTGCGGTCAACGTTCACCCCGGCCAATAGCGCCGCTTCCGGGTTGCCGCCGATGGCCATGGTGTTGCGCCCGTAGGTGGTGTAGTTGAGCAGCCAACCGAAAAACACGAAGCACACGATGGTGATCAGGATCGGCACCGGCACGCCGAACAACTGACCGTTGCCGAACACGAAGAACTGCTCCTGGGACACGCCGACCGCCTTGCCGTCGGCAAAGATGTAGGCCAGGCCGCGTACGATCTGCATGGTCGCCAAGGTGGTGATCAGCGCGTTGACCCGCAGCTTGGCGATGACGATGCCGTTGATCAGCCCGACGATCAGGCCCATCAGCAATGCGGCGCCGATGCCGAGCATCACGCTCTCGGTGTCGCGCATGACGATAGCTGCGACCACACCGGCGCAGGCAATCACCGAGCCCACCGACAAGTCAAAGTGCCCCGACGCCAGGCAGAACAGCATGGTGCACGCGGCGATGCCGACGGTGGAAATCGCCAGGCCCAGGCCGCGCATGTTCAGCGGCGAGAGGAAGTTGTCGATCAGCAAGGCGCACAGCACAAAGATGCCCACCGCCGCCAACAGCATCGCCCAGTTGTCGAGCAGTGCGCGCATATCGAGGGGTTTGCGTGCGGTTGGCAACGCGTTGTTTTGAGTGGTCATGGTCGTCTCTCAGTTCGTCACGCGGCGCGGCAGGGCCAGCTGCAGCAGGTTGGATTCGGTGGCGTGTTCACGGGTTTGTTCGCCGCGCAGGGCACCTTCGCACAGCACCAGGATGCGATCGGAAATCCCCATCACTTCCATCAGGTCGCTGGACACCACAATCACCGCAATGCCGCTGGCCGCGAGGTTGTGGATGATCTGGTAAATCTCCGACTTGGCGCCGATGTCGATGCCCCGCGTCGGTTCATCCAGCAGCAGGACCTTCATCGGCATCGACAGCCAGCGGCCCAGAATGGCCTTCTGCTGATTGCCACCGGACAGGTACATGATTTTCTGTTGCGCATCCGGCGTCTTGACTTTCATCGCCTTGATTTGCTGGTCGGCGTTGCCCTTTTCCCAGGTCTCGCGCAGCAACCAGCCGAACGAGGAATGGGCGCCACGGGCGCTGATGTTGATGTTCTCGGCGACGCTGGAAAGCGGAATGATGCCCTCCTTCTTGCGGTCCTCGGGACACAGCAGAACACCGGCGGCGATGGCGTCGCGCGGGGAGCGCAGTTGCAACGGCTCCCCACACAACTCAAGGCTGCCGGCAGTTGAACGCTCCAGGCCGCTGAGCAAGCGGAACAGCTCCGTGCGCCCTGCCCCGACCAAGCCGAACAGGCCGAGAATCTCGCCTTTGCGCACGTCAAAACTGATCGGTTCACGCAGGCCGGGGCCGAGCAAACCATCGACCTTGAGCGCGACCTCGCCCTGCTCACGCGGGCGGTAGTCGTAGATGTCCTGAATGTCTCGGCCGACCATGCAGGTCACCAACTGGTCGTGAGTCAACGCGCTCATGTCGTCAAAGGTGCGCACGTAACGGCCGTCCTTGAACACCGTCACCGCGTTGCAAATGCGGAACACTTCTTCCATGCGGTGCGACACGTAGAGCACCACTTTGCCCTCATCGCGCAGGCGCGTGATGATCGCCATCAAGCGATCGATCTCCCGCGCCGACAGGCTGCTGGTGGGTTCATCGAAAGCAATCACATGGGCGCCACGGGACAACGCCTTGGCGATTTCCACCAGTTGGCGCTGGCCAAGGGACAGCCGCCCGAGCTTTTCTTCAGGATCGATTTCATCCGCCAGGCCCTTGAGGCAAGCCAGGGCCTGCTTGCGCAGCAGGCCCCGGTTGACCACGCCGAAGCGCGACGGCAGATGGCCGAGGAACAGGTTCTCGGCGACGCTCATTTCCGGCACCAGGTGCAGCTCCTGATGGATCACCGCGACACCGCTGGCGATGCTGTCCGCCGCGCATTTGAACGCCATGGTCTGCTCGCCGATTTGCACGGTGCCGGTGCTTGGGATGTAAGCGCCGCCGAGGATTTTCAGCAGCGTCGACTTGCCCGCGCCGTTTTCGCCCATCAACGCATGCACCTGCCCCGGCTGGGCGCTGAAGCTGATGCCGTCCAGCGCCTTGACCCCGGGAAAGGTCTTGCCGATCCCCTCGAACCGCAGGGCCGCCGTACTCATTTCCACAGCCCGATCTTGGTCAGTTC